>NZ_AFWY03000022.1:0-107381 GCF_000231075.2 Amycolatopsis sp. ATCC 39116 | reverse complement strand
TGGTCGGGGTGCTCATTGGGCTCCGATCGCTGGCGTGCGCACGGCCGATCGGGTGTCGGTGAGTCTGGGCAATGCGGCGGTGTCGGCCTTCCAGACGAGGGTGGTGAGGATGCCGGCCGCGGTGAGCAGGCGGAGCCACGGCCAGAGGCGGGCTGCCGTTGCGCGGGTGGTGGTGGGGCTGGTCATCGGGCTCCGGTCGTCGGCGCGGGCAGGCGCAGCCACCGCCACAGCCGCCCTCCCGGTGGCGCAGGTCGTCATCGGGCTCCGATCGCCAGCAGGTCGGTGTGGTGCACGACCACCTCCAGCTCACCCGCCGCGCAGGCGGCCAGCCGCCGCCGGGTGTAGGCCTCGGTGTCCAGCCACGGTTCCTGCAGCCGGGCGGCGGCGACCCACCCGCGGAACCACTGTTCGGTCAGCTCACGCTGCTCCGGCCCGAGCCGCCACGGGCTGGGGGCGCGGTGCACCACCGCGCCGCGCCGCTCGAACGCCCACGTCGCCACCGCGATCGCGTCCGGGCCGAGCAGCGCGCCGCGCCGCTGGTGGGCGTTGAAGGCCGCGGTGAGGTCCGCGTCGAGCGGGTCCGCGGGCGTCAGCTCGACCCGCCCGGCGACCGACAACGTCAGCAGCGCCGCGCACCCCGCCGCGGCGCACGCGTCGGCGATCGTGTCCACATCGGACGGTGTCAGCAGGTCCAGCAGCGCCGAGGCGGTGAGCAGCGACGTGCCGGTCAGGTCCAAGCCGTCGAGCTCGCCGCAGCGGGTCTCGAAGGTCGCCCCGCGGACCGAGGCGCGCGCGAGCAGGCCGGGGTCGCGGTCGTGCAGGACCCAGTGCTGCGGGACGCCCAGCCGCGGCGCGAGCCACCGGCCCATCGACCCGGTGCCCGCACCGAGGTCGCGGACGACCAGCGGGGCGGGACGGTCGCCCAGCCACCGCCGCAGCGGGGTGAGCAGTTCCGCCGCCCGCGCGGCCGCGTCGGCGGGTTCGCGCAGCGCCAGCCAGTCCGGGGCGCAGCGGGTCGTGTCCGCGCTGCCGGGTGCGCCGGGCCCGGCGCCGTCCCATCGGTCGTGTGCCACACCCTTGTCACGGACGCGCCCCCGGTTCCGGTTCAACCAGGATCCGGTCCATCACCCGCGCGGTGGTCGCCCACGGCAACAACCCGTCACGCCGGGAACGGGCCGCCCGGCGCAGCGCCGACCGCGTTTCCGTCGAGGTCAGCCAGGTGCGCAGGGCCCCGGCCAGCGCGTCCACGTCGCCGGGCGGCACCACGATCCCGGGCGGCGACCCGTCCGCCGCCCGGCCGAGCGCCTCGGTCTCCACCGACGTCAGCACCGGGATCCCGCGCGCCAGCGCCTCCGTCACCACCATCCCGTAGGTCTCCGACCGCGACGGCAGCACCAGCAGCCCGGCCCGCGCGTACGCCTGCTCCAGCGCCGACCCGGTCAGCGGCCCGGTGATCATCACCCGCGCCGCCAGCCCGAGCCGTGCCACCAGGTCCCGCACCCGCGCGGCGAAGGCAGGGGAGCGGTGCACCGGCCCGACCAGCCGGCACACCCAGTCCAGGTCCGCCACCGCGGCCAGGGCCTCGACCAGCACGTCCTGCCCCTTGTGCGGGGTCAGCGACGCCACACACAGCAGTTCCTCACCCGACGACAGCGGCGCGGGATCCGTGCCGGGCGTGACCACGTGCACCCGGTCCCGGGGCAACCCGTGGTGGCGCACCAGCCGCGCGGCCGTCCGCGCGCTGGGCGTGACCACCGCCGACGCCGCCCGCAACGTCGACCGCTCCAAGGCGTCCAGCTCCGCGTGCGCTCCGGTCTCGTCGGCCAGGGGCATGTGCACCAGCACCACCAGCCGCAGCCGCGCGGCGTGCGGCACCACCACGTCCGGTACGCCGCACGCCACCAGCCCGTCGATTACCACCAGCGACCCCGGCTCGGCGGCCGCCAGCGCGCGGTCCAGCGCGGCGCGCGCCGCCTCAGACGGGTGCGGCCACGACCCGGGGATCGCGACCTCCCGCACCGGCCTGCCCAGCGCGGTCAGCTCGCGGCTGATCCGCCGGTCGTAGACGTTGCCGCCGCTGGGCAGTTCCGGATCGTCGACGTCAGCCGGCAGGATGAAGATCACGGTCGTAGCTCGCCCACGCCACGTGCGATTCGCGCAGTGTCACCGAGATCCCCGCCAGCCCGTGCGCGCCCTCGCCGAGCGCACCCGAGTGCACGCGGTCGGCGAGCCGGTCGGCGATCACCTTCGCCAGGAATTCCGTGGACGTGTTGACCCCGGCGAACTCCGGCACCTCGTCCAGGTTGCGGTAGTTGAGGTCGGCCAGCACGGCGCCCAGCTGCTGGGTCGCCAGCCCGATGTCGACGACGATGTTGTCCGCGTCCAGTTCGGCGCGGCGGAACGTCGCGTCCACCACGAACGTCGCGCCGTGCAGGCGCTGGGCGGGGCCGAACACCTCGCCGCGGAAGCTGTGGGCGACCATCACGTGGTCGCGGACGGTGACGCTGAACAAGGGCCCTCCTACGGGTAGACGACGCGGTGGCACAGCGCGGGGATCGCGCCCGAGGCCAGCCCCGGCATGACCGACGGCAGGTCCTCGAACGCGCACTCCCCGGTGATCAGGGTGTCGAACACGGGATCGGCGAGCAGCTCCAGCGCCAGCGCGAGCCGGTCGCCGGAGCCGCGCCGCGACCGCCGGGCCGGGGACACCATGCCGACCTGGCTGCCGCGGATCGTCAGCCGCCGCGAGTGGAAGAACTCGCCGAGCGGCACGCTGACCCGCCGGTCGCCGTACCAGCTCAGCTCGACGACCTCGCCCTCCGGCGCCACCAGCTCCAGCGCCCTGGCCAGGCCGGCATCGGTCCCGCTCGTGTGCACCACGAGGTCGCAGCCCTCGGCGGCGTCGCCGGGCAGGGCGAACTCCACGCCCAGCGCCGCCGCCACCGCGGCCCGCTCCGGGTCCACGTCGACCAGCTGCGCCCGCACCGCCGGGAAGCGCGCCAGCAGCGCCGCGACCGCGCAGCCGACCATGCCGCCGCCGACCACGGCGACCCGGTCGCCGAGCAGCGGCGCGGCGTCCCACAGCGCGTTCACCGCCGTCTCCACGGTGCCGGCCAGGATCGCCCGCCCCGCGGGCACCGCGTCCGGCACCGGCGTGACCGCGCCGGCCGGGACGACGAACCGGGTCTGGTGCGGGTAGAGCGTGAACACCGTGCGCCCGGTCAGCTCCGGCGGCCCGTCCTCGACCACGCCGACGTTGAGGTAGCCGTACTTCACCGGCCCCGGGAACCCGCCCTCCTGGAACGGCGCGCGCATCAGCTCGTGCTGGCTCGCCGGGACCGCGCCGCGGAAGACGAGCGTCTCGGTGCCCCGGCTCACGCCCGAGAACAGCGTCCGGACCTCGACTTCGTCCGGCCCGCGCTCGGGCAACGGGACCGTCCGGACCTCACCCGGCCCCGGCGGGTTGAACCAGAACGCCCGTGCGGCACGTGTCATGGGCACACCTCCGGCGAAGGGACACGATCACCATGATCGTCCAGACCCAGCGTGGCACGGTTGCCGCCGGCCAGGAACAGGCCCTGGCGGCGTGCGGCCTGATCGTGCTGCTGAACGTGCTCGCGATGACCCTGGGCGTGGGGCTGCTGGGCTGGCTCGCCGGCGCCGCCTACGGCGCGGCGTTGCTGGGCCTGCTCGGCGCCGCGCTGCGCCGGTCCGGCCGGGCCGCGCTGGGGCCCGCGGACCGGGTCACGCTGACCCGCGCGACGCTCGTCGGCGGTGTCGTCGCGCTGGTCGCCGCCGGGTTGTCCGGGCCGGTGCTGGTCGTGCTGGCGGCGGTCGCGCTCGCGCTGGACGCGGTCGACGGCCGGGTCGCCCGCCGCACCGGGACCGTGTCGCCGCTGGGCGCGCGGTTCGACATGGAGGTGGACGCGTTCCTGATCCTCGTGCTCTGCGTGCCGGTCGCGCTGGCGCTGGGGCCGTGGGTGCTGCTGATCGGCGCGATGCGCTACGCGTTCGTGGCGGCCGGGTGGCTCGCGCCGTGGCTGCGCGGGCCGCTGACGCCGAACCTGGCGCGCAAGGCGGTCGCGGCGACGCAGGGCATCGCGCTGGTCGTGGTGGCCGCCGATGTGCTGCCCCGGCCCGCGGCGGTCGTCGTGGCCGGAGGTGCGCTGACGGCGCTGGTGTGGTCGTTCGGCCGGGACGTGGGGACGCTGTGGCGGAACCGGTGACCGCGCGCCGGATGGCGGCGGACGTGCTCGCGTGCGTGCTCGTCGTCGCCGCGCTGGTCGTGCCGAACAACCTGGCGCTGTTCGGGCCGGCGACGTTGCTGCGGATCCCGGTGGAGGCGTTGGCCGGCGTCGCGCTGGTGCTGGTCCTGCCGCCGCGCGGACGGCGGATCGTGGCGGCGGTGGCCGGCGCGGTCCTCGGGGTGCTGGTGCTGCTCAAGATCGCCGACATCGGGTTCCACCGCGCGTTCGACCGCCCGTTCAGCCTGGTGTTCGACTGGAGCTTCGCCGGGCCGGCGCTGAGCCTGCTCGGCGGGTTCGCGCGGGTGGCCGCCGTGGCCGGCGCGGTGCTGGCCGCCGTCGCGCTGGTGCTGCTGACGACCTGGGCGGCGATGCGGCTGGCCCGGGTCGCCGCGGACCACCGTGCGGTCTCGGCGCGGGTGGTCGCCGTGCTGGCGGTCGTCTGGATCGCGGCCGCGCTGACCGGGTTGCCGCTGGCGTCCCGCGCGACCGCCGCGCTGGCCTACCGCGAGGTGCGCGCGGTCGCTTCGGATCTGGCCGACCAGCGGGAGTTCGCCGCCGAGATGGCCGCCGACGCCTTCCGCGACACCCCGCCCGATGAGTTGCTGACCTCGTTGCGGGGCAAGGACTTCCTGCTCACCTTCGTGGAGAGCTACGGCCGGGTCGCGTTGGACGACCCCGGGGTGACCGCGTTGCTCGACTCCGGCGCCGACCGGTTGCGGGCCGCCGGGTTCAGCGCACGCAGCGCGTTCCTCACCTCCTCGACCAGCGGCGGGGGCAGCTGGCTCGCGCACTCCACAATGGAGTCCGGGCTGTGGGTGGACAACCAGCAGCGCTACCGCACCTTCGTCGGCAGCGACCGGCTGACCCTGTCCGGCGCGTTCGCGCGGGCGGGCTGGCGCACGGTCAACGTGCAGCCGGAGAACGGCGCGGACTGGCCGGAGGGCGCGGTCTACCGGTTCGGCCGGCTCTACGACGGCCGCAACATCGGCTACCGCGGCCCGAACTTCTCCTACGCGGCGATGCCCGACCAGTTCACGCTGTCGGCGTTCCACCGCAACGAGATGACGCCAGGGCACCCGCCGCTGATGGCGGAACTCGACCTGGTGTCCAGCCACTGGCCGTGGGCGCCGCTGCCGCGGATGGTGGACTGGGGCGCCGTCGGCGACGGCTCGACGTTCACGCACACCGGCCCGTCGGTGGACGAGGTGTGGTCCGATCCGGCGCGCGTGCGGGCCGCCTACGGCGACGCAGTCGAGTACTCGCTGTCCGCGCTGATCTCGTACGTGGAGACCTTCGGCGACGACGACCTGGTGCTGGTGTTCCTCGGCGACCACCAGCCGAACACCTCGGTCACCGGCGAGGGCGCGAGCCGTGACGTGCCGGTGACGCTGGTGGCGCGCGACCCGGCCGTGCTGGACCGCATCACCGGCTGGGGCTGGCAGGACGGGCTCCGCCCGGCCCCGGACGCGCCGGTCTGGCCGATGAGCGCGTTCCGGGACCGGTTCCTGACCGCCTTCGGGCCGTGAGCCCGCGGGGTCGCGGTCAGTGCGGCGCGGGCGCGGGTTCCAGCAGCAGCACCGGGATCCGCCGTTCCGTCGACTCCTGGTACTTCGCGTACTGCGGGAACACCTCGACCGCGCGCTGCCACCACACCTCGCGTTCCTCGCCCTCCGCCTCGCGCGCGATCATGTCGAACACCTGCTCGCCGTCGCGGACCTCGACCCGCGGATCGGCCAGGGCGTTGAGGTACCAGACCGGGTTCTTCGGCGCCCCGCCCAGCGACGCGACGGCCGCGTAGACCCCGTCGTGCTCGACGCGCATCAGCGGCGCCTTGCGCAGCTTCCCGGACTTCCGGCCGATCGTCGTCAGCACGATCACCCGCATCCCGTGCATCGCGACGCCCTGCGTGCCGCCCGAGCTCTCGATCTGCTCGACCTGGTTGCGGGACATGGTCATCGTGCCGGGCTCGTACTCGCCTGTCAGCGGCATCCGCGGGGTCCTTCCGGTCAAGATCGGTTTCCGCTGGCAACGCGATCAGGGCCGGAGTGATTCCCGGATCGCCGGTTCGGACAGCACCTCGTGCATGAATTCGGTCAGCCAGTGCTGCGCCGGGGTGCGGGCGTGCCCGTGCCGCGCGTACACCGAGACCTGCGCGGGCTCGATGTCGAACGGCAGCTCCAGCAGCCGCACGCGGTGGTCGGCCGCGAAGACGTCCGCCACCAGCCGCGGGACCATCGCGAACAGTTCGCTGTCCTGCACCAGGTACGGCAGCGTTGAGAACCGGGTCACCTCCAGCACCACCCGGTCCAGCAGGCCCCGCGCCTCCAGCGCCCGGCGCGGGCCGTGGTGCCCGGTGGGACCGAACACCGCGATGTGCTGCTCCCGCGTCAGATCGGCGAGCGTCACCGACGCGCCGCGCAGCCGCGGGTGGTCGGCGGCGACCATGCCGACGTAGCCCTCGGCGAACAGCGGGATGCGCGCCACCCGTTGCGAGCTGATCAGCGGCGACGCCACGAACGCGTCGATCTCGCCGCGGCCGAGCTGGTCCACCGCGCTGTCCACGTCCAGCGGCCGCACGGTCAGCGTGACGCCGGGCGCCCGCGACGGCAGCGCCGCCATCAGCCGGGGCAGCAGCGACACCTCGCCGAGGTCCGACAGGCACAGCGTGAACCGGGCGCGCGCCGTCGCCGGGTCGAAGGTGTGCGCGCCGCTCAGCGTGGACTCGATCTCGGCCAGCGCGTGGTGCAGCGACGGGTACAGGGCCTGCGCGGTGGTGGTCGGGGCCAGGCCGCCGCCGGTGCGGCGGAACAGCTCGTCGGAGAAGCGGCGGCGCAGCTTCTGCAGGCTGTAGCTCACCGTCGGCTGGGTGACGTGCAGGGACTCCGCGGTCGCCGTCACGCTGCGCGTCTCGTAGAGCAGCACGAACGTCCGCACGAGGTTGAGGTCGAAGTCCCGCATCATCGATCCTGTCTATGAGGGCGGTCGGCAACATTGATTGGAGCACGGCCGGATGATCTGCCACCCTCGGGGCAACCCCCAGTGCCGAGGAGGACACCGCGCATGCCGACAGTCCGGAAGGTCGCCCACGAGTTCCTGGAACGCCGTGGCCTCACCACGATCTTCGGCAACCCGGGCTCCAACGAGCTGCCGTTCCTGGCCGGACTGCCGGACGGCTTCACCTACGTCCTCGGCCTGCACGAGGGCGTGGTGGTCGGGATGGCCGACGGGTACGCCCAGGCCACCGGCCGCCCGGTGCTGGTCAACCTGCACGCCGCCGCCGGCTCGGGCAACGCGATGGGCGCCCTCACCAACGCCGTCTACTCCCGCTCGCCGCTGGTGCTGACCGCGGGCCAGCAGGTCCGCTCGGCGATCGGGCTGGAGGCGATGCTCGCCAACGTCGACGCCACCCAGCTGATGCGCCCGCTGGTCGGCTGGTCCGGTGAGCCCAGCTGCCCCGGCGACGTGCCGCGTTCGCTGGCGCAGGCCGTGTTCGAGGCCGAACTGCAGCGCCGCCCCACCTACCTGTCGGTGCCCTACGACGACTGGGCCGCCGAGATCGACGACAACCCGGTCCTCGACCGCACGGTCCGCCGCGGCCTGTCGCCGGACGCGGGCCAGCTCGACGACCTCGCCCGGCGGCTCGGCGCCGCGCGCAACCCGGTGCTGGTGCTCGGCGGCGACATCGACGCACTCGGGCTCTTCGACCGCGCGGTGGCCTTCGCCGAGCACCGCGCCCTGCCGGTGTGGGTGTCGCCGTCACCGCACCGGTTGCCGTTCCCCAACCGGCACCCGTTGTTCCGCGGCGTCCTGCCCGCCGGGATCGGCTCGGTGTCGGCCGAACTCGACGGCCACGACCTGGTCCTCGTGCTGGGCGCGCCGGTGTTCCGCTACCACCAGCACGTGCCCGGGCCGTTCCTGCCCGAGGGCGCCACGCTGGTCCAGGTCACCGACGACCCGGGCGAGGCCGCCCGCGCGCCGATGGGGGAGTCGCTGGTCGCGAGCGCGGGCGCGGTCCTGGACGGCCTGCTCGCCCGGCTGCCCGCCCGGGAGGCCGGGGAGACGGCGTTCGCCCCGAACCCGGCGGCGGCCACCGGCGAGCGGGCCCTGCACCCGGAGCAGGTGTTCGCCGCGCTGCGCGAGACCCAGCCCGCCGACACCGCCTACGTGGTCGAGTCCACGTCGACCAACTCGGCGTGGTGGCGGCAGATGGACCTGCGCCGGCCCGGCTCCTACTTCTGGCCGGCCGCGGGCGGCCTCGGGTTCGGGATGCCCGCCGCGGTCGGGGTCGCGATGGGCCTGCCCGGCCGCCCGGTGGTCGGCGTCATCGGCGACGGCTCCGCCAACTACGGCATCACCGCGCTGTGGACCGCGGCCCGCTACCGGGTGCCGGTGACGTTCGTGATCCTGCGCAACGGCACCTACGGCGCGCTGCGCTGGTTCGCCGGCCTGCTGGGCACCACGGACGTGCCGGGCACCGAGATCCCCGGCCTGGACTTCGCCGCGATCGCCACCGGCTACGGCGTCCCGGCCACCACGGTGTCCGATGTGGACGACCTGCGCGCCCAGCTGAAGACCACCCCCGCCGGACCCCGCCTGATCCAGGTGGACACCGAACTCACCACGCCCTAGTCCCCACACCCCACAAGGAGAACGGCAATGACGACGTCTCCCGCCCGCTCGGTCTGGACGGCGGTGCTGTGCTGGCTGACCGTCCTGCTCGAGGGCTACGACCTGGTCGCGCTCGGCGCCACGATCCCGACGCTGCTCAAGACCGGGCACCTCGGGTTCACCGCGGCCGGCGCGACCGCCGTGGCCACCGTGTCGCTGATCGGCGTCGCGGTGGGCGCCGCCGCGCTCGGCCCGCTGACCGACCGCTTCGGACGGCGCATCATGCTCATCGGCTCGGTGCTGCTGTTCTCGGTGTTCACGCTGGTGCTGCCGCTGGCGCCGAACGTGGCCACCTTCGGCGTGTTCCGCTTCGTCGCCGGGCTGGGCCTCGGCGCGTGCATGCCGGTCGCCCTAACCGTGATGTCGGAGAACCTGCCCGCGCGGCGCCGGGCCAGCGCCTCCACGTTCACCATGACCGGCTACCACGTCGGCGCGGTGCTCACCTCGGTGCTCGCGCTGGCCGCGGTGGAGAACTGGCACGTCCTGTTCTACGGCGGCGGCATCGCCGGCCTGCTCGTGGTGCCGATCATGTGGTGGAAGCTGCCCGAGTCGGCCGCCTACCTGGAGGCGAAGCAGGACGCGGAGAAGTTCAGCTTCCGCGACCTGATCGGGCCGAAGTTCCGCCGCATCAGCATCGCCGTGTGGACCGGCTCGTTCATGGGCCTGCTGCTGGTGTACGGCCTGAACACGTGGCTGCCGCAGCTGATGCGCACCGCGGGCTACCCGTTGTCCACGTCGATCACGCTGCTGCTGGTGCTCAACGTCGGCGCGGTCATCGGGCTGGTGCTCGCCGGGACGATCGCCGACCGCTTCGGCATCCGCCCGATCGCGCGGATCTGGTTCGGCGCCGGTGCGGTGCTGCTGGCGCTGCTGAGCCTGAAGATCGGCAACAGCTTCGTGCTCAACGGGCTGGTGCTGCTGACCGGCGTGTTCGTGTTCTCCGCGCAGGTGCTGATCTACGGCTACGTCGCGCACGCCTTCCCGGCGCAGGCGCGGGGCACGGCGCTCGGGATGACGTCGGCGATCGGGCGGCTGGGCTCGATCCTCGGCCCGTTCGTGACCGGCGCGCTCGTGACGGCCGGCGTGGCCTACCCGTGGGGCTTCTACTTCTTCGCGGTCGTCGCGGCGCTCGGCCTGTGCGCGATCCTGCTGCTGGGATCGGGCAAGCGCGACGCGGCCGCGGTGGCGCAGGCGTCACCGGCGCAGGAAGGGCTCCAGCACTGACAGCAGCTCGGCGGGCCGGTCGAGCGGGATGATGTGCCCGCAGTCCGGGATGAGCCGGCTGGTCAGGTCGTCGGTGACCGGCCGCAGCTGGCGGGCGAGCGCGTCGCCGACGGGGTGCGCGCCGACCGCCAGGGTGGGCACGGTCAGGCGGTGTTCCCGCACGGCCGCCTCGATCTGCCCGGCGGTGCGCGGCAGCTCCCGGTAGAAGGAGAAGGCCCTGCGCAGGGCGGCGGTGCCGGTGTAGGCGGTGACGAAGGCGTCCCGGACAGCGGCCGGGACGCCCCGCCCGCGCGTGCCCGCGGCGAGGAAGAAGTCCAGGTAGGCGGCCTCGTTGCCGGCGAGGACCTCCTCGGCGAGGCCGGGCACCGCGTGGAACCCGAACCACCACGGCGGCCCGGCTTTGAGGAAGTCCTCGCCGCCGGGCAGCGTGCCGAGCAGCGACTCCATCACGACCAGGCGGCGGACGCGGCCCGGGTGCCGCAGGGCCAGGAGGGCGGCGGGCGGGGTGCCCGCGTCGATGCCCACCACGGTCGCGGACGGTTCACCGAGGGCGTCCAGGATGCCCAGGGCGTCGGCGGCGAGGGTGCCGGCGTCGTAGCCGTCGGTGGCGTCGCTGCCGGCCCAGCGCTGGTCCGGGGCGATGACGCGGTGGGTGCGCGCCAGTGCGGGCAGCACCTCCTGCCACAGCTGCCAGGTGTGGGGGAAGCCGTGCAGCAGCAGGACGGCGGGACCGCTGCCCGCGGTGGCGACGGTCGTCTCGATGCCGTTGGTGCGGACCCTGCTCAGGGCGACGGCCATGGTGCTCCTCATGCTGGTTACCATTGGTGACCACGTCAACGTAGGTAACCGGCGGCGAGCCGGGAAGACGGCACTTTCCGCACAGGTGGTGAGTTCGAGGTGACCAAGGCGCCCAGGGGAGACCTGTTCGACCCGGCCTGCCCGACGCGCAGGCTGCTGGACCGGATCGGCACGAAGTGGACGTCGATGGCCGTGAAGGTCCTCGCGGAGGCCGCCCCGGAGGAGGTGCGCTTCGCCGAACTCCGGCGGCGCATGCCCGGGGTGTCGCAGAAGATGCTGTCCGCGACGCTGCAGAGCCTGGTGCGAGACGGCCTCGCGGAGCGGCGCGTGGAGCCGACGGTGCCGCCTAGCGTGCACTACCGGCTCACCGACCTGGGCCTGTCGCTGGAGTCAGCGCTCGCGGTGGTGCGCGACTGGGCGGAGACGCACATGGCGGAGATCGACGGGGTGGCGGCGGAGGGATCTTGAACGCCGGGAGCAGCGTCATCGGGGCGGCCGCCATTTGAGCAGGCGGTCGACGGCCTGGGCCACCTTCACATGCGCCACCGGCTTCAAGAGGTAGTGCGTGGCTTCGAAGCCGAACGCGTCGACCGCGTGGCTTTCGTAGGCCGTGACCAGCACGACGCCCGGCCGGACGGCGAACCGGGAGACCAGGCGCGCCAGGTGGATGCCGTCGAGCCCGGGCATCCGCACATCGAGGAACACGCCGTCCCGCGGCTCGTCATCGTCGGGACGCCCCAGGTAACGCACGTCGAGCCCGTGGGGTTCGTCGTCGACGGCCATCACGTGCAACCCGGCGTGCGATGCCGGGTGCGGAGTGACGGCGGCGTCACGGAACTGCAGGGCGTTGTGCACGGTTCGGGCGGAGAGCCCAGGGTGCAACAGCCGACCACGCTGATCGACGTTCCACTCACCCGGCCGGCGCAGCGGCGGTCACGGTGCGACCTCGATCACAGCCAGTCGCCCTTGAACGTTGTTCTCGCCCGCACTGTGTCCGAACTGTGTCGAACCTGCCATTCCGCTGGTAGTGCCGCCAATGAGCACCCGGAAACCGGGCCTTGAGGTTGCCCATTTCCGCCCCATCGGTAACGGTAGGTCGACCAATGATTTAGGTTTGACCCGTTCGGGTTACCGCTTGCGAAAGGAGGCCGCGCCCCTCACGACGGCGCGTGCGTATGTCTGCTGACTCTGAAACCGAGGCCCGCGCAAGAGTTCCCGAGGAGACCGGTACGGCCGGGCACCTCCCGGACGAGCACGTGCCTCCGGTCGGCGACGCGGCGGGCCCGCCGCGCACCGACCGCACGGTGTTCGGGGTCGCCGCGGCACTGGCGCTGGCGATCATCGTCTGGGGGGTCGCCTCGCCGAGCAGCCTGGCGAACATCGCGGACACCGTGCTCAACGACGCGGTCATCCCGTACGGCGGCTGGGCGTTCGTCCTCGCCGCGAGCGGTTTCGTGGTCTTCGTCGTCGCGCTGGCGATCAGCCGCTACGGCCGCATCCGGCTGGGCCGGGACGACGAGAAGCCCGAGTTCCGCACCGCGTCGTGGATCGCGATGATGTTCAGCGCCGGCATGGGCATCGGCCTGATGTTCTTCGGCGTGTACGAACCGGTGTCGCACCTGGCCAGCCCGCCGCCGGGCACCGCGGCCGCCGGCTCTGACGAGGCCGTGCACACCGCGATGGCCACGACCCTGTTCCACTGGACCGTCCACCCGTGGGCGATCTACGCGGTCGTCGGGCTCGCCATCGCCTACAGCACGTTCCGCCGCGGCCGCAGCCAGCTGATCAGCTCGGTGTTCGCGCCGCTGTTCGGCAAGCGCCGCACCGAAGGCCCGCTGGGCAAGGCGATCGACGTGATGGCGATCTTCGCGACCCTGTTCGGCTCGGCCGCCTCGCTCGGCCTCGGCGCGCTGCAGGTCGGCGGCGGCATGGCGTCGGTCGGCTGGATCGACAACCCGGGCACCGGCCTGCTGGTCGGCATCATCGCGATCCTCACCGTCGCGTTCATCGCCTCGGCGGTGTCCGGCATCGCCAAGGGCATCCAGTGGCTGTCCAACATCAACATGGTGCTGGCCGCGCTGCTCGCGGTGTTCGTGCTCGTGGTCGGCCCGACGGTGCTGATCCTGAACCTGGTGCCCAGCGCGATCGGCGACTACTTCCGCGAGCTGGCCGAGATGTCCGGCCGCTCCGGCGTGACCGGCGGCGCGGAGATGCAGACCTGGCTGTCCGGCTGGACGGTCTTCTACTGGGCCTGGTGGATCTCCTGGACCCCGTTCGTCGGCATGTTCATCGCCCGGATCTCCCGCGGCCGCACCATCCGCCAGTTCGTCCTCGGCGTCATCGCGGTGCCCAGCGTGGTCAGCCTCGTGTGGTTCGCGATCTTCGGCGGCGCGGCGATCCAGAAGCAACGGTCCGGTGTGGACATCGCGGGCGCGGGCAGTTCCGAGTCCGCCACCTTCACGCTGCTGGAGCACCTGCCGTGGTTCGTGCCGATGGCGATCCTGGTGATGATCCTGGTGTCGATCTTCTTCGTCTCCGGCGCGGACGCCGCGTCCGTGGTGATGGGGACGTTGTCGCAGAAGGGATCGGTCAACCCGCACCGCAACGCGGTGATCTTCTGGGGTGTGCTGACCGGTGCGGTCGCGGCGGTGATGCTGCTCGTCGGCGGCGAGGACGGGCTGACCGGCCTGCAGAACCTCACCATCCTGGTGGCGGTGCCGTTCGTCGTCGTGATGATCGGGTTGTGCGTGTCGCTGTACCGGGATCTGCGCAGCGATCCGATGGTGATCCGGGAACGCGAGATGCTGCGTTCGCTGGCCGAGATCCACGAGGAGCGCACCGGCGACGAGCGCAGGCGCCGCCGCCTGCGCGCCCGCCGCACCTGACGCTCCACGGCCGCCCGGGTTCGCGCCCGGGTGGCCGTGGCGCGCGTCAGTCGAGGCCGAGCACCTCGAGCGTCTCCGCGGCCATCTCGGCCTCGCCGAGGGCGTTCGGGTGCACCACCACCGGGTTGGTGCCCTGCAGGAACGGCTCGATCCACCGCACGCCGGCGGGCTGGCACGCGTCGTGCCCCTCGGAGGCGACGGAGAAGTCCACGTAGGTCACGCCGGTCTCCTCGGCGGCGCGACCGACCGCGTCGTTGAGCGTGGCCTGCAGGCTGCGCAGGTACGCCACATCGCCCTCCGCGACGGGCATCTTGTCGAAGCAGCCGCCGGTCGCGGGCAGGATCCACGGGTACCCGAGGATCGCGACCTCGGCGTCAGGCGCCTTGTCGCGCACCGCTCGCAGCGCGTTCACGAGCGCCGGGTAGGTCTTGTTCCGGACGGTGTCCTCGAAGCTGGTCCCGAAGGTGTCCTTGCACGGGCTGCCCTTGCCGCCGGCGAGGATGCCGGTCGAGCCGCAGGCGAGCAGCGCGCCGATGAACACACCGCTGTCGTTGCCGCCGATGGTCATCGTGATCAGGTCGGCGCCCGCGTCGACGGCGTCCAGTTGCGGCGGCACGCCCGGGTACTGAGCGGTGGTGAAATGCCTCGTCTCCGCTGCCCCACAGGTGACGTCGGTGAGGCTCGCGCCGATCTCGTCGGCGAGGACGTGCGGGTAGTTGCGGCTGGAGCGCAGGCACAGCGGCGAAGCGTCCGGATCGGACGGTTGCACGCCGGAGGCGGCGCTGTAGGAGTCGCCGAGTGCCACGTAGTCGAGGGAATCGGCGTGGGCGGCGGGTGCGGCGGCGAGGGTGGCGGTCGCGGTGGCCGCGGCGAGGGTCGCGGCGAGTCGGCGGGGCATGGCAGGTCTCCCGGGCGTCGTTGGCGGGTGCCGGAATCTACTGGCGAGTAGGTAAGTGATCGTCCGGCATCCGGGAAACGGTTGTCAAGGAGCCGGACAGGGTGTTCCGGCTTCCTCGTGCGGTCGCGCCAAGACTTCGCGCGCCGGGCCGTCACGGGCATGACAACTCCCGGCGCGCGCCCGGTCGTCCGGCTCGCGGCGTCCGGCGCACGGCGGTGGCCGCCGCAGCCGCGCCGAGGAAGCCGTGATCGAGGCCGAAGCCGAAACGCTGGAACGGCGCGTCGAACGCCGCCTGGACGCGATCCAGGCCCAGCTGGACCGGCTGGCGGCCCGCGGCGTGGATCCGCCCGCGGCCGTCCGCGACGGCGAGCGCTGAGCCTTCCGCTGACGTTCACCCGCGCTACGGCCTGCCGTCGGCTGCCCGTCGGGTGCCGCGGCTGGACTGCCCGGCGTGCTCGCGTTGAAGATCAAGGCCGCCGCCTGCCTGGCGCTCGCCGCCGCGACCCTGCCCGCCCCCGCGCAGGCCGCGCCCGAACCCGGCTGGGGCGGGGACGGCCTGACCTGGACCACGACCGCGGTCGCGCCGGGTGTGGAGGTGCGCTCGGGCGTGCTGCAGCGGCCGACCGCGCCGTACTGGACGGTCACCGTCGCCGCGCCCGCCACGAACGTGCTGACCGGCGCCGCCACGGTCGCCGACCTGGGCAGCGCCGAGTGGGCGTCGACGACGGCGGATCGCCTTGCGGCAGCGGGCTTTCCGGCGCGCCAGGAGGCCGTGCGCTGGCCGTCCTACACCGACACGCCCCGCGGGGTCGCGGGCGTGCGGGTGCGGACCGGGAAGTACGCCACGCAGGCCGAGGCGCAGGCCGCGGTGACCGCGCTGCGGGCGGCGGGTTTCCCGACCGCGACGGCGGCCTGGACCGGCTACGACGTGGACCAGGCCCCGGACGCCGAGCGGGTGCACGTCGCGGTCATCGACCCGCGCGCGTTCCGCGGTTCGGTCGAGGCCTCCCACGGCGAAACGGTCGCGACGCGGGAGAAGACCTCCACCCTGGCCTCGAGACTGGGCGCGCTGGTGGCCGTCAACGGCGGGTTCTTCGTGACCTCCGACGCCGACGGGTACCAGGGCGTGCCGGCCGGGCTCGCGGCGTACGACGGGCGGCTGGAGTCGCTGTCGGCCGGCTCGCGGGCGGCGCTCGTGCTGGGCCCGGGGCGGCCGCGGATCGCGAACCTGACTTCGACGGTCACCGTCCGGTCCGGCGGGGCGACGCATGCCGTGGAGGGCGTGAACCGCAAGCCGGGTGTGCTGCGCAACTGCGGGCGGCCCGGCGCGGTGCCGACGACCGCGCCGCGCCAGGACTTCACCTGCACCAGCGCGGACGAGCTGGTGCTGTTCACCGACGCGTTCGGCGCGGCCCTGCCTGCCGGGGCGGGCACGCAGGTCGTGCTCGACGCGTCGGGCGTGGTGGTTTCGGTGGGGGCGCGGGGCGGCGTGCTGCTGCCCGGGCAGTCCGCGGTGCAGGGCATCGGGCCGTCGGCGGACTGGCTGACCGCGCACGCCCTGGCCGGGCGGCGGCTGCTGGTGGACTCGCGGGTGCGGGAGGCCTCGGGCTTTCCGACGGTGATGCCGCGATCGGTGGTCAGCGCCGCGCCGCTGCTCCTCCGCGACGGCCGGCTCGCGGTCGACGCCGCGACCGAAGGTGTGCTGGACCCGCGGGACCTGTCGTTCGGCTACGCGTGGTCGCAGCAGCGCCAGCCGCGCACGATGGCCGGTATCGACGCGCGCGGCCGGCTGCTGCTGGTGACCGTCGACGGGCGGCAGCCCGGGGTGAGCGAGGGCGTGACGCTGGTGGAGGGCGCGCGGCTGATGCGGTCGCTCGGCGCGGTGGACGCGCTGAACCTCGACGGCGGCGGCTCCAGCGCGATGGTCGTCGCCGGAGCGGTGGTGAACAAGCCCTCGGACGCCGCGGGGGAGCGCGCGGTCGGCGACGTGGTCGCGGTGTTGTCCTGAGTCCCTGGGGTCACTCGCTTTCGGAGATCCGGGCGGATGTGCGCTCCCGGGCCAGGAGGTTTCGCAGGGCGGCGAGGACCTCGGCGGGCGCCTTCTCCATGACGAAGTGCCCGCCGCCCGGGATCAGGGTCAGTTCGGCACGGGGGATCCCGGCGGCGAGCTCCTCGGCGATCGTGGTGCGCAGGTAGTCGTCGCCGGTGCCCCACACGATCGCCGTGGGGCATTGGATGCCGCCCAGTCCCGCGGCGAGGTCGGCGCGGGCGGGGACGCGGTACTGGCTGAAGAAGTGCAGTACCCAGCGGGCGCCTTCGGGGTCGCGCATCCAGCCCAGGTAGTCGCGGAGGGTGGCGCGGTCGAAAATGCCGTCCCGCAACGGTTTCCGCAGGGCCGCGGAGTTGATCCCGGCCAGTGGCAGGACTTTCGCGGACGCGTTCGCGAGCCTGCTGCGGCCGAGCAGGCCCGCCAGGGAGAACACTGCGTACCAGGCGGGCACGAAGGTGCGGTGGGCGCGGCTGTTGAGGATCGCCAGTCGCCGCACGCGCCCGGGGTGGCGCTGCGTGAAGCCGAGGGCGAGGAAGCCGCCGTAGTCGTGGCCGAACAGGTTGCAGTCGCCGATCCCGAGGGCGTCCAAGGCGCGCCCGAGACGGGCGACCTCGGTGTCGTAGTCGAACCGCAGATCGGTCCGCCGTTCCGAGGCGCCCCAGCCGAGCCAGTCGAGGGCGAGGACGCGGTGGTGCTCGGCGAGCGCCGGGATCTGGCGGCGCCAGGCGCGGTGGTTCGCGGGATAGCCGTGCACCAGGACGACGGGCTCGGCAGCGCGATCACCGAGGTCCACGTACGCGAGCCGGGCGCCGTCGACCCGCACCGAGCGCGGCTCAGCAGGCAGGGACATGAGTTTCCTCCTGGGTCATGCGCCGGGGCGCGCGTCCGTTCCTGGCCGGAGCGCCCGGTGCAGGGCGAGCGTGTCGAGGTAGGTGTCCTTGGTGCGCACCAGCCCGTCCCGGACGGTGATCACGTCGACACCCGCGACTTCGAGCGGCCGGCCGGTCGGCTGGAGGAGCTCGCCCCGCAGCGGGAACGGCTTCACCAGCGTCGCGCCGAAGCGGTACTGGTCGACGTACATCGCGTCGCCGACGCTCAGTGCGGTGGTGGTGAAGCGCATGTCCGGCCAGGCTTCGAGGAAGTAGCCGAACTGGGCCCGGACCGCGTCCGCTCCGGTCGCCGGTGCGAAACCCTCGGCGTGCAGGTGGAAGACCATGTCCTCGCCCTGCAGTGCCATGATCGCGTCGAGATCGCCGGCGTTCCAGGCCGCGCCGTAGCGCTCGGCGATGGTCGCGGTGTCGCGGATCTTCGCCGATTCCCTGTGCGCGTCTGCTCTCCTGCTCACCCTTCACTCCGGAGCTTCCAGGAGATGTCCCGGGTCGTTCCTCCGGCCTGCGCTCGGCTCAGCATCCTCGCCTCCCCATTTCTTGCAATCGTTGCAAGAGTGGGTTCACGGTAGCAGCAGCGGGGAGTTCTTACAACGGATGCAGGAACGCGTAGGGTGTCCGGCATGCCCACCGGTGACGTCAAGGCGCGTGATCCGCGGAAGCAGCGGACGATCGACGCCCTGCTCGCGGCGGCCGAACAGATCTTCGCCCGCCGTCCGGTCGACGAGGTGACCGTCGAAGAGATCGCCGAGCGCGCCGGGGTCGCGGTCGGCTCGATCTACAACAACTTCGGGTCCAAGGCCGGCCTGCACGCCGCGGTCGTGGACCGGGCGCTGGACGTGGACCGCGAGTACATGGACCGCGCCTACACGCCGGACCGCTCGCCGGTCGAGCAGCTCGAAGCCGCCGCCGAGCAGTACCTGCGCTTCTACCTCGAGCAGCCGGAGTTCTTCCGGATGCTCGCCTTCCCCGCGCCGCTGGGGAACTACTCCGCCGCGGCCGAGACCGCCGCCCGGCTCGCGCACCGGGTGGACGAGCAGAACGCGCGCATGATCGACGCGATCGAACGCGGCATCGCGGCGGGGACGATCCGTCCGATGGACGCGCGCAAGGCCGCGAAGGTGCTCTGGGCGAGCTGGAACGGCGTCATCAGCCTGGCCTGGCGCCCGGACGAACTGCGTGAGGACGAAGCGGGACTGGCCGAACTGCTGTCGCTGGCGGCGGACCTCGTCGCCTGGGGTCTGCGCCGGGTCTAGTGCGCCGGGGTCAGGCGGCGCGGCGCAGGTCGAGGCGCTCGGGGAGCTGCCGGAAGCCGGCGGAGCGGTAGGTGGCGACGGCGGCGGTGTTGGTGCTCGGGGTGCAGACGAACGCGCACGACGAGCCGAGCTCGCGCAACGCGGCCGCCGCGGCGAGGGTGATCGCCCTGCCGTGACCGCGGCCGCGGTGGTCCCGGTGCACGCCCAGCGGCTCCAGCAGACCGGGCCTGCCGCGGCCGGCGGACCACACGGTCACCGCCGCCACCGGCGTGTCCTGGTCGTGGCCGACGAGGCACCGCGCGTCGGCGTAGGGCGGGGCCGACGCCATGTCGCGCCAGTGCTCGGCGGTGAACGTCGACCCGTTGAAAGCGGCCCGTTGCACCGCGGCACGCACATGCGCCTGCTCCGGCCCGGTCACCTCGATCCGCAGGCCCGGGTCCGGCACGGGCTCGGCGAGGTCGCGGACCAGCGGTGTCCAGGCGTCGCCGTCGTGCCAGCCGTCGCCGCGCAGCAGGTCCCGGACCAGCGCGCCCGGCGGGGTTTCGAGGAACACCTCGCCCGCGGGCAGGACACCACGCTCGGGCCGGGCGAGGTCGTCGGCCAGCCGTCGCGCGAGTTCCTCGTCCCGGCGGGCGTCCGGCGCGACCGTGAGGCGCAGCAGGCCGGGTTCGTCGAGCAGCCCCACGGCGACGATCCGCCCGTCCCGGCTCCACGTCCGGACCGCCGCGGCCGTCGCGTCCGTGCCGGACCGCCAGAACCAGCCGACGTCGCCCGGGTGCAGCTGCACCGGCGCGTCGTCGTGCTGCCAGGCCCGCAGCGCGCGCACGGCGTCGTCCAGGATGCTCGCCATATCGTCGATCACACACCACCGCGCCGCCGCCGCGCACCCGGTTTTACGCTGGGCCGCATGGATCTCTTCGCCGGCATCTCGGTCAGCGACTACCCGGCCGCCCGCGAGTGGTACGAGCGGCTGTTCGGGGCCGTCGCCTTCGAGCCGAACGACGTCGAGGCGGTGTGGGAGCTGGCCGAGCACCGGTACGTCTACATCGAGCACCGGCCGGAGCACGCGGGCCACGCCCAGCACACGATCTTCGTGGACGACCTCGACGAGGTGGTCGCCGGAATCGCCGGGCGGGGCCTGGAACCGGCCCAGCGGGAGACCTACGACAACGGCGTCCGCAAGATCACCTACCGCGACGCGGACGGCAACGAAATCGGCTTCGGTGGCGCGCCGGTCGGGTGAAATGCGGTTGCTCCGGCTCGGGGAGCGACCGCGCGGTGGAGCTGCTCGATCGTGAGGTCGCTGGGCGCCTGACCACTTGTCCGCTCCTGGGAACGTGCGCCTAGAGCATCCCGGCGGCGCGGAACATCCGGTCGTAGATCTCGCGGATCGTCTGCTGCTTGCGGGCGTTGTAGTCCATCACGGTGCCGCCGCCGGGGATCGCGGCCCGCTTCGCCTCCTGGTAGCGCTCGCGGTCGTCCGGGTGCGTGCGCAGCCAGTCGCGGAAGAGGCGGTTCCGGATGGTCTCCGGGCAGTCCGGCCCGTACACGTGCAGGTTCACCCGCGGCCCGGCCAGCGTCAGGCAGCGGTGCTCGTGGAAGGACGGCTGCCGGATCGTCAGCACGTACCCCAGCCGCTCCAGCGGCGGCACGTACGTCTCCTCGGCCCGCGGGTCGGCGACGGTCAGGTCGATGTCGATGACGTCCTTCGCGGCGAGTCCCGCCACGGAGGTCGATCCCACGTGCTCCAGGTCCAGCACGGCTGCGCCCAGTGCGCGCCGGATCCCGGCCGCCAGGTCCCGGTAGCGGCGCGGCCAGTCCGGGTCGTACGGCACGATCCGCACGGGCGACGGCGCGGGCGGGCCGTGCACCCACGGGTTCTCGTCCGGGTCGGGGTCGTGGTGCCGGGTGATCTCCGCGAACGTGGCCACTCCCGCGAAGCTAGCAGCCCCAGATGCCGCCTTCCAGTTCGTCCCCGCCACCGCCCGGACCGCCGGCCGCCATGCCGAGCGCCGTCATCGCCGCGTCGAAAGCGTCCTCTGTGGACGCCGCGACCTCCCGGAACGCCGGGGGAAACCCGGCGACGGCGCGGGCGCGGGCCGCCGGGTCGCTCTTGGTGATGCCGCCGGTGAAGATCCGCGGGTACACCTCGGCCACGAACGGCGGTCGCGGCGGGTCGAACGGCCAGATCCGGAACCCGGCGCCCGCCAGCCGGTGCAGTGCCCGCATCCCGTGCAGCGACCCGCGGCCCACCTGCCCCGCGCCGACGAGCTGGAACACCGACTTCGCCGGGAACCCCGCGCCCCGCGCGGCTTCCTCGGTGCGCCGGAACTCCTGCCCCGTCAGCGCCTTACGGGTGGTCCAGAACGGCGGCTCCGGCGCGGCGAGCCACCGCGCCAGGCCGCGCTCCCGCATCAGCGGCGTCAGCGACTCCTCCGCGAGCGCCGCCCACAACCCGCGCGCGGTCAGCCCGCGTTCCCGCAGGTACCAGGCGGGCAGCGAGAACGCGAAGTCCAGCCCCACCACGAGATCGGGCGTCGCGGTCCCGATCAGCCAGTCGACGACCTCCTCGCGGCTGCGCCCGTTCTCCAGCCGCACCAGCTCCCCGCGGATCACCTCGGCGACCCAGATCACCCGGCGCTGCGCGGGGCCGGCTCGCCCGGACCAGTCGACGGCGACGACACGTGCCACGAGCCGATCGTGGCACGCCGTGCGGCGACCCGGCGCACCACCAGGTAGGTCAGCAACCCGAACGGCGACAGCAGGATCGTCAGCACCAGGATCGGCGCCACGAGCGCGTGGTGCACCCCGCGCTCCCGCGCGTCGGAGTACATCCACCGGCCGATGAACAGGTCGAAGGCGATCAGGTGCGCCCAGATCGCCGCCGCGCCTTCCGGCGTGCCCAGGAACGCCCGCAACGTCTCCAGGTCCGGCCGGCTCACCACCGGCCACAGCGTGCCGAAGTCGCCGACCGCGAACACGGTGTAGACCACCAGGGGCGGGAGGACGATCCAGGGTGACGCGATGATCCGCCGCGTCACCGACCACCCCGGCGCGAGGATCATCAGCGCCCAGAACGGCGCGGCCAGGTAGAACGTGATCTGGAACAGGGCCGTCGTGCTCATGCCACGCTCACTTCCGGACGACGGGAACCGGCGGCCAGCGACCAGACCGCGCCCGCCGCCACGGCGCCCACCAGCCCGGCGAGCGCGGCCAGTGTCCGAGCGTCGGGGTGGATCAGCGGCTGCCCGCGCAGGGCCTGCCACGTCACGAGCGCGACCAGGCCCGCGTAGCCCAACCCGGCCACCGCCACCAGCCGCGCCCGCACGACCTCGGACCGCAGGCGCGCGACCCGGCGGGCGAGCACGGTGAGCAGGAGCGCGAACAGTGGCAGGACCTGCAGCGCGTGCATGCCGACGAAGTGCGGGATCCGCAGGTCGCCGCCCGTCGTGCTCCAGCCGGTGAGGGGCATCCCCGGCCCGCCGTCGGCGACCCCCACGCTGTGCGCGCCGATCAGGCCCTCGAACGTGCCGTCCCGCATGGATCGCACCTGCTCACCGGTGGGGCCGATCATCAGCCCGCCGAGCCCGAGCCCGGCCAGCGACACGACCGCGCCGAGCCGGATCGCCCACCGCGCCGCGGGATCGGTGATCTCGGTGCGCAGCAACAGGATCGTCAGCACGAGCGTGCCCGTCCACAGCGCCGCGATCGAGATGCCCATGACCGTGAACAAGGTGGCGTCGAACGGGGTGGCGGCGTTGAAGTGGCTCGCCCGCCCGCGGACCACCTGCAGCACGATGATCGCGTACTCGACCAGCACGATCACGACGATCGCGGTCGACACGCGCGCGGCCAGGCGCTGCCCGCGCCGCAGGAGCGTGAGCATCCACGCCCACGTCACGCAGTACAGCGCGATCGAGACGGCGAACTTGAGCGGCTTGAGCCAGATCGGCGCGCCGAGCAGGACCCGGTCGTCGAGCGCGAGGCCGCCCAGCGACACCACGGTCATGCCCGCCATGATCCCGGCGGTCCACGTCATCGGGCGGTGCCAGGCCGAGACCCGGCCGAGCAGGGTTGTCATCGTGTCTCCTCCCAGTCGGATAGCATCACTATCCAATACGGGAAGCTACGCTATCCATCCTGAGGAAGTCCACAGGAAACCCGCTAACGGAGGAGCGCCTCGCCGAGTTCGCGCCAGAACGGCCGTGCGGTCGCCCCCGGCTCGATGCCGATGACCTGCACGACGACGTGGTCGGCGCCCGCCTCGACGTGACGGCGCAGCTTGCCCGTGATGGTCTCCAGGTCGCCCCAGAACACGAGGTCGTCGACGATCCGGTCGCTGCCGCCGTGGGCGAGGTCGTCCTCGGTGTAGCCGAGGCGCCGGAACTTCGCGATGTTGTACGGCGTGGTCAGGTAGGTGTGCAGGTGCTCCCGGGCGACCGCGCGGGCCGTCGTGGGATCGGTCTCGAACAGCACGGCGTGCTCGACGGCCAGGAACGCGTCCGGGCCGAGGGTCTCGCGTGCGCGAGCGGTGTGCTCGACGTTGACGTGGTAGGTCTGCGCGCCCGCGGCGCGGTCGCGGGCGAGTTCGAGCATCTTCGGGCCGTAGGCGGCCAGGATGCGGCGGATCGGCGCCGCGGACTCCCGCGCGTCGAGTTCGTCGAGGTACTCGCGCATGGCCGTGAGCGGCTTGACCCCGGGGTGCGGTTCGCCGCCGAACCCGAGCCCGAGGACGTGCCGGCCGGGGTAGGCGTCGGCCAGCAGGGCGGCCGCGCCGTGCGCCGAGTGGGCCGGGTGGGACCAGATCTGCGCGATGCCGTTGACGACCCGCAGCCGCTCGGTGGCCGCGAGCAGGACGGCGGCTTGCGTGAACGCTTCGCGCCCGCCCACCTCGGGGAACCAGAACGCGCGCCAGCCCTGCTCTTCCAGTTCCCGCACCGACTCGCGCATCAGCGCGGCAGGCTGGTGCTCGAAGTCGAACGTGTAGATGCCGAATGTGCCCAGATCATCCATGGATCGAATTATCGCAGATTTTCGATATGATCGCGTGTGGGCTCCGGCACGGGGGAGCAGGGGAGCGCTACAGGGTCTCGCCGAGGACGGCGACCAGCTCGGCGATGCGCTGCTCGTCGCGCTTGTAGTGGGTCCACTTGCCGACCCGGGTGGCGCGCACGAGGCCCGCGCGCTGCAGCTCGGCCAGGTACGCCGACACCGTCGACTGCGCCAGCCCGGCCTTGGCCTGGATGTGGCTCACGCACACGCCGACCTCGGCCGGATCGGCGATCGCCCGGTCCACGGGGAAGTGCCGCTCGGGCTCGCGCAGCCAGGACAGCAGCTGCAGGCGCACCGGGTTCGACAACGCCCGCAGCGCGCGGACGACGTCGGGGTCCGGGGTGACCGCGGCTTCCGTCATGGCACCCAGGTTATCCGGGCCGGCGCGAGCGGGGCTGCTCACACCTCGGGCGGCGCGGTCGGGCAGGGGTCCCAGCCGTAGGCGGCGCAGTCGATGGTCGCCCACACGGTCTTTCCGCCGTCCGGGGAGAGCCGGCTGCCCCAGTCGTGGGCGACCGTGTCCACGATGCGCAGGCCACGCCCTCGCGGCTCCGCCGGGGTGCTGCCGGTCAGCACCGGCATCAGCGTGGAGTCGTCGTCGACTTCGAGGTGGATCCGGCAGGGGTCCTCGTCCCGGCGCAGCCGCAGCCGCCGGGGGCCGCCGCCGTGGTCGTAGGCGTTGGTGACGAGCTCGGTGGCGGCCAGCAGCACCGCCGTCAGGTGGTCTTCGCCCAGGTCCGCCAGTGCCGACGCCGCCCAGCGCCGCACCGCGACCAGCGGGGGCACGTCGCCGGGCGCGAAGTCGAGCACCAGCGCGGCGCGGTCCGGATCGGTCATCTCCACGTGCCGCCAGTCCCCTGTGCGCCCTGTCTGCTCAAGGCGGCTGGTGCTGTCTACCCTGCGGCGGCACGCCGAAAACCCGCAGCGGCGCTACGCCGTCGGGTTCCGGCGCGGCTTGATGCGCGCGTGCGGCAACTCGGGCGCGGGCAGCCAGGACACCGCGCCCTGGTAGCCCTCGACGCGCCCGAACTGGTCGGACCCGGCCTGCCAGGCCTCGCGGTAGGCGGCGATCTCGTCGTGGGTGCGGCCCACGAAGTTCCACCACATCACGATTTCCTCGGCGAAGGGCGTGCCGCCGAGCAGGAGGACCCGCGCCGGGCCGGTGCCGTCGTTGACCAGCTCCAGGGTGGGCGAACCGGGCGCCAGGTAGGCGAGTTCGCCGCCGGCCAGCGTCGTGCCCGCGACGGTCACGCCGCCGATGTCCTGCAGCACGCCGTGCTCGAACGCGGGGTCGACGTCCAGCTCCAGTCGCGCCCCGGGCGCCAGGGTGAGCTCGGCGCCGAGCAGGGGCGTGAAGGCCGGCACCGGCGAGGTGCTGCCGGCCAGGCTGCCCAGGAAGACGCGGATGGTCGCGCCCGGCGCCTCGACCAGCGGAGGCGCGTAGTGCCGGAAGTCGCGCGCGGTGTGCCGGTGCTCGTCCGGCAGCGCGATCCACAGCTGCACGCCGTGCAACGTGGTGGTGTCCGGTGTGGACACCTCGGAGTGCGCGATGCCGTGCCCGCCGGTCATCAGGTTCAGCTCGCCGGGGCGGACGAAGGCGTGCGTGCCGAGGCTGTCCCGGTGCTCGACCTCGCCGGTGAACAGCCAGCTCGCGGTCTGCAGGCCCGTGTGCGGGTGCGGGGCGACGTCCATGCCGCCGGTGGCCGCGACGTCCTCCGGGCCGTAGTGGTCGGCGAAGCACCACGCGCCGATGAGGGATCGCTGCCGCTGCGGCAGGGTGCGGCGCACCCGCATCGCGCGCGGTCCGCCCAGCGGGACGTCCCGGGGCGTCAGCAGGGTCACGGTGCGCGCGGGCGCGGGCGGGTCGCCGCACACCAGCTCGGCGGGGTCCGCCTCCACGTTGCTCATGGGTTCATCCTGCCACCCGCCCGCGGCGGCGGGCCGGGGCTCAGCGGGTGTCGGCGCGGGGGCGGCCCGCCGACAACGGGAACAGCCCGAGCACGATCATCCCGATTCCCAGTCCGAGGTGCAGCCAGTTGTCGGCGTCGTTGACCGGCACGAAGTTGGCGCCCGAGCCGTGGTCGACGAGCAGGCCGTACAGCCACAGGACCAGGTACACGACGCCGCCGCCGATGAGGAAGGCGCGGGCGCCGCGCGCGCTGCGGGCCAGCGCCAGGCCCGCGATGCCGAACGCGAGGTGCACCAGGTTGTGCAGCACCGACACGGCGAACACGCCGAGCAGCATCGCGCCGGAGTGGTGGCCGGCGAAGGTGAGCTGGTCGTAGTGGGTGGTCAGGCCCGGGATGAACCCGGCGATCCCGACGAGCAGGAACACGACGGCGACGACCGCGGCGAGGGTCTGCGTGACGGTGCGGGCGGTGCCCGCGGCGGTGGGCGTGTGCGACATGGTGGTGCCTCCCGGAGTGGCTTTCCCGCGGGCTTCCCGGTTGGGCGGGGTTCAACCGGGCTCAGCCCGGTCCGACGCGGTGGATCGCCAGGCTGTCCAGGCGGGAGACGGTCGTGTCGGAGGGCGCGGTCACCAGCGGCCCGACGCGCGGAGGCGGGCTCGCCGGAACCGTCTCCCCGCGCAGCGCGGCTTCGGTGAACGCCCGCAGCCGTTCGCCGCAGCGGCGGTAGAAGCGCAACTGGGTGCGGCGGCCGAACAGCCGCCAGCCGAGGAAGGTGATCCGGCCCAGCGACGGCGCGCCCTGCGAGTAGCTCTCGGCGACGAACTCGACCTGGCCGCTGCCGGGGTGCTTGACGACCTGGTAGGTCACCTTGCCCCGCTCGAGGTGGCCGTCCAGGGTCTCGTACGCCCAGCCCCAGACCCGGCGGCCGTCGTCCCGGGTCTCGTCGACGACCTCGGTGACGCGGACCCCGCAGTAGAAGTGGATCGCGTGCCACCGGGCTTCGAGCAGCATGTCGCGGCCGGCCAGCGGCGCGTCCGGGTCGTAAAGCGCGCGCACGATCTCCGGCGGGGAGAACTCGTAGTCGCGCACCAGCCGGCACGCCTGCTCCCACGAACCGTCCGGCTCCGGGGGCCCCGGCCGTTCCGCGGGCAGGGCGTGGCGGTGCGTGTCGATGTTCCAGGCGGGCCCGCGCACCTCGGACACGTCGTAGTTGATCCCCTTGCCCGCCAGGTCCCGCCACGCCTGTCCGGCGTCGAGCCTGCCGAAGACCCACCGGCCGGCGCGGGTCACTCGTGCTCCGCCAGCGAGTCCCCGATGACCCACAGGGTGGGCGGCCACAGGCCGACGAACAACGCGCGCCGTTCGGCGTTGCCCCGCTCGTCCTGGTCGACCGTCTTGGCGCGGATCCAGAGGCCGAGGCACAGGCCGATGGTCGCCAGCGAGGCGAGGTGCAGGTGGGCGCCGCGCACGTGTGCCCGGTGCAGCAGCCGAACGACCATGGACGTCTCCGTGTCGGGCGTGGATGTGCGGGTAACTGCTGTCCTGTACCCGGAAATCGCGGTTTCACCCACGGGAGTCCACCGATGCCCTCACCACGCCGGGTTTTCGCCGTGGCCGGGCGCCTGTTCGCGGGCACTGCTCTGGTCACGTGGCGCTACGTCTGGTCGACCACGCCACTGCACCGCCACGAAGGCCCGGGCGGCGAGGAGGACCGGCCACCGCCGCTGCCGCCGGGCGTGCTCGACGACCGGGTGCAGCTGGACGGCCGGGGACCGCTGTTCCACCGCCGCTTCCGCGTGCGGGTGGCCGGAGCGGAGATGGACCCGGCGCGGCTCGTCGGCCTCGTCGTCGGCGACTTCAAGCACTTCGTGCCCGGCGAGGTGGTCGACGTCCACAACGGACGGAGTGGGGACGAGCTGGTGGTGGAGATGCCCGGCCCGTGGAACGGCCCGGTGCGGATCGCCTACCGGGACCCGACCACCGTGCGGCTGGTGACGCTGCGCGGGCACCTGGAGGCGGGGCAGGTGCAGTTCCGCGCCCACGCCGACGGGGACCTGCTGGTGTTCGAGATCGAGCTGTGGGCCAGGGCCGCGAGCGCTCTGGTGCACCTGCTCTACGCCCGCCTGCGCTTCGCGAAGGAGGTGCAGCTCAACATGTGGGTGCGGTTCTGCCTCGCCGCGGCCGCGACCACCGGGGGCCGCCTCGTCGACGGCGTGCACATCACCACCCGGCGGCTCGGCTGAGGCGGCTCAGTGCGCGCCGAGCTCGGCGGCGACCTCCGCGTTGATCCGCTCGAACTGCTCGCCCATCCGCGCGGCCAGCGCGGTGGCCGCCGACAACGGCCGCACCATCACCATGAAGTCGTCGATCCGGCCGTGCTCGTCGAGGTGCAGGAAGTCGCAGCCGGTGAGCTCCTTGCCGTCGACCGTCGCCTCGAAGACGAGCGCGTGGTCGCGCCCGCCGGCGTCGGCGATCTCCCGCACGTAGCGGAAGTTCTCGAACACCCGCATCACGGCGCGCAGGATCGCGGCGGTCACGGTCTTGCCGTGGTACGGCTTGAAGGCCACCGGACTGGTGAACACGACGTCGTCGGCGAGCAGGGCGGCCATGCGGGTCTCGTCGCGTGCTTCCACGGCTTCCCGGAACGGATGCATGGTCGCCGAGGGTAGCGGTGCCTCCCCGGCGGGACAATCCCGGTGTCGTCAGTCCTCTGTGGACCCGGCCCGCCTGCCGCCACTGATGATGTATAACGACCTATACGGCGCGGCCTTCAGCAGCCGGACCCGTCGGCCAGCTCAAGGGCCTCGGCCAGCCGCGCGGCCAGGAACGCCCGGTCGGCCGGGTTCGCCGCCAGCTCGCGCGCACGCCGGTACGCCGCGGCGGCCTCCGCGGGGCGGCCGAGCCGCCGCAGCAGGTCGGCCCGCGCGGCGTGGTGCAGGTGGTAGCGGTCGAGCCCGTCGATCCGGTCGAGCAGCGCCAGCCCGGCGGCAGGCCCGTCGGTCATCGCGACGGCCACCGCGTGGTTGAGCGCCACCACGGGCGACGGCGCGATCCGCAGCAGCTCCGCGTACAGCACGGCGATCCGCGGCCAGTCGGTGTCCTCGGCGGACGGCGCCTGCGCGTGCAGCGCCGCGATCGCCGCCTGTAGCTGGTACGGGCCGGACGCCCCGAGCCGCAGCGCGCGGTCGAGCACGCCGACCCCCTCGGCGATCGCGGCCCGGTCCCAGCGTCCGCGATCCTGGTCGGCCAGCAGCACCACCTCGCCGGCGGGGGAGTGGCGCGCGGCGGCCCGCGAGTCGTGCAGCAGGAGCAGCGCCACCAGCCCCAGCGCTTCCGGCTCGTCCGGCATCAGGGCCGCGACCAGTTTGGCGAGCCGGATCGCCTCGGCCCGCAACGTGCCGGCCGGTCCCGCCGTGTAGCCCTGCGTGAAGATCAGGTACACCACCGACAGCACCCCGGACAGACGCTCGGGCAGCAGGTGGTCGGCGGGCATCGCGAAGCGGATCCCGGCATCCCGGATCTTCCGCTTCGCCCGCACCAGCCGCTGCGCCATCGTCGCCTCCGGCACCAGGAACATCCGCGCGATCTCCGCCGCCGTCAGCCCGGCCACGGCCTGCAACGTGAGCGCCACCCTGGCCTCCGGCGCGAGCGCCGGGTGGCAGCACGTGAAGATCAGGCTCAGCCGCTCGTCGCCGACCGCGAGCAGGCGGTCTTCGCCCAGCTCGCTCACGGCGGGCCGCCCATCGGTCGCCCGCTCCTCCTTCTCCCGGCCCGCCCGGTCACGCCGCAGGCGGTCGACGGCGCGGTTGCGGGCGGCGGTGAGCAGCCACGCGACCGGATCGTCGGGCACCTCGTCCCGCCAGGCACGCAACGCGAGCGCGCACGCGTCCTGCAGCGCGTCCTCGGCCAGCTCGAAGTCGCCGAGCACCCGGACGAGCGCCGCGAGCATCCGCGCGCGGTGCTCCCGGTAGACGCGCCCGACGACGTCAGACGGCACCGGCGGGGCTGTGGTCGACGCCGGGCACGTGCGCGAGCGGCCGGACCTCGATGGTGCCGGTCTCGGCCAGCGGGCACAGCGCGGCCAGTTCCAGCGCCTCGTCCAGGTCGCGGCAGTCCAGCACGTAGTACCCGCCCAGGTGCTCGTGGGTCTCCACGAACGGCCCGTCGGTGATCAGCGTCCGCCCGTCCCGCACGGCCACCGTCGTGGCGGTGTGCACGTCCTGCACCGGATCGCCCGCGACCAGCACCTGTCGCCGCCGCAACTCGTCGGCGAAGGCGTTCACCCTGGCCAGAGCCTCCGCGAACCCCGGATCCGACGGTTCCGGCCGTTCGCAGTTGTAGATCATCAGCAGGTAGCGCATCGGTCCTCCCGGTCGTCCTCATTCCCGGATGACGAACGGGATGCCCGCGACTCGACAGCCCGCCGGGAGATTTTCGCCCCGGCGCGCCGGAAATGCACGAGGGCACGGCCGCGTGGTGCGGCCGTGCCCTCGTCGCCCTGGGCGGTCAGCGCGGGGTGTAGGTGAGGCAGTTCGCGGCGTGACCGCCGGAACCGGGCCCCACCCGGACGCCGGAAGCCGTGCACTCGAGCGAGGAGTTGTAGGTGCAGTCCGCGCGCGAGCACGCGCCGACCTGCGCGACGACCCGGTCCAGGCCGCCCTTGGTGTTCAGCGGCACGAAGGTGCCGCAGTCCGCCGAGCCGTTCTCGCCGCTGACGGTGATCGCGTAGGCGTGGCATCCGTCGTGGTTGTACGAGCACCCGGTGACGGTGCACTCGGCCACGGCGGGCATCTCGGTGCTGGTGGTCATTACCGCTCCTCACGACAGGTGGTGGGATATCGTTCGGTGCCTCGAACAATGCCACCGCCCGCAGTGCGCGGCAATTCGGCGGAATTAGGTGAGCCTATCCTCGATGGCCCGCTTTCCGCAGGTGGACGTGGGTGCCGGAATTGCGGGGCCGGGAGCCCGGAAATGATTCCCGCCCCTTCGGGTGATTGTTCATACCACTCACCCGCGGCCGTTGAGCCCGTCCAGGAACACCTGCTCGAACCGGCCGCCGTCCGCGCCCAGCGCGACCGTCACCGGGTCGCCACGCGGGTCCGGCGCCGTGCGCCCGGACGAAGGCCCGTCCTGGATCACCACCAGGCGGACGCGCGTCACCTCGGTGACCACGCCGTCGTCGCCGAAGGCGAACACCGCGGCGAGCGCGTCCCACCAGAAGAACCACCCGAGCGCGATGCCGTCGCGCATGATCGGGTGCGTCATGATCGCGTGCACGACGCGCGCGCTGTCCGTGGTGCCCTCGGCGCCGATCCGGTCCACGTAGGCCTGCGTGATCGGCACGGAGTTGGTGGCGTCCAACGGGGTCAGGGTCACCGGCAGCGCGCGGAACACCTCCCGCGCGGCCGGCGGGTCGAGCCAGATGTTGAGCTCCTGGCTGTTGTCGAAGCCCGGCAGCGCCTCGCCGAACAGGTTCCCGCCGACGTGCACCGCGCCGCCCATCACGTGCACGTCCCGCACCTGCCGGATCAGCGGGCTGCCCGCGGGCAGGGCCGTCGCGAGGTTGGACAGCGGGCCGGTCGCCAGCACGGTCACCTTGGTGGTCGTGGTCGCCACGGTCTTGCGGATCAGGTGCGCCGCGGTGAGTTTCGCGGGCGGCGGGGTCTGCCCGGCGTCGCCGAGCGCGTCGGTGAGGACGGTTTCCATGTCCCGCACCGTCGCCGCGGGCGCGGGGTGCACGCCGGTGCCGGAGCCGTCGGCCACCGGCACGTCCGGCAGCCCGCACTGCCGCAGAACGCTGTGCGCGTGCTGCCGCGCCCGGCCCGGCGTGCCGAACCCGTTGTTGGTGATCGTGACGGCGCGGAGGTCGATGCGGCGCTCCTGGTGCTGCACGCACAGGTAGGCCAGTGTCGAGGCGTCGTCGACGTCGAGGTCGCTGTCGTAGATCACCGGCACCGGACGCGGGGCCGCGGACGGCGCGGCCGGGGCCGCGAGCCCGGCGATCACGAGGACGAAGGTCAGCAGGACCGTGCGCATGAAAGCCTCCCCAGGCAGGCTGCACCCCGGTCAGGATAGGGGAGCCGCGAGCGGGGCGCCGGGGGCCAGTTTGGGTGTCTACTGTGGACTGACGGCGGCGGGAATTTCCCAACCACCCGCACCGGAATCCGGTGTGAAAGATTCTCCGATCTTGGTGTCCCGGTGATCCGTTTCGTCACGTAGGCTCCTCCCGTTTGTGTTGGGTGCCTTCACCAAGGAGTTCGCGTGCGCCCTCGTCACTGGGGATCTCTGTTGTGCGTGCTGACGGCTGCCGTCGCCGTGCTGTCCATGCCCGCCGCGGCGCAGCCCGCGCCCGGGCCGGTCGAGCCGAAGGCGACCACGGTCGCGCTCGCGACCGTGCCCGAGGTGGCGCCGGGCGCGCGGGAAGTGCCTGCGCGGGAGGAGTTTTCGCTGGCCGGGCTCACCTGGCGGGGCGCGGCGCCGGACACGGTGTCGGTGCGGTGGCGGTCCGCGGCGGGCGGGTGGAGCGACTGGCGCGCGGTCGACCGCCAGGACTCCGGCCGGGACGGCGCGCCCGCGCCGTCCACCACCGAGCCGATCTGGACCGGCCCGGCCGACCGGCTGCAGGTGCGCGCCGAGCGCGGCGGCGCCCCGGTGACCGCCGACCTGTCCGCCGTGCTGGTCGACCCCGGAACGTCCCCGGCCGACGCGATGGTCGCGCAGACGACGGGCGTGCCGTCGATGCCCGCCGTCGTGACCAGGGCGCAGTGGGGCGCCGACGAATCGCTGATGACCTGGACGCCGGAGTACGCGCCCACCGTCAAGGCGGTGACGCTGCACCACACCGACAACAGCAACGACTACACCTGCGACCAGTCGGCCGAGCTCGTGCGCGGCATCTACTACTACCACGCGGTCACCAACGGCTGGGGCGACATCGGCTACAACGCCCTGGTGGACAAGTGCGGCACCGTGTTCGAGGGCCGCGCGGGCGGGCTGAACCTGCCCACGATCGGCGCGCACGCGGGCGGGTTCAACACCTCCACGTTCGGCATCTCGATGCTCGGCACTTACGGCACGGTCGCGCCGACCGAGGCGACGCTGGACGCGGTGGCGCGCATGACCGCGTGGAAGCTGGGCAACGGCTACACCGACCCGTCCGGGTCCACCACGCTGGTCAGCCGGGGCGGCGGCACGTCCAAGTACCCGGCGGGCACCGAGGTGACGCTGCCGACCGTGTTCGGCCACCGGGACGTCGGCGCGACGGAGTGCCCCGGCGACGCGGGGTACGCCCAGCTGCCCGCGCTGCGCACCCGCGCCACGGAACTGGCCGGGGACTGGCGGTCCAGCCCGGTGCACCAGAAGTGGGTCGCGGTCGGCACGGCCGCGGCGGGCCCGGTGTACGCGGTGGAGGCGGACTGGCCGGGCGGCGGCCGGGCGACGACGTTCGGCGCCGGCGGGTCGACGATCGCGTGGCGCTCGGACCTGGGCGCCTACTGGGTGCGCGGCGCCATCCACGGCACGTTCACCGCGCTGGGCGGGTCGTCGCTGTTCGGCTACCCGACGACCGACGAGCGCGGCACGCCTGACGGCGTGGGCCGGTACAACCACTTCAGCGAGAACGCCTCGATCTACTTCACCCCGGACACCGGCGCCCGCGGCATCCTCGGGCCGATCCGCGACAAGTGGGCCGCGCGCGGCTGGGAGACCGGGCTCGGATATCCGCGCACGGACCAGAAGGTGACGCCGGACGGCGTGGGCCGCTACAACCACTTCACCGGGAACGCGTCCATCTACTGGACTTCGGGCACCGGCGCGCAGGCGATCCAGGGCGCGATCCGCGACACCTGGTCGGCGCTGGGGTGGGAAACCAGCCCGCTGGCCTACCCGACGACCGACGAGCGCGCCACGCCCGACGGGGTCGGCCGGTACAACCACTTCAACGGCAGCGGCGGCGGCTCGATCTACTGGACGCCGGGCACCGGCGCCCGCGCGATCTACGGCGCCATCCGGGCGCGGTGGAGCGCGCTCGGCTGGGAAGCGGGCCCGCTCGGCTACCCGACGACGAACGAGCTGGTCACGCCCGACGGCGTGGGGCGGTACAACCACTTCAACGGCAGCGGCGGTGGTTCCGTCTACTGGTCGCCGGCCACCGGCGCGCACGCGATCTACGGTGTGATCCGCTCGCACTGGGCGTCCCTGGGCTGGGAGGCGTCCTGGCTGGGCTACCCGACGAGCGACGAGTACGGCGTCGCGGGCGGCCGGCGCAGCGACTTCCAAGGCGGCTACATCGTGTTCTCGTTCGCCACCGGCAAGGCGACGGCGTACCGCTACTGAACGGCGACCGCCGGGGCCGGTTCCGCGTCGGTGGTGCGGCGGGCCGGTCCGGCGTAGGTCGCCGCGCGCGGCGGGGGCCGGGCATGTGCAGGCCGTCGGCCGGCTTCCGGGAGATGGTTTCGCGCGGTGGCCACCGGTGACGCGGGTGCTGGTGCGGACCGGGCCGTCAGGACGGAACGGCGGCCCCTCGCAACTCTAAGGACGCGCCCCGGCAGTTTCCGGCTTGAACGGCACCACCTGCCCGAACCGCACGAGTTCGCCGTAGTGCTCGGGCTTCACCGGCTCCAGCACGAGGTCCAGCAGTGCCGTCGCGGCCTGGGCGGGTGAAGGGGCGTCGCGGACGTCCCACCACAGCGCGGATGTCGGGGTGTTGATCATCCCCGGGCACACCGCGGCCAGCAGGATCCCGCGGGCGAGATCGGTGTCCCGGCGTTGTGCGGCGAGGGCACGCACGGCCGCGACCTGCGCGATCTTCGACGGGATGTTCACGAAGCCCGGCCACGCGCCGGCGCGGGCGCTGCCGTCCTCGACCGCGTCCCGCCACGCGGCGACCTGCTCGTCCACCTCGTCGAGCGTGGTCAGGCCGTCGAAGCGGCGGTGCAGCACCGGGGCGAGGTGGTGCAGCGTGCCCAGCGAACTGGCGACCACCACCAGGCTGCCGTGGTCGCGCACCAGCGGCGCGAACGCCCGCAGCAACCGGGTGGTGCCGAAGTTGTTCACCTCCGTGTAGGGGCGGATGATCGCGCGCGGGTCGTCGTCGGGGCCCACGCGCATCACGGCGTTGCCGAACACGATGTCGACCCCGCCGTGGCGCTCCCGCACCAGGTCCGCGAAACGAGCGGCGGCGTCCGGTTCACCCACGTCGAAGATCTCGCCGCGGACGCGCGCCCCGCCGGCCGGCACGGCGTCCACGGCCTGCCGGACCCGGTCGGCGTCCCGTCCGGTCAGGTACACGGTGTCCGCTGTGGACAGACGATGGGCGAGGCCTTCGGCCAGGGCGAGGCCGAGCCCCTGGGTGGCTCCGGTGACTACCGCGACTCTGCTCATGACCTCGACGTTATGGCCGCCGGGGGCCATCCGGGTAGCGAAAGAAACTCACCAGGGGTATTCCTGTTCGTCATGGCCTTCACCGATGCGTCGCTCACCGCGCTGCGGGTCTTCCGCGAGGTGGCCGAGCGGGGGACGCTCACCGCCGCGGCGGCCGCGCTCGGCTACACCCAGTCCGCGGTCTCCCGGCAGATCGCGGCACTCGAACGCGCCGCCGGGGCGCCGCTGCTGGAACGGCGGCACGACGGCGTGCGGCTCACCCCGGCCGGGCGGGTGGTGGTGCGCCGCGCGGCGAGCGTCATCGACCAGATCGACGCCACCGCACGCGAGCTGGCCGGGTTGCCGGACGAGCACGCCGTGGTGCGGCTGGGGTGGTTCGCCAGCGCCGGGGCCGGGCTGGTGCCGCGGGCGCTGGCCGCGTTGCGGGAGACGCACCCGGCGATCAGTGTGGTGTCCCGGGAGGGCAGCACACCGGCGCTGGTGCGGGCGTTGCGCGCCGGGACGCTGGACCTGGCGGTGATCGCGGCCGCGCCGCCGTTCCGCCCGCCGGACAGCGAAACCCCCGCGCTGGTGGTGCGGACGCTCGTCGAGCGCGGCCTGTGCGTCGCCGTGCCCGCGGCGCACCCGCTGACGCGCGGGGAGTTCGTGGACATCACGGACCTGCACGGGCAGCGGTGGATCGCCGGCACGGGCGACGACCGGGTGATGGGGGTGTGGCCGGGACTGGATGAGCGCCCGGAAATCGCTCACACGGCGCGGGATTGGCTGGCGAAGCTGCAACTGGTCTCGGCGGGATGCGGCATCACGACGGCGCCGGCCTCACTCGCCCCGGTGGCGCCGGCGGGCGTGCGGGTGCTGCCCGTGCACGGCGGCCCGGCCGAACAGCGCCGCCTGCAGGTGGCCCGCCTGCCGGGGCCGCAGCCGGAGGCCGCCCGGCGAGTGGTGGAGGCGCTGCGCGTGGCGGCGGTGGAGACGGGGTCTTGAGCGGTGCGGCTGTCCCGTCCGGCAGCGGCTGTCGGGCTCTGCCGGGGGCGGCCGGTGGTTGAGTCGCCGCGGGTGGCGGTTGCGCTGGCCGAGCAGGCGGAGCGGTCGTTCCTCCGCTTGGGCCGGTGGCCCCGACGGGCAGGGGCGAGATCCGTCCGGTGGCCGATGCCAGCGCCTAAGCTTCCCCCATGAGCGTGCCACCGACCGGTCTCGCCGCGACGCGGGCTTTTTTCGGGCCCCGCGCGGCTACCTGGGAGTTGAAGTTCCCCGACGACGGGCCCCGCTACCGGCGGGCCGTCGCGGATCTGGCTCCGCCGGCCGGTGGGGTGGTCGCCGACATCGCGTGCGGCACCGGGCGCGCCCTGCCGGAGTTGCGGGACGCCGTCGGCCCCGGGGGCACCGTTCTCGGGGTCGATGTGACGCCCGAGATGCTCGCCGAGGCGGCCGCCCGCGGTCGTCACCGCGTGGCGGCGCTGCTCCTCGGCGACGCCCTGCACCTGCCGTTCAGGACCGGCGCTCTGGACGCCGTCTTCGCCGCCGGGCTGGTCTCGCACCTGCCCGACCCGGTCGCCGGCCTGCGCGAACTCGCCCGCGTCTGCCGGCCGGGCGGGCGCCTCGCGTTGTTCCACCCCGTCGGGCGGGCCGCGCTGGCACGGCGGCAGGGCCGGGAGCTGACCCCGGACGACCTCCGCGCCGAGCCGAACATCCGTGCCGCCCTCACCGCGGCGGGCTGGCGCCTGGACGACATCGACGACGGCGAGGACCGCTACCTCGTCCTCGCCACCGTCCACTGACAACGGTCAGCGGGTGACCTCCCGGCCTCGCTCCTCGCGCGCACCACGGCCGCGGAAAGCGCATTCAGTCGCGGGTTTCAGCGGTGCGCTCGCGCGGGCGGCACGCCGTACCGGCGGCGGTAGGCGGCCGCGAACCGGCTGGCGCTGGAGAAGCCCCAGCGTGCCGCGACCTCGCTGACCGTGCATCCCGACGAGGCCAGGTCCGCGTCGGCGCGTTGCAGGCGGATTCCGAGCAGGTACTCGGTCGGGCTGCAGCCCACCCACTGCCGGAAGCCCTCCTGCAGGCGGCGGACGCTGGTGCCCGCGACCTCGGCCATGTCGCCCGCCGTCCAGGGGCGGCCCGGGTCGTCGTGCAGCTGGTCCAGCACCCGGTTGATCGCGCGCGGGCGCGGGGCCGGGCCGGCACCGGCCTCCGGGCAGCCGGCCAGCAGGAAACTCGCCGCCAGCGCGCCGGCCAGCTGGTCGCGCACGACGTCGCCCAGGAGGCCGGGCTCGTGCAGGTTCGCCGCCAGGCTGCCGACCAGCTGACGCCACGCGCGCCCCTGCCCGGCGGCCAGGTCGAGCTGGTCCGGCAGCTCGCCGCGCAGCGTGACGCGGTCGCCGCCGAGCACCCGCTCGGCCTCGCGGTCCAGCCACGCGCTGTCGAACTTCACGCCCAGCACCGTGCAGGTGGCGTCCCAGTGGCTGATCAGCGAGGGCGTGTCGGCCCGGAACACCGTCGCCTGCCCGGACACCGACACCACCGGCCCGTGCCTGCCGCGGCTCTCCAGGTGCCCGGTCAGCGGCAGGTTGATCTCGTAGGCGCCGGGGTAGTCGCACGCGACCCGCACGTCGGCGCCCCACCCGACGTGCCCCACCAGCACCGGCCCGAGGTCGAGCGTGCGCAGCGTCAGGCGCGGATCGCGGCCGCCGCCGAGCGGCTGCAGCTCGTGCGGGAAATACGCCTCCGCCACCTTCCGGGACGCCTGGTGCCAGTCCCGGGGCGGCGCACTACGCCGTGCGGGCATGCGCAGGAGGTTACCAGAGACACCCGCCGCCAACTGGCCGCGCGATCCGTGCCGGGACCGCGCGAAGCGTGTCGCGCCGCAGGTCAGCGCTGCCTAGCCTCCCGTGTCATCCCGGACAACGACGTGGGAGGACACCGCGATGACGACGACCGAACGGCCCGATCTCGCCTGGCTCGACGAGGTCACCATGACGCAGCTCGAGCGCAACCCGTACGAGGTGTACGAGCGGCTGCGCGCGGAGGCGCCGCTGGCCTTCGTGCCGGTGCTGGGGTCCTACGTCGCCTCGACCGCCGAGGTCTGCCGCGAAGTCGCGACCAGCCCGGACTTCGAGGCCGTCATCACCCCGGCCGGCGGCCGCACCTTCGGGCACCCGGCGATCATCGGCGTCAACGGCGACATCCACGCCGACCTGCGCTCCATGGTCGAGCCCGCCCTGCAGCCCGCCGAGGTGGACCGCTGGATCGACGACCTGGTGCGGCCCATCGCGCGCCGCTACCTGGAGCGGTTCGAAAACGACGGGCACGCCGAACTGGTGGCGCAGTACTGCGAGCCGGTCAGCGTCCGCTCGCTCGGCGACCTGCTCGGCCTGCAGGAGGTCGACTCGGACAAGCTGCGCGAGTGGTTCGCCAAGCTGAACCGCTCGTTCACCAACGCCGCCGTCGACGAGAACGGCGAGTTCGCCAACCCCGAGGGCTTCGCCGAGGGCGACCAGGCGAAGGCCGAGATCCGCGCCGTCGTCGACCCGCTGATCGACAAGTGGATCGAGCACCCCGACGACAGCGCCATTTCGCACTGGCTGCACGACGGCATGCCGCCCGGCCAGACCCGCGACCGCGAGTACATCTACCCGACGATCTACGTGTACCTGCTCGGCGCGATGCAGGAACCCGGCCACGGCATGGCCTCCACCCTGGTCGGCCTGTTCAGCAGGCCCGAGCAGCTGGAAGAGGTGGTCGACGACCCCACGCTGATCCCGCGGGCGATCGCCGAGGGCCTGCGGTGGACCTCGCCGATCTGGTCGGCCACCGCCCGCATCTCCACCAAGCCGGTGACCATCGCCGGGGTCGACCTGCCCGCCGGCACGCCGGTGATGCTCTCCTACGGCTCGGCCAACCACGACACCGGCAAGTACGAGGCGCCCTCGCAGTACGACCTGCACCGCCCGCCGCTGCCGCACCTCGCCTTCGGCGCGGGCAACCACGCGTGCGCGGGCATCTACTTCGCCAACCACGTCATGCGGATCGCGCTGGAGGAGCTGTTCGAGGCCATCCCGAACCTGGAGCGCGACACCCGCGAGGGCGTCGAGTTCTGGGGCTGGGGCTTCCGCGGCCCCACCTCGCTGCACGTCACCTGGGAGGTGTGAGGTGACGTTCGCGGTCAGCGTCGGGGGCAGGCGGGTCGACTGCGAGCCCGGCCAGACCCTGCTCGAGGCGTTCCTGCGCGGCGGGGTGTGGATGCCCAACTCGTGCAACCAGGGCACCTGCGGCACCTGCAAGCTCCAGGTGCTCTCCGGCGAGGTCGACCACGGCGGCGCCCCGGAGGACACCCTCAGCGCCGAGGAACGCGCGTCCGGACTGGCGCTCGCCTGCCAGGCCCGTCCGCTCGCCGACACGGAGGTGCGCAGCACCGCCGACGCCGGGCGCGTCACGCACCCGCTGCGGGACCTGACGGCCACCGTGCTGGAGGTCGCCGACATCGCGCGCGACACCCGCCGGGTGCTGCTGGGCCTGGCCGAGCCGCTGGCGTTCGAGGCCGGGCAGTACGTCGAGCTGGTCGTGCCCGGCTCCGGCGCGCGGCGGCAGTACTCGCTGGCCAACACGGCCGACGAGGACAAGGTGCTGGAGCTGCACGTCCGGCGCGTGCCCGGTGGGGTCGCCACCGACGGCTGGCTCTTCGACGGGCTCGCCGCCGGCGACCGGGTCGAGGCGACCGGGCCGCTCGGCGACTTCCACCTGCCGCCGCCGGACGAGGACGACGGCGGCCCGATGGTGCTCATCGGCGGCGGAACCGGGCTGGCGCCGCTGGTCGGCATCGCCCGCACCGCGCTGGCCCGGCACCCGTCGCGCGAAGTGCTGCTGTACCACGGGGTGCGCGGCGCGGCGGACCTGTACGACCTCGGCCGGTTCGCCGAGATCGCGGAGGAGCACCCGGGTTTCCGGTTCGTGCCGGTGCTGTCGGACGAGCCGGATCCGGCGTACCGGGGCGGTTTCCCGACCGACGCGTTCGTCGAGGACGTCCCCAGTGGACGCGGCTGGTCCGGCTGGCTGTGCGGCCCGCCGGCGATGGTCGAGGCCGGGGTGAAGGCGTTCAAACGGCGGCGCATGTCGCCGCGGCGGATCCACCGGGAGAAGTTCACGCCGGCCTCGTGAGTACTTCGAGGGTGACGGCCGTGGTGTCGCCCGGGTGCAGGTCCTCGGCTTCCCGGACGGCGCGTTTGACCGGCAGCACGTAGCAGCCGCGCGCCTTGTCCGGGAAGACCGAGGTCGTCCACGTGGTCGCGCCGACCCGGGCGCGCACCCGCACGGACCCGAAGCCCGGGCGGCTGCCCTCGGTGAGGTCGCTGATCTCGTCCGAGGCGTCGGCGGGCAGGCTCACGAACGTCCAGGTGTCGGCGCGCCGCGCGTCCCACACCCAGAGCTCCGCGTCGAAGACGATGTCCACCCGCGGAGCGTCTCACGCGGCACCGACAGTTTCGGAGCGTGCGGGCCGCGGTACCCGTTCCCGGTGATCACGCACCAGTTCACCGGGGCGGCAGGCACCCGGATGCACGCCGAGGTGACCGGGCCGGCGGGCGCGCCGGAGGTGGTGTGCGTGCACGGGCTGGGCTGCTCGCACCGGTACTTCCGCCCGCTGGCGCGCACGCTGGGGGAGCGGCTGCGGGTGAGCGCGCCGGACCTGCCAGGTTTCGGCCGCACGCCGGGGCCGCGCCGGGCGCTGGACGTGCGCGGGTTGTCGACGGCGCTGGCGGAGTGGCTGCGGGAGACCGGGCGGGGCGGCTCGGTGCTGGTAGCGAACTCGGCGGGCTGCCAGATCGTCGTGGACCTGGCCGTGCACGCGCCGGAGCTGCTCGGCCCGGTGGTGCTGATCGGCCCGAGCACCGACCGGACGGCGCCGTCGCTGGTGCGCCAGCTCGGCCGGCTCGTGGCCGACGCTCCGCGGGAACGGCCGTCGCTGCTGGTGGTGCTCGCGTGGGACTACCTGGTGTGCGGGCCCCGGCGGCTGCTAGCCACCGCCCGGCACCTGCGGGACGACCCCGTCGAGGTGAAGCTGCCGCACCTGACCACCCCCGCGGTGGTCGTGCGCGGCAGCCGGGACCCGATCGCGTCCCGGGCGTGGGCACAGGAGATGGCGGCGCGGCTGCCCGCCGGCCGGTACGCGGAGGTTCCGGGGCACGCGCACGCGCTGAACCACTCGGCGCCGGCGGAGGTGGCGGGGCTGGTCGAGTCGTTGGTGGGGAGTGCGCCGCGGTGATTCAGTCCTTGGCGGGAAGCGCACCGGCGTAGGACACGCCCCGCGTCACCCACTCGCGGAGCCGCGCCGCGGTCCGGACGACCGCGGCGTCCACCCGGAGCCATCCGCGCATCTCGCGGCCGCGCATCACCATCGGCTGGACGCCCTCGCCGAGGAGGCGCTCACCTTCGTCCGGCTCGACGCGCACCAGCAGGCCGCCTTCCGAACTGGCCGCGACGGCCATGTTGCCGTGGACGAGGAACGCCAGCCCGCCGAACATCCGCTTCTCCCGCACACCGTCCACACCGGACAACTGTTCCCGGACGCGGTCGGCGAGTTCGTGGTCGTAGGCCATGTGCCAGTATCACCGCCGCTTGGGCTTGCCGCGCTTGGTGGGGCGGCGGGGCTGGTTCCGGCGCGGCGCCGGCTTGCGCTCCTCCGCGGGGCGCTTCGCCTTCGACTGCTTCGGCGCCGGCGGCCGTCCGCGGGTGCTGTTGACCGTGCGGCCGCGGACGATGCCGATGAACAGCTCCATCTCCTCGGTCGTCTCGTCCTCCAGCCAGGACAGCGCGACCCGCGACTGGGGGACGCCGGTGACCGGCCGGTATGTCAGATCCCGCCGGTGGTGCAACCGGGCGAGCGACTGCGGCACCACCAGCACCCCGACACCGGCCGCGACGAGTTCGATCGCGTCGCCGGTGGTGGCGGGGCGTTCGAGCGCCGGCTTGCCGGGCGGGTGTGCCCAGTCCAGGGTGTCGTCGAGCGGGTGCAGCACCAGCTCGTCGGCGAGGTCGTCGGCGGTGATCTCGTCCGCCGCGGCGATCAGGTGGTCCTTCGGCACGACCACGACCGTCGTCTCGGTGTAGAGGGGGATGGCGTGCAGGCCGTCGCGGTCGGTCGGCAGGCGCAGCAGCACCGCGTCGAGCTCGCGGTCGCGGACCCGTCCGGCCGCCTTCGCGGCGGTGACCTGCACCAGCTCCAGCGGGACGGCGGGGCTGCGCTCCGCCCAGATCCGCACCCACTTGCCGGGTGTCACCCCGGGCACGTACCCGAGCGTGAAGGACTCTGCCACCCGGCCAGGCTACCGGGCGTGACCGGCGCCGTTACCCGGGACAGCTGAACCGGGGGATCCAGCGGAGCGGTTGACGCAACTACCCGGTTGCCATAGTGTGGCAACCAAGAAGTTGCGACACAGGAGGCGTCATGGCGTTCCCGGACCGCATCGAGCGCGTCGTCGAGCTCGGTCACCCGCCCGCGAAGGTGTGGGCCGCGCTCACCACCGCCGAGGGGCTCGGCACCTGGTTCGGCCAGGAGGCGTCGATCGACCTGCGGCCCGGCGGCGCGGGGGAGCTGAAGTGGGACAACGGTTTCCGTCAGGACCTGCGCGTCGAGCGGGTCGAGGAGCCACGCGTCTTCGGCTTCACCTGGCGGATCTACGGCCTGCCCGACGACGACCCGCGCCGGACCTACGTGGAGTTCACCCTCGAACCGGACGGCGAGGGCACGCGGCTCACCGTCGTGGAGACCGGGTTCGCCCAGCTGCCGGACGACACGCACCGCGAGGCGTTCGACGGCAACACCGGGGGCTGGGCGCGGGAACTGGACGAACTGGCCGGCTACCTCGATGCAGCGTGATGCCGAGGCCGTCGCCGAGCAGGTCTTCGCCGCGCTGGCCGATCCGACGCGGCGGGCGATCCTGGCCGAGCTGGCCGCGCGGGGCCCGGCCACGGCGACCGACCTCGCCGGCCGCCTGCCGATCACCCGGCAGGGCGTCGCCAAGCACCTCGCCCTGCTCGCCGAGGCCGGGCTCGTCACGGCCGAGCCGGGGGAGCGGCGGCGGGTCCGCTACCGCCTCCGGACGGCCCCGATGCAGGTGGCGCAACAGTTCCTGGCCGCGCTGGCCCGCAACTGGGACAACCCGCTGGCGAAACTGCGCGACCAGCTGGACGGCACAGCGTGATCATCCGAAGTGGAAGGTGGAGAACCGATGAGGACACCCCCGATCGTCTCGCGACAGGAGTGGCAGGCCGCGTGGGAGGAGCTCCTGGTCAAGGAGAAGGAGCTGACCCGCGCGAAGGACGCGATGGCCGCCGCGCGGCGTCGCATGCCGTGGACCGAAGTGGACCGGGACTACCGGTTCGACGGCCCGGACGGGCCGGTGGATCTGCTCGGCCTGTTCGACGGCCGCCGTCAGCTGATCGTCTACCGGGCGTTCCTCGAGCCCGGCGTGCACGGCTGGCCTGACCACGCCTGCGTCGGCTGCTCGATGGTGGCCGACCAGGTCGCGCACCCCGCCCACCTGAACGCCCGCGACACCACGCTGGTGTTCGCCTCGCGCGCGCCGCAGCCCGACATCGCGCGGGTCAAGGCGCGGATGGGCTGGACGATGCCCTGGTACACCATCCTGGACGACTTCGACACCGACTTCGGGGTGGCCGAGTACCACGGCACCAACGCCTTCATCCGCGAGGGCGACCGCGTGTTCCGCACCTACTTCGTCAACAACCGCGGCGACGAGGCGATGGGGGGCACCTGGAGCTACCTCGACATCACGGCGCTGGGGAGGCAGGAGACGTGGGAGGACTCGCCGGAGGGCTACCCGCAGACGCCGCCCTACGAGTGGTGGCACTGGCACGACGACTACCCGGCGCGTCAGCCGTCCGCCTGAGGCGGACCATCGCCGCGGCGTGGAAGCACGAGGCTCAGCGGTAGCGGAAGCGGGCCAGCTGAGGTGGGACGAACAACAGCAGCAGCGAGTAGTAACCGGCGGCGGGCACGAGCGCGGACAGCACGAACGCCACCGCCAGGGCGACGGCGGCGCCCACCGAGTTGAACACCCAGCGGCCGTCGATCGCCGAGGCGTCGCGGGCCAGCCCCGGGGTGCGCCGGACCACCAGCGTCATCGCCGTGAGGCACAGTGTGTTGACCAGGACCGTGCCGATGTAGAACAGCACCACGAACTCGTCCTCGCCGTAGGCGCCGGTGAGCTCGCTCGGGAACGGCAGCACCGCGACGGTCAGCAGCCACGCGATGTTCAGCCACATCACGGCCGCGTTGACAGCGCGGACCTGCTCGAACAGGTGGTGGTGGCTCAGCCACTGACGGGCGATCACCACGAAGCTCAGCAGGAAGCTCACGATCTGCCAGCGGTTGCCGCTGATCGCCTCGGCCGCCGGCTGCCCGTCGACCACCAGCTCGGACACCGAGTCGGCCAGGGGGAGCACCAGCAGCGTCATCGCGATCGCCACGACCGCGTCGGAGAAGAAGACCAGCCGCTCGGCCGGCCGCAGCGCGCTCACGGGCGGTCCGAGTGGTGCGCCGCCTGGCGGGCCACCTGCCGCAGCCAGCGGTGCGCCTCGTCGTGTTCCTTGCGCTCGTCCCACCACATGATCTCCACGATGGGCGGCGGGTCGCCGGGGCACTCCAGGATCCGCAGGTCCGACCGGCCGGCCAGGTAGCGCGTCAGCCGCCGCTGCATGACCGCGATCCGGTCGGTCCCGGCGATGAAGTACGGCGTCGCCTGGTAGCTGTCCACCCGCACCGCCACCCGGGGACGCGCGGACAGCCTCGCCATCAGCGGCCCCAGCGGCGACGTGGCCGGATAACCGCCGTCCGGGTGGTGCGGCACCACCCACGGCAGCCGCTCCAGGTCGGACAGCTCCAGCCGGTCGCCGACCGGGTTGTCGGCGGACACCACGCACACCCAGCGGTCCCGGAACAGCTCCAGCGAGTTGATCCCGGGCGCGTGCAGCTCGGGCTTCGCGGCGCAGATCATCGCGTCGATCACCCGCAGCGTCTCCGGGATGTCGGCAGGCAGCCGCTCCCGCACCACCCGCACGTGCATCCGGATGTTCGGCCCCGCGGCGTACATCGCCGCCGACAGCTGCTCCCCGTAGGCGGCGAGCACGTAGTCGGGCATCAGCAGGGTGAACTCGCGCTCCGAGGACTCCGGGTCGAAGCCGGGCGTGGTGGCGAACAACCGTTCCAGGCTGGCGCACAACGGCTCCACCTGCCCGGCCAGCTGCGCCGCCAGCGGGGACAGCACATAGGAGCCGCGGGACCGGATCAGCAGCTGGTCGTCGAAGTGGCGGCGCAGCCGGGACAGCGCCGCGCTGGCCGTCGGCTGGCTCACGCCCACCCGCTCGGCCGCCCGGGTCACGTTGCGCTCGCGCAGCAGCTCCCGCAGGAACACCAGGAGATTCAGGTCCAGGCTCGCCAGTGACAAGGAGCGTCGTGTCACCTTGCGGACGGCCGAACCCATGGATCCATTAGGAGCCGGGCGCGATCGGGTGTCAAGGATCTTGTCGTGTGGCGGAAAGGAACTTCCGCAGCGCCCCGGCGGTCTCGGCGGGACGCTCCTCGGCGAGGTAGTGGCCGCAGTCCAGCGCCGTCCCGGTGACCCGCGGGGCCCACGGCCGCCACACGGCGAGCACGTCATCGGTCCTCCCGAGCGGTCCGGCCGCGCCCCACAGCACCAGCGTGGGGCAGGTGATCTCCCGCCGGCCCCGGTCGGCTTCGTCGTCGGCCCGGTCCACGGTGACGCCCGCGCGGTAGTCCTGGCACATCGCGTGCACGACCGACGGCCGCCGGTAAGCCGCCCGGTAGGCGCGCAGTGCCGCCTCGGCGAAGATCCCGTCCGCGCCGCGCAGGAAGAACGCGTCCGGGTCGGCGGCGATCAGCCGTTCCGGCAGGTCACCTGGCTGGGCGAGGAAGAACCAGTGCCACGCCGACCTGGCGAACTCCGCGTCCACGCGGGCCAGCACGTCGGCCGTGGGCAGGATGTCCAGCACGGCCAGCGCGGTCACCGCGTCCGGGTGGTCGAGCGCGAGCCGGTAGGCGCAGCGCCCGCCCCGGTCGTGCCCGGCGACGGCGAAGCGGCGGAACCCGAGCCGGCCCATCACCGAGACCAGCTCGCGCGCCATCGCCCGCTTGCCGAACGCCGCCACGTCGCCGCCGGGCGCCACGCTGTCCCCGTAACCGGGCAGGTCCGCGGCGATGACCGTGTGGTCGCGGGCCAGCTCGGGCGCGACCAGGTGCCACATGGCCGAGGTCTGCGGGTAGCCGTGCAGCAGCAGCACCGGCGGGCCGCTGCCGCCGGTGCGGACCCGGACCCGTCCGCCCGCCGGTGTCGCCACGTCCTGGCAGGTGAACCCGGCGAACACGGTCAGATCCCGTACCAGGCCGCCGCGTTGCCCGCGAGCACCGCCTCCGCCTCGGCCGGGGTCAGCGCGTCGAGAAGCCGCTGCCCGCTGCCGCCGTGGTCGTGCGGGTGGTCGCTGGCGTGCATCAGCATCGAGCCGGCGCCGACCATGTCCAGCACCTCCCGCACCTGCCCGGGGTCCCGCGGCAGCTGCGCGGGCGCGGTGGTCAGCCGGATGTGCCGCCCCACCACCTCCGACGGTTTCGCGCCCAGCCACGGCACCTCGCGCCACACACCCTTCCAGTCCTTGTCGAACCGCCACAGCAGCGCGGGCAGCCAGGAGAACCCGCACTCCAGCAGGGCGACCCGCAGGTCCGGCAGCTCCGCGAACACACCCTCGGCGACCAGGCTGGTCAGCTGGGCCTGCACGAGCAGCTGCGAGTTGCCCACGTAGTCCTCGAGGTAGGTGTGGGTGAACCCGGTGCTGGTGGGCGCGTTCCCGATCCGGCCCCACGCGTGCAGGCCGACCACCAGGCCGCGTTCGGCCGCGGCCCGCAGGATCGGCCGGTGCCGCTTGTTGCCCCACGGCGCGTCCGTGCGCACCGGCAGCAGCACCTGCACGATGCCGGGGTGGTCGCCGATCCGCTCGATCTCGGCGACGGCGGCCTCGGCGTCCAGGGTCGGCACCACCATGCTGGCGCGCAGCCGGTCGTCGCTGCTCAGCCACTCCGTGATCAGCCAGTCGTTGACCGAGCGGGTGAGCGCCGCCTCGTAGTAGGGGTTGCGGTTGCAGTGGAACGACGTCGTGCACACCAGGATCGCGGCCCGCAGCCCGTCGAGCAGGATCGACCGCACCGACTCCGCGTCGTGCGCCGGAGTCAGGCCGGCGGCCCGCGCGGCCGGGGTGGCGCTGGTGGGCGCCGCAGGGGGATAGGCGCCGCCCTGGTGCGGGGACAGCATCAGCCCGCCCTCCAGCACGTAGCCGCGCCAGTACGGTTCCAGGTAGGGCACCAGGTCGTTCAGCGACGACGGTCCACAGTGGATCTCGGCGTCGATGCGGGTGGTGCCGACCGCGGTGGTCATGGGGCCTCCGGCAGACCGTAGAGCCGGCACGCGTTGGCGCCCATGACGCCTTCGCGCAGCGCGGCGGGGAACAGGCGCGGCGCGTGCCGCGGGGAGTCGAAGTCCCAGTGCGGGTAGTCGGAGGCGAACATGATCCGCTCGTCCATCCCGAGGTGGGCCAGCGCCTTGTCGAGGTCGCGCGGGTCGTCAGGCTCCTCGATGGGCTGGGTGGTGAACCAGAACCGCTCGCGGATGTACTCCGACGGCGGCTTGACCAGGTGCGGCACGTCGCCCCGGAGCCGCTCCCACGCGTCGTCCAGCGCCCACATCAGCGGCGCGGCCCAGGCGATGCCGCCCTCCACGCAGATCACCTTCAGCTCCGGCAGCCGGTCCAGGACGCCCTCGCAGAGCATCCCGGTGACGAACGCGGCCATCAGGTTGCCGTTCCACACGTGCTCTTCGAGGTAGAACGACGGCCACCCGGCGCCGCGGTGCATCTCCAGCCCGCCGGTGTGCGCGGCGACCGGCAGCCCGGCCTCGGCCGCGGCCTCGTAGATCGGCCAGTACCGGCGGCGGCCGAAGCCGAGCTCGCCGCCGGTGGACAGCAGCACCTGCACGAACCGCGGGTCGCCGGCGTGCCGCCGGATCTCCTCGGCCGCGAGGTCCGGCGCCTCGATCGGGATGGTGATCGACCCGCGCAGCCGGGGTTCGGCGTCGAGCAGCGTGTCGATCTGCCACTCGTTGAGCGCCCGGCACAGCGCGGCGGCGTACTCCGGTTCCTCGGCGCCCCAGCTGTGGCTCTGCAGCGGGATCAGGATGCCGTGAGTCACGCCGAACTCGTCGAGCAGCTGGTCCCGGATCATGCCCAGGTCGCTGCCCGGCGGCCCGTCCGCGGGCCAGGAGTCCAGCCGGAAGCCGGCGTTGCGGACCCGCGGGTAGATCTCCGGCGGGCCGGGCACGCGGCTGCCGAACAGGTCCCACCGCGCGCGGTGCTTCTCCGGCAGCCGCTCCCGGATGGCGGCCGCCGGGGCCGCCGGGTGGATGTCGGTGTCGACGATGGTGTAGCCGGTGCGGCCCGGCGCGCTGCCGGGCTGCCCGGCGACGGCGGTGCTGGTCACCGGTCACCTCCCTTGTCGCCAGGGCGTGCTCCGCCGCTGGTGTCCACGACCACGTAGGCGTCTTCCACGTGCACCGGGTACGTCTCGGCGACGTACGGGCCGGGGATGCGTCCGTTCTTGCCGCGCTCCACGGAGACGTCGTAGGTGCGGGCCGGCGGTTCGTCCGGCCCGAGGAACGACTGCCCGGTCTCGAGGTCGTACTCCCAGCCGTGCCAGGGGCAGGCGACGAGCGCGTCGCCGTCCTCCTGCCGGACCTCACCGGGCGCGGTGGAGGTCAGCCACGGCTGGGTGGCCCCGAGGCAGAGCGGGCCGCCCTGGTGCGGGCAGTGGTTGTTCAGTGCGTAGAAACGGTCGCCGACCCGGAAAACCCCGATCGACCGCCGGCCGGCCTGGACGATCCGGCGCTCTCCCGGCGGGAAGTCGTCGAGCCGGGACACCACGATCCTCATGCTGTGCCACGGTAGAGATCGCCGCGGGCCGGGCGGAAAGTGAAAGTTTCGATGGAGACCATCGGCCGTCCCGATAGTGGCGCATGTGGACCCGCCATCTGGTTCCTTGATTTCGCTTGCCCAGCAAGGGAAACGCCGATCCGGTGGTGAGCCTGACCGGCAGGGCCGGCGACGACGGCGGGAAACCGGGGACCTTGACGGGGGCGATCGAATCGGGTCAACCTCTTCCCCAGCCGGTCACAGGGCGGTGGCCGGCAGGAGGAACGAGGAGAACCATCGTGTCCACTCCATCGCCGAGTCCATCGTTGCCCCGTCGGGCATTCCTGAGGCGTTCCGCGCTGACCGCGGCGGCCGTGGCCGCCGGACCGGCCGTGTTGTCCGCGTGCGGCGCCGGCCCGGCGGCAGGCGGGGGCGGCAGCGGAACGGCGACCTTCCTGAGCATCCTGCCGCTGGAAACCCTGTCCATGTCCCCGGAGCTGCTCGCCGTCGCCGGTGGCCACTTCGCGCGGCACGGGCTGGACGTCACGCTGCAGGAGGTCAAGGGGTCGCCCCAGGCCACGCAGACCCTGATCGCCGGTGTCGGCGTGGTCGCGCGGCTCGGGCAGATCGACCTGATGACCGCGGTCGCCGAATCGAACCAGCCGCTGGTGAACATCGGCACGCTGTGCCGTGGTTCCGCGGTGCGCGTCGTCTACAGCAAGCAGGCCCCGCTGGAAAAACCGCAGGACTTCGTCGGCAAGACGATCGGGGTCAGCTCCGAGGGCGGCACGAGCAGCAAGATCGTGTCGCTGGTGCTGGCCAACTCCGGTCTGGACCCGAAGAGCACGCCGCGCCAGGTCACCGGGCTCACCCCGGGCACGTTCAACCTGGTGCAGCAGGGCCGGATCGCCGGGTACGTGGTCAGCATCGACACCGCGAACATCGTGCAGTCCCAGCACGCGGACGCGGGCGTGTTCGACCCGGGCACCGTGGTGAAGTCCGACTCGCAGATCTACGTGACGACCGCCGACGTGATCGCCAAGCACCCGGACACGTTGCGGGCGTTCATGGCCGGGATCCGCGACGCCGTCGCGGAGTACGTCAACGACCAGGACTTCGCGAGGACGATCGGGACGCTGCGCGGCAAGTACTCCTTCGCCACGCTCGACGACGACGCGATCGCGCGCAAGAGCCTCGGCATGATGCGCGACCTGTGGACGGGCAAGGACCCGTCACGGCCCCTGCTGGTCACCGACCCGGCCGCGTGGACCGCCGGCTACGACGAGCTGACCAGGGCGGGCCAGGCCAAGCCCGGCGGCGACGCCGCGAAGTGGTTCGACAACAGCTTCCTGCCGGCCACCACCACCTGATCGCGAGGAGACGCATGTCCGCGCACCACGCCGAGACCCTCACCGCGGCCCCGCGGCAGGCCGCACCGCCGAAGCTGGAACTCGCCGGTGTCGGCAAGGAGTTCCGGTCCAAACGCGCCACCACCCGCGCCCTGCACGACATCACGCTGACCATCAGCGACGGCGAGTTCGTGTCCGTGATCGGCCGGTCCGGCTGCGGCAAGACGACCCTCCTGCGCACGCTCGCCGGGCTGCAGAGCCCGTCCGAGGGGCGGATCCTCGTCGAGGGCCGGTCGCTGTGGAACGGGTCCAGAGTGGACTCCTCCGTGGTGTCCGAGCTCGGTGTGGTCTTCCAGGATGCCAACCTGTTCCCGTGGTACTCGGTCGCGGACAACATCGCGCTGCCGCTGAAACTGCGTGGCGCGGGCAGGCGTGAACGCCGCGAACGGGCCTACGAACTGGCCAAGCTGGTGGGGCTGGCCGGGTTCGAGAAGTCCTACCCCCGCGAGCTGTCCGGCGGGATGCGGCAGCGCGTGGCGATCGCGCGGGCGCTGTCCACCCGGCCGAAGCTGCTGCTGATGGACGAGCCGTTCGGCGCGCTGGACGCGCTGACGCGGGAGCGGATGAACGCCGAGTTGCAACGGATCGCGCTCGCCACCAAGGCGACCGTCGTGTTCGTCACCCACGACATCACCGAGGCGGTGTTCCTCGGCGACCGGGTGGTGCAGCTGAGCCCGCGGCCCGGCCGCATCAGCGAGATCCGCGCGGTGGACTTCCCCAAGCCGCGGGACTTCGACGTCCAGACCGAGCCGGAGTTCGGCAGGGTCGTGCGCGAACTGCGGCACGCCCTCGACAGGCAGGAGTGACCCGGTGAACAGGGAACGGTTCGGCAGGTGGCTGCCGTGGGTGAGCACGCCGCTCATCCTGGTCGTGTTCTTCCTGCTGTGGGACGTGTTCGTGCGCGTCAACGGCATGTCGGAGCTGGTGCTGCCGCGGCCGGGCACCGTGTTCGCGAGCCTCGGCGAGCTGGTCACCACCGGCGACACCTGGTACCACGCGCGGGTCACCGCGATCGAGACGATCAGCGGGTTCGCGATCGCGCTCGTCGCCGGCGTCGCGGCCGGCGTGGTGCTGGGCAAGGTCCGGTGGATGGAGCGCAGCCTGCGGCCGCTGATCGTGGCCTCGCAGGTGGTGCCGAAGGTGGCGCTGATCCCGCTGTTCGTGATCTGGTTCGGCTTCGGCATCACCTCGAAGGTGATCATGGCCGCGATGCTGGCGTTCTTCCCGATCATGCTCAACGTGCAGCTGGGCGTCCGCTCGGTCGAGGCGGGGCAGCGGGACGTGATGCGCAGCCTCAACGCGAACCGGTGGCAGACGTTCAACCACCTGGAGTTCAAGAGCACGCTGCCGTACGTGTTCGCCGGCATGGAGGTCGGGATCGTGCTGGCCATCATCGGCACGATCGTGGGGGAGTACCTGGGCGGCAGCGAGGGGCTGGGCTACCTGGTGGTGCGCACCCTCAACGCGCTCGACGCGCCCGCGTTGTTCGCGGTGATCATCCTGTTGTCGGTGCTCGGGTTGCTGCTCTACTTCGTGGTCAACGGCCTGAAGCGGTTCTTCATCCCGTGGCACGAGTCGGTCTACAGCATGCAGGAGACCAATGCCTGAGCCGGTGTTCGAGGCGGACGCCGAGGTCGTGGCCCGCCGGGTGGAGTCCGACCGGGTGGTGTCGCTGGAGCTGGGCGGCGTGAATCTGCCCGCGTGGGAACCGGGCGCGCACATCGACGTCGTGCTGCCCGGCGGCCTGGTGCGGCAGTACTCGCTGTGCGGTGAGGACGGCCGCTGGCGCATCGCGGTGCTGCGCGAGCCGGACGGCCGCGGCGGGTCGGCGTGGATCCACGACCACGCACACCCGGGCACGAGCCTGCGGATCCGCGGGCCACGCAACAACTTCCCGCTGCTGGCCGCGCCGCGGTACCTGTTTGTCGCGGGCGGGGTCGGCATCACGCCGATCCTGCCGATGGTGGCCGCGGCGGAGGCGGCGGGCGCCGACTGGACGCTGCACTACGGGGGCCGCAGCCGGGCCTCGATGGCGTTCGTCAAGGACCTGGAGTCCTACGGCTCGCGCGTCGTGGTGACGCCCGAGGACGAGGCGGGGATGCTCGACCTGGACGCGATCCTCGCCCCGCCACGGGAGTCCACAGTGGTCTACTGCTGCGGTCCGGCCGGGCTGATCGACGCGGTCGAGACCCGGTGCCAGGCCTGGCCGCCCGGTTCGCTGCACGTCGAACGGTTCACCGCGGTCGAGCACGGCGGCGAGGCCCGCGAGTTCGAGGTCGAGCTGCGCGCCAGCGGGATGGCGGTCACCGTGCCCGCGGAGCTGTCGATCCTGGAAGCGGTGGAGAACGCCGGAGTGCGGGTGATCTCCTCGTGCACCGAGGGGATCTGCGGGTCCTGCGAGACGACCGTGCTGGACGGCGAGATCGACCACCGCGACTCGGTCCTCGACGACGACGAGCGCGCGGCCGGTGACGTGATGATGATCTGCGTGTCACGGGCGAAGGGCCCCCGTCTGGTCCTCGACCTCTGACTCGTCGGGCACCCATTCCAGCAGGTCGCCGGGCTGGCAGCCGAGCACCCGGCACATCGCCTCCAGTGTGGAGAAGCGCACCGCCTTCGCCCGGCCGTTCTTCAGCACCGCGACGTTGGCCGGGGTGATCCCGACACGCTCGGCGAACTCGCCGACGCTCATCTTGCGCTTGGCGAGCTGGACGTCGATGCGCACGACGATCGGCACTCAGATCACCGCTTCCATGTCGGTGCGCAGCGTGGTGGCCTGGCGCAGCAGGGCACGCATCACGACCATCAGCAGGCCCACCACGGCGACCCCGACCACCAGCAGGAACAGCACGAGCGGGAGGCCGGGGTCGTCGGCGTTGACGCCGACGTAGAGGAACACCGCGACGAGCACGGCCCACCCGGCGGCGATCGCCCCGACGATCACGTTCACCCAGCGCATCGAGGCTTCGCTGAAGATGCGGTCCTTGCGGACCATGGTGAGCAGCTGCCACATCGCGACGATCACGACCTGGACGCACAGCACCCAGAACACGGTGATCGCGGTGGCCGGCCACCTGAGGTAGGCCATTTCGGGGTCTTCCCGTGCCATGTGGGCGAACTGCCCCGGCAGGGACATCACCTGGAACAGCACCAGGATCCCGAACAACGCGACGAGGAAGATCCGGAGGAGGGGGACGACCCAGCGTTCGGCGAGCATGCGCCGAGTATCGCGCGGTATCTATCGAAAATCAATGCATTCCTGTCGTTTCGCGCCTGTCACGCATGATCGGCACCCACTGTTGACTCACATTGTGGGTCTGTGCTCATAATGTGGCGACAGTGCAACGAGGCACGAGCGACAGGACAACCGCATGTCAGACACCGCAATACTGATCAACACCGGGGTCACGGTCGCGGCCATCGTGGTGTTGATCGTCCGCTTCCGGCTCAACCCGGTGATCGCGCTGGTGCTCGGCTCCTGCTACCTGGGGCTGTCCACCGGTCTCGGCGTGAGCAAGACGGTCGAGGAGATCACCACCGGCTTCGGCGACGTGATGGCCGAGATCGGCCTGCTCATCGCGTTCGGCGTGCTCATCGGCGCGATCCTGCGGGATCTGCGGGCCATCGAACGCCTGGTGGACAAGCTGCTCAAGGTGTTCGGCGAACGCCGGATCCCCTACGCGATGGCGCTCACCATTGCCACCGTGTTGCAGTCGATCTTCCTGGACGTGCTGCTGGTGATCTCCGGGCCGCTGGCCAGGGGGATCGGCAAGCGGCTCGGGCCACGCGGCGTCGCGCGGATGGCGACGGCGCTGGCGATCGCGCTGGAGTGCGGCATCGTGTTCACCGTGCCCGGCGTCGGCGCGCTGGCACTGGCCGGGCTGCTGCACGTGCCGCTGGGCAAGTACCTGCTCTTCGGGCTCGTCGTGGTCATCCCGACGGTGACCATCGCGATCGCGATCATGTCGGTGCTGTTCGCCCGCGGCTGGTGGGACCCGGCCAAGGACGAGATGGCCGACGAGATCGTCGCCCCGGAAGCGCGGCCGCAGGGCGGTCCGGGCACCGTGGCCGCGGCCGACCTGCGCAAGCCGCCCGCCCTGCCGGTGGTGTTCAGCCCGCTGCTGGGCGCGCTGGTGCTGATCGCGACGGGCGCGGTGGCCGAGATGCTGGAGTGGTCCAACCCGGTGGTGGCGTTCCTGTCCAGCCCGGTGGTCGCCCTGCTGCTCGGCCTGGTCGGCACCTGCCTGATCGGCCGGCGGTACATGGGGCAGCCCGCGGTGGAATCGGCGCTCGGTTCGGGCCTGCGGGACAGCGGGCAGATCCTGCTGCTCAACGGCGTCGGCGGGTGTCTCGCGGCGGTGCTGGCCGCGGCCGGGCTCGGCGACATCCTCGGCAAGTACTTCTCCGCCAACACCTGGGCGCCGCTGCTGCTGGTGTGGCTGATGGCCGCGGTGCTGCACATCGCGGTCGGGTCGGTGACGATCTCCGCGATCACCTCGGCGGGCCTGCTCGCCCCGATCGCGCCGTCGCTGGGCCTGGACCCGGTGCTGATCGCGTTGTCCGCGGGCGCCGGATCGCTGTTCATGGTCCACCTGACCAGCAACACCTTCTGGCTGCTGCAGTCGCTGCTCGGCCAGACCACGCGTGGCGCGCTGAAGACCGTCTCGGTGGGCGTCTCGGTCGCCTCCGTGGTGGCGCTCGGCCCGATCCTCGCGCTCAACCTCGTCCTCTGAGAACGGGAAGGAACAGATGGACACCGAACACGCACACCTGCCGCTGCGCGGCGTCCGCGTGCTGGAGCTCGGCAACTACATCGCCGGGCCCACCGCCGCGCGGCTGCTCGCCGACCTGGGCGCCGAGGTGATCAAGGTCGAGCGCCCCGGCCGCGGAGACGAGCTGCGCAACTGGCGGCTCTACGCGGGCACGGTGTCCATGCTGTTCCACACCGTCAACCGCAACAAGAAGTCCATCGCGGTCGACCTGCGCACCGGCGAGGGGCGGGACATCGTGCTCGACCTCGTCCGGCGCTGCGACGTGGTGATCGAGAACTTCCGGCCCGGCACGCTGGAGAAGTGGGGGCTGGGGCCGGCGGAGCTGGAACGCGCCAACCCGGACGTGGTGCTCGCGCGGATCTCGGCGTTCGGGCAGACCGGACCGCTGGCCGACCGGCCCGGGTTCGCCGCGGTGGCCGAGGCGATGGGCGGGATGCGCAACCTGGTGGGTGAGGCCGACCGGCCGCCGTCCCGGGTCGGCGTGTCCATCGGGGACTCGATCGCCGGGCTGTACGCCGCGTTCGGTGTGATGGTCGAGCTGTACGAGCGGGCCGTGGTGCCCCGGCGGCGGCCGCTGCGGGAACGGGTGGTCGACGTGGCGTTGCACGAGGCCGTGTTCTCGATGATGGAGTCGCTGGTGCCGGACCACCTCGCCTACGGCGTCGAGCGGCGGCGCGTGGGCGGGCGGATGGAGGGCATCGCGCCCAGCAACGCCTACGAGTGCGGCGACGGCGCGAGCGTGGTGATCGCGGGCAACGGCGACTCGATCTTCCGCCGGTACATGCTCGCGATCGGCCGCCCGGACCTGGCCGACGACCCGGGGCTGGCGGACAACGCGGGCCGCTGGGCGCGACGTGACGAACTGGACGAGGCGATCGGCGAGTGGACGCGTGGCCTGGACCGCGACGAGGTGCTGAAGATTCTCGACGAGGCCGGGGTGCCGGCCGGGCCGATCTACACGGCGGCCGACATCTGCGCCGACGAGCAGTACCGGGCGCGGGCGATGATCCAGCCGCTGCCGGTCGATCCCGGCACCGGAGAGGAGGTGCCGATCGGGTTCCCCGGGGTGGTCCCGGTGATCGGCACCGAGTCGCTGCCCCTGCGCACCCCCGGGCCGCGGCTCGGCGAGCACACCGACGAAATCCTGAACCTGCTCGGCCGGAAGGACGCCGGAAATGACTGACCTGCGGGACGTGACGTTGCGGGACGGCCTGCAGCTCACCGGGAAACCATTGCCCACGGCGCGCAAGGTCGCGGTGGTCCGGGAACTCCTGGCCGCCGGGGTGCCGAGCGTCGAGATCGGCTCGATGGCGCGGCCGGACCTGGTGCCGTCGCTGGCCGACACGCTCGACGTGATCCGCGCGCTGGACCCGGACGAGCTGGCGCGCTGCTGGGTGTGGGTCGCCACGCCCCGGCACGTCGAGCGCGCGGCGGAGGCCGGGGCGGTCAACTTCCAGTACTGCCTGTCCGCCTCCGACGCGCACAACCGCGCCAACATCGGCCGCTCCACAGAGGACAGTCTGGCGGCGATGCCGCGGGCGGTGGCTGCGGCGTCGGGTGGCCGTGTCCAGCTGTGCATCGCCACCTCGTTCACCTGCCCCTTCGAGGGAGCGGTGCCGGAGGAGCGGGTGCTGGCGATCGCGCGGGACCCGCGCGCCGAGGGCGCCGGGGACATCGTGCTGTGCGACACCCTCGGGCAGGCCGTGCCGGCGCAGGTGACCAACCTGGTCGCGCGGGTGGCCGCCGAGACGCCGCCGCGCCGCATCGTCTACCACGGGCACGACACGTGGGGCCTGGGGGTGGCGAACACCCTGGCCGCCATCGCGGCCGGAGCGTCCGAAGTGGATGGTGCGCTCGGCGGGCTCGGCGGGTGCCCGTTCGCCCCCGGCGCCAGCGGCAACGCGTCCACCGAGGACCTGCTGTTCGCGCTGCGGCCGTCGTGGCTCACGCCGTCGTCCTTCGCGCGGATCGTGCGGTTGTCCGGTGCGCTGCTGGACGAGCTCGGCGAACCCAACCGGTCGCGCGCGGCGCAGGGCGCCCGCACCAGCGCGACGGCCTTCCCGTGGGCGCTCGGCGAAGAGGTGAGCTGCCGGTGAGGTTCTTCGTCACCACGCCGCTGCCGGAACCCGGGATGACGCTGCTGCGCGAGGCCGGCACGGTGGTGGTGCCGGAACGGTCACCGGACCTGGGCGAGGTGTGCGCGTCGGGGGAGTACGACGTGGTCGTCGCGCAGCTGACCGACGTGTTCGACGCCGACGTGCTGGCGGGGGCCCGGTTGCGCGGCATCTCCAACTACGCGGTCGGCTACGACAACATCGACGTGGCCGCCGCGACCCGGCGCGGCATCCGGGTGTGCAACACGCCGAGCGTGCTCACCGACGCGACCGCCGACGTGGCCATGCTGCTGATCCTCGCGACCGCGCGGCGGTGCGTGGAGGCCGATGCGTTCGTGCGCGCCGGGCGGTTCACCGGGTGGGAGCCGTCGCTGCTGCTGGGTGGGGACGTCAGCGGCGCGTCGCTGGGGCTGGCCGGGTTCGGCCGCATCGCGCGCGCGGTGGCGCGGCGGGCGCTCGCGTTCGGGATGACGGTGCGCTGCACCAGCCGACGGCCCGTCGACGAGCCTGGTGTCGAGCGGGTGGACTGGGACGAACTGGTCGAGCGATCGGATTTCCTGTCGCTGCACGTGCCGCTGACCGCGGAGACCCGGCACCTGGTGGACGCTTCCGTGCTGCGGCGGATGAAGCGCTCGGCGATCCTGATCAACAGCGCACGCGGCTCGATCGTGGACGAGCGTGCGCTGGTGGAGGCGTTGCGGAGCGGGGAGATCGCGGGCGCCGGGCTGGACGTCTACGAGGACGAGCCCCGGCTGGCGCCCGGCCTGGCCGACCTGCCGAACACGACGCTGCTGCCGCACGTGGGCAGCGCGACGCGCTCGGTGCGGGCGAAGATGGCGGAGTCATGCGCCCGCAACGCGATCGCACTCGCCGCGGGGGACGCGGTGCGGGCCGTGAACCCGGAGGCCGCCGCGTGAGGGTGGTGGTCGCGCCGGACAGTTTCAAGGGCACCTACAGCGCGGGAGAGGTGGCGTCGGCGATCGCGGCCGGCCTCGTGTCGGCCGGTGCCGAGGCGGTGCCCCTGCCGGTGGCCGACGGCGGCGAGGGCACCGTGGACGTCCTCAGTGGACCGCTGGGTCTGTCCGCGCGTGCTGCCGCGTCCCGCAACCCCTGGGGCGCCGAGTGTCCCGGCTCGATCGCGCTCAGCCGCGACGGCGCCGCCTTCGTGGAGCTGGCGTCGGTGTGCGGAATCACGACCCCGCACGACGGGGTGCGGGACCCCGTCAGCGCGTCGACCTACGGCGTCGGGATGCTGATGGTCGCCGCGGCCCGTGCCGGTGCGCGGGAGGTCGTCGTCGCGGCGGGCGGGTCGGCCACCAGCGACGGCGGCGCGGGCGCGCTGCGGGCCATTCGAGCGGGCGGCGGGCTTCCGGTGCCGGTCACGGTGCTGACCGACGTGACCACGCCCTACCGCGACGCCGCGCGGGTGTTCGGCCCGCAGAAGGGCGCGGACCCCGCGCAGGTCGAGGTGCTGACATCCCGGTTGCGCGCGGTGGCGTCGGCCCTGCCGCGGGACCCGTGGGACGTGCCGGGAACGGGCGCCGCCGGTGGTTTCGCGGGCGCGATGTGGGCGTTCGGCGCGTCACTCGTGCCGGGCGCCGGATACGTGCTCGACGCGCTGAACTTCGACGCGCAGGTGGCGTCCGCGCAGGCGGTCGTGGTGGGGGAGGGGCGGCTGGACGGGCAGAGCACGCAGGGCAAGATCGTGTCCGCGGTGCTCGCCCGCAGCCCCGGCGTGAACCGCTTCGCGGTGGTCGGGTCCCTGGGCTTCGGCGCCGAAACGATCCGCGACGAGTTCACCGGCGTGCTGGTGGCGAGCACCCCGGAGGAGATGCGCGCCGCGGGGCGGGTGATCGCCGGGCGGCTCAGGCCGGGTAGCGGCCGCCCAGGGCGCGCGTGATCCGTTCGGCGTGCTCGACCAGCACGTCGACCCACTCGAGGCACTTCTCGTACGGCATGCGCATCGTCGGGCCGCTCACCATCACCGCGCCCACCAGGTCCGCCGCCGAGTCGAACACCGGAGCCGCCAGGCCCGAGGCGCCGTCGACGCGCTCGCCGACCGTGATGGCGTACCCGTCGGCCGCGGTCTGCTTGATCAGGCGCCGCAGCTCGTCCCGGTCGGTCACCGTGCTCTCGGTCAGCTGCGGCAGGTCCTCCCGCAGCACCTCGTCGGCCAGGCCGGGCGACCAGGCGAGCAGCACGCGCCCGGACGAGCCGACCGTGATCGGCGCGATCTTGCCGACCGACATCTCCCGCCGCAGCGCGTGCCGCGTCTCGGCGACCGCGATGCACACCCGGTGGCGCCCCTCGGCGCGGAAGAAGCACGCCGTCTCACCGGTGGCGTCCCGCAGGTCCTTCAGCACCGGGTTCACCACCGACAGCACGTCGAGGTCCTTGCCCGCCGCCGCGCCCCAGTACGCCATCCGCACCCCGAGCCGGAACCCGTCTCCGGCGCGGTCGAGGAAACCGTGCGCCACCAGGTTCGTCACCAGCCGCTGGACCGTCGACTGCGGCAGCCCTGTCTTGTGCTGCAGCTCCCGCAGCGTGAGCGACGGCTGGTGCAGCGTGAACGCGTCCAGGATGTCGACGATCTTGCCCAGCACGAGCAGCGGACGCTGACCGCCCTCACCGTCCGCCCTGCGCTCGTCCGCGGTGCTCATACCGAAAAGGTACGGCACGGGCCTCAGATCGGCGCGCAATCCGGCTTGTCGGTCCAGTTCGCGCCGCACAGGTACAGCGTGATGGGTGCGGTGTAGCCGTAGCGCGCGCCGAGCGCGTTGTACTCGGTGACGTCCACCCGTCCGGCCACGTAGTGGTCGGTGGCGGTGCCGACGGCGGTGTCGCTGTACGTCGGCGTGCCCGGGCCGGAGCTGTCGTCGGCGATGCCCCAGAAGCGGCCCATGTAGTAGGCCGCGCAGATGTTCACGTCGAGCAGGTACGCGCCGGCGGCGCCGCACTGCGTGGTCCCGGTGCCCGGGTCGACGGGCTGGCCGTGCCCCATTCCGCTGATCTCGTAGTACTCGACCTTGCCGCCGTAGACCCGGTGCCGCTGGCCGGCGACGGTGTCGGTCACGTCCGGCGTCTGGTCGGTGCCCGCCACGTTGGTCCACTGCTCGACCAGCTCGGTGGCGTTGCGCGGGGCGACGGTCGTGTCCGCGGTGCCGTGCCAGATCGACACCAGCGGGTGGGCGCCGGTGTGGTCGGCGGCGGCGCGCACCTTGTCGCCCCACTGGGCGGGGGTCAGGTCGGTGCCCGGGTTCATGCAGCTGAAGGCGGTGACGGTGGAGGTCGCGCAGCCGTAGGGCAGCCCGGCGACGATCCCGCCGCCTGCGAACACGTCCGGGTAGGCGGCGAGCATGACCGCGCTCATCGCGCCACCCGCGGACAGCCCGGTGACGTACGCCGACGACGAGCCGAGGTCGGCTTTGGTGCGGTCGACCATCTGCTTGACCGACAGCGCCTCACCCGAGCCGCGGCGGGTGTCGGCGGGCTCGAACCAGTTGAAGCAGCTGTTGGCGTTGTTGGCGGAGCTCTGCTGCGGGAACACCACCGCGACGCGCCACTGGTCGGCCAGCTTCATCCAGCCGGTGCCGGAGGCGTAGCCGGTGGCGTTCTGGGTGCAGCCGTGCAGCGCCACCACGACCGGGCGGCCGGCGGGCAGGCCGTCCGGGGCGTAGCGGAACATGCGCAGGTTGCCCGGGTTGGAGCCGAAGCCGGTCACCTCCTGCAGGCTCGCGGCCTGCGCCGGTGGGGAGAAGCCCATCAGGGCCAGCACGATCGCGAGCAGGACGGCACGTCGGAACATCGGGACACCTCCACGTCGAGGCCGGAACCGGTGCCGCTGATGGTAAGAACCGGTCAGCGCGCTGACCGCGTTGCCGGGCAACACAATCGCGAGGACGATCATGGTGGCGGTCACCATCGCGAATACCGCGGTTTCGGTGGCGCGACCGGGCCGTTCGTGCTCTGATACCGGATCATGGACCAGCGGTGGCGGGTGCCCGGCTACAGCGAGGTGGAGGTGCTCGGCGCCGGCGGTTTCGGCCAGGTCGTCCTGGCCAAGCACGAGGCCTCCGGGCAGCTCGTCGCGATCAAGTACCTGCACTCCGAATTCCTGAGCGACCCGGGGATCCTCGACGGGTTCCGCCGTGAGGCCCACCTGTTGCACGGTGTGCGCAGCCCGCACGTGGCGCGGCTGCACGAGTTCGTCGAACGCCCCGAGGGCGCGGCGCTGGTCATGGAGGCAGTGCCCGGGGTGTCGCTGCGGGTGCTGCTCAACGCCGAGAAGCTCCTGGCGCCGGAGTCGGCGCTGGCGATCCTGAAGGGCTCGCTGCTCGGGCTCGCGGCCGCGCACGCCGTCGGCGTCGTGCACCGCGACTACAAGCCGGGCAACGTGCTGGTGTCGCAGGCCGGGGAGTCCAAGCTCGTCGACTTCGGCCTGGCCACGCTGGACGGGCAGGCCGGGCTCGCCGCCGGGTCGCCCTCCTACATGGCGCCGGAGCAGTGGGCGGGCCTGCCGGGGATGCCCGCCACCGACGTCTACGCCGCCACCTGCGTGTTCTTCCAGTGCATCACCGGGCACAAGCCGTTCGAGGCCGACACGTCGGAGCGGTTGCGGGCCCTGCACCAGTCCGCGCCGGTGCCGCTCGCCACCGTGCCCGAGCCGCTGCGGGCGCTCATCGCGCGCGGCATGGCCAAGGACCCCGGGCACCGCCCGGTGACCGCGGACGCGTTCGTGGCCGAGCTCGAAGCCACCGCGCGGGCCGCCTACGGCCCGGACTGGGAGGAGCGCGGCTGGAAGCGGCTCGCGGCGCCGATCGCGGCCCTGACGGCGTTGACCCCGTTGGCATTGCTCGCTACCGCAGGCACGGCGGCCGCCCCGCTCGCCGCCGCCGCGCCTGCCGGCGCGGGGATCGCGGCGACCGGCATCGGGAAGGTCGTGGTGGGAGTCCTGGTGACCGCGGTGCTCGCCGTCGGCGGATTCCTGGTCTACCAGCAGTTCGGCGACCCGCCACCGCCGGTGCTGAGCGTCGCCATCGAGACCACGGCCGGCGCCGACACCGCGCTGCCGATCACCTACGACCTGCAGTACCCGCGGGTGACCGGGCACGCCGACCCGGCCGTCGAGGAGCGGATCAACGCGGCGCTGCGGGCGCCGGTCGACGAGCGCCTGCGGTCGGTGCGGGAACAGCTGTCCGATCCGGACATCGCCGCCGACGTCCGGGGCCGGGGCGAGACCGTGGGCGTGCGCACCACCGCGGTCGTCACCCTGCGCACCGACCGGCTGGTGTCCGTGCGCTTCGACCACGCGCTCGACTCGGACTTCCTGTCCCACGCCAGCTGGCGGTTCCCGGAGGGCGTCACCGTCGATCTCACCACCGGGCGGGTCCTCGGGCCGCGGGACGTCTTCCGCGACGACGTGCTGACCGCGCGGGGCATGGCCACGCTGACCGAACGGCTCACCGCGCATTCGGAGCAAGGGTTCTGCCGCCGGGTCAGCGTCAGCGGGGCCGGGGCGCCCGCGTCGATCGACACCGCGGACACTCCTGGCGGCGGCGACCACGTGCCCGCCGCCGACGTGGTGTTCACGAATTCCGGTGTGGACTTCCTGGTGCGGTACTACGACCTCGGGTGCGACACCGCCTCCGGGCAGGAGACGATCACGATCCCGTACGCGGAGATCACCGATCTGCTCCGGCCGGAGCTGCCGGCGATGCTCGGCCGGGGCGCCAGTGTTCCGCCGTCGTCCGCGCCGTCCACCCCGCCGGCCGACGACGGCGCCTACACCAACGCGCGGTTCGGTTTCACGGCGCTGGTGCCCGAGGGCTACCAGCGGCAGCCCTACAGCCCGCCGGGTGGCGACGGCATGGAGTTCACCGACCCGGCCCTCGGCGCGACGATGACGGTGTGGGGGGCCAACAACCCCGGCGGCCGCTCCACCGCGGACGTCTTGGCGGCAACGGCGGGCGACATCCGCGCCGAGGGCGGGCAGGTGACGGTCCAGCGTGTCGAAGGCGAGCTGTACACGATCTCCGGCTACCGCGGCGACGGCCGCATCTTCTACGAGCGCGGTTTCGTCGGACCCGGCTCGACGGCCACCCTGCGGTGGGTCTACCCGCGGGGGAACAAGGACGCGCTCGACGGGCCGGTGAGCCGCACGGTGAAGACCTTCCGGGCAGGCGACCTCAGCCGGCCGCACTGATCACCCTTGATCTTCTGGACAACCCGTCACGAAATCAGCACCATGGGTGCTTGATCGACGACTGGGGGTTGCCGTGGAAGTGACGCTGACCGTGGCGGCGGACCGCGCCGGGGACGAGGCGCGGTCCCTGCGGGAGTGGCTGCTGGGCCAGGAGGAGCTGCGCGGTCGCGTCCGTCTCGTGGACTCCCCGCCGGAGCCAGGGCGGCTCGGTTCCGTCGTGGAGACCCTGGCCGTAGCCCTCGGGCCGGGTGGCGTCGCGACCGCCACGGCGACCGTGCTGATCGCCTGGCTCCGCCGCCGCACGTCGGACGTGACGATCACCGTCAGAAAGCCGGACAGCGATTTCGAGCTCACCGCCACCAACGTGAAGGGCGTCGACGCCGGCGAACTCGCCGAACTCACCCGGCGGGTGTCGGCCGAGCTGGACGGCGGGGACGAGACCGCGGCATGAACCTGGGCTCGGCCGGAACCCGGGTCCTGCTCGTCGGCACCGGCACGCACGCCGAGGGGTCCCGGCTCCCGCCGGTCCCCGCCGTCGGAGCCACGCTCACCGCGCTGGAAAGCGCTTTCCGCGACCGCTGCGGAGTGCGGCCGGAGAGCCTGCCGGACCCGGTCCTGAATCCGGACCCCATCGAGTTCGGCAACGCCCTCACCAGGGCGGCGGCCGAGGCCGAGGACGTGTTCGTCCTCTACTACGTCGGCCACGGCCTGGTCAGCCCGGGCAACAAACTGCACCTGGCCACCCGCGAAACCGACGATCTGAGCACCGGCCTGGCGTTCAAGGCCCTGCCGTACTCCGCGGTCGAGGACGCCCTCACCCTATGCCGGGCCCGCACGATCGTCGTCGTCCTCGATTGCTGCTTCGCCGGCCGCGCGCACGGCTCGTTCGGCACGTCGGCGAGTGACGCGTTCGAACTGGCTTCGCTGGGCGGCGCCTACGTGCTGGCCTCCGCCGCGTCCGACGAGCAGGCGCTGGCGCCGGAGGGCGAGCGGCACACCGCGTTCAGCGGCGCGCTGCTGACCTTGCTGGAGGAGGGCGATCCCGCCGGGCTGCCGGACCTGACCGTGGAAGCCGCCTACCGGCACCTCCGGCGCGTCTTGCCGTCGCGGAACGTCCCGGCGCCGGTCCGCCACCTGAGCGGCCAGGCCGGGGACCTCGTCCTGGCCCCGAACCCCGCGGCCGCGCCGCCGCGGCTCTCGGTCCCGCGCACCGACCGGCAGCCGCAGGCCGACCAGCCCTGTCCGTACCGCGGACTGGACCCGTTCACCGCCGACGACGCCCGGTTCTTCTTCGGGCGTGAACAGCTCACCCGGGAACTGCTCGACGACCTGGCCGGGTGGTCCGCCGAACCCGGCCCGGTCGCCGTGGTCGGCCTGTCCGGCGCGGGGAAGTCCTCGCTGCTGCGCGCCGGCCTGCTGCCCGCCGTCGAGCGCGGCGCACTGCGCGTGCCCGGCTCGCGCACCTGGCCGCACATGCTGCTCACCCCGGGCGAGGACCCGCTGAGCAACCTCGCCGCCCGGCTGGCCGCACCGGCCGGCCTGCCCCCCGGGGCGATCCGCGCCGACCTCGCCGACGATCCGGCCCGGCTGGCCGATGTCCTGCGCCGCGCGCTGCGGCGGCAGGCCGGCGGACGGGACGTGCCCGGCGGGCGGCTGCTGCTCGTGGTCGACCAGTTCGAGGAACTGTTCACGACCTGCGCCGACGAGGACCAGCGGCGGGCGTTCGTCCGCGCGCTCACCGCGGCCGCCGAGGAGACGGCGCTGGTGGTGCTCGGCCTGCGGGCGGACTTCTACGCCCACTGCCTGGCCTACCCGGAGCTGGCGGGGGTGCTCAAGGACCGCCAGCTGCCGGTCCCGGCGATGACCTCCGCCCAGCTGCGTGACGCCATCGAAAAACCCGCCAAGGCGGCGGGCCTCGAGCTCGAACCCGGCCTGACCGACCTGCTGCTGCGCGATGTGCGGGCCGGGGGCGACTTCGGCGCGGGCACCTTGCCGTTGCTGTCGTACGCCCTGCTCCTGACCTGGCGTTCGCGGCACGGCCGGACGCTCACGCTCACCGGCTACCAGGCCACGGGCGGGGTGTGGGACGCCATCACCCGCCAGGCCGAGACCATCTACGACGGACTCGACGCCGACGGTCAGCGCGCCGCCCGGCTGATGCTGCTGCGGATGGTGAGCGTCGGCGAGGGCACCGAGGACACCCGGCGGCGGGTCCAGCTGTCCGAACTGGACTCCGGGACCGGAGCCGTGCGCGACCGGTTCGCGGCGGCACGGCTGGTCACCGTCGACGGCGACACCGCCCAGATCTCGCACGAGGCCCTGCTGCGCGCCTGGCGGCGCCTGCGGGAGTGGATCGACACCGACCGCGCCGGTCTCGTCATCCGCCAGCGGCTCGCCGAATCCGCCCGGCTGTGGGAAAGGGACGGCCGGGACGCGAGCGCGCTTTACCGCGGCAACCAGTTGCAGCTGGCGCGGGATTGGGCAGCCGACCACCCGGAACAGCTGGACGAGCTGAGCCGGCGGTTCCTCGACGTGAGCGTGCGTGCCGACCGGCGACGGCGGCAGGTTCGCGCCGTGGTGAGCGGTGCGCTGGTCGTCCTCCTCGTCGCCGCGCTGGTCGCGGCCCTGCTCGCGGTGCAGGGCCGCAACGAAGCCAGGGCCCAGCAGCGGACGGCGACGGCGCGCGCCCTGATCGACCGGGCGGAGAGCGCCCGCGACACCGCGCCGCAGCTCGCGCTCATGCTCGGCATCGCCGCCGACCGGCTCGACAGCACCGCCGACAGCACCGCGAGCCTGGTCACCGGTCTGCTGGACCCCTACGCGGGCACCTTGGAGGCGCACACCGCCCCGGTGTCGGCCGTGGTGTTCAGCGGCGACGGGCGCCGGCTCGCGACCAGCGGCATGGACAACCGCATCTTCCTGTGGGACACCGCCGATCCCGCGCGCCCGCTCGGCGAGATCACCGACACCACACCGTCGAACGGGTTCCTGTTCGGCCCGGACGGTCGCACGTTGTTCGTCGGTGAGATCACCGGCCGCGTCAGCGTGTGGGACGTCGCCGCCGCGCCGGTGCGGGTGGGGGAGGTCCCGGCCGGCGCCGGTTACATCACCGCGGCCGCGCTCGACCCCGGCGGTACGGTGTTCGCCACCGGCAGCGTCGACGGCACGGTGCGGCTGTGGGACGTCGCCGACCGCACCCGGCCGCGCCTGCTGACCACGCTCAGCGGCTACCCGGACCAGATCGGCGCGATGGCGTTCAGTCCGGACGGCGGCGTGCTGGCGGCGGGCGGCTACAACCCGGAGCAGCCAAAGGCCGCGGGCGTGGTCCTGTGGGACGTGCGGAACCCGGCCGCGCCGCGGGAGGCGGGCCGCCTCGCCGACCAGGACGGCGGGACCGGGGCGATGGCGTTCAGCCCGGACGGCCGGGTGCTGGCCGTGGGCGCCGCCGCGACGGTCGGGCTGTGGGACGTCGCCGATCCCGCCCGGCCGGGCCGGCTCGGCGACCTGACCGGCCAGGTCAGCCCGGTGCGGACCATCCGGTTCGAGGGGCCGCGGCGGGTCGCGGCGGCGGGCTACGACCACTCCTGGACCGCCTGGGACATCACCGATCCGGCCAAACCCGGCCCGTCGCGGAGCAGGCTCAGCGGCGGGCAGTCCAACTGGACCAACGCGGTCACCCTCAGCCCCGACGGCGAGATCCTCGCGGCGGCGAGCGCGGAGAACACCGTGCTGCTGTGGCGCCGGGACGCGGACGCCGGGATCGGCGCGCTCGACCACTACCTCAGCGTCCAGCAGGGCGCGGTGCGCGCGGTGCGGTTCAGCCCGGACGGCAGGCTCGCGGCGGTCGGCAGCGGGGACGGGACCGTGGGCCTGTGGGACGTGACCGACCGCGACCGGCCACGCGGGATCCGCCGTCTGTCCGGGCACGCGAACTGGGTCGACTCGGTCGCGTTCGCACCCGACAGCCGCACGGTCGCCAGCGGGGGAGAAGACGGCCTCGTGATCCTCTGGGACGTCAGTGATCCGGCGAACCCGCGGGAACGGGCCCGCGTCACCGAAGCGATGGCGCCGGCGTCCACAGTGGAGTTCGACCCGGGCGGGCGACTGCTCGCGGTCGGGACCGGGAACGGTTCGGTCAGCCTGTACGACGTCGCCGACCCCGATCACCCGGTCCGGGTCGCCGTCGTGCCGGCGCACCGGGCGCTGGTGTCGGCCGTGGCCTTCGGCGACCAGGGACGCGTCCTGGCCACCGGCAGCTACGACGGGACCGGCTCGCTCTGGGACGTGTCGGATCCGGCCGTGCCCCGCGAGCTGTCGAAGTTCACCGCGCACACCGGCCGGTGGTACGCGCTGGCGTTCGACCCCGCGGGCCGGACCCTCGCGACCGCGAGCGAGGACACCACCGTCATCCTGTGGGACGTCCGCGATCCGGCCGCGCCGCGGGTGCTGGGGTCCCCGCTGGCGCGGCACACCGGCCGGGTCCGGTCGATCGCGTTCAGCCCGGACGGCCGGATGCTCGCCACCGGCAGCGAGGACCAGAGCACCCGGGTCTGGGACGTCACCGACCCGACCCGGGCGGTGTCGATGGTCCGGCTCAGCAGCCAGCAGGCGATGATCATCGCGGTGGCGTTCAGCCCGGACGGGCGGACCCTGGCCACCGGCGACGCCGAGAACCGGGCATACCTGTGGGACACCGGGGAGGTCGTGGACATCCGCGAGCACGCGGTGGAGCAGGCGTGCCGGCGCGCCGGGCGAGGCCTCAACCCGGACGAGTGGCGGCAGCAGGTGCCGGACCTGCCGTACCAGCAGACCTGCCCGTGACCGCGTGCAAGCAGCGTTCGCCTTGCCGCCGCAGGGCTTCCGCGAGTTCGGGCGGGCCGTCGGCGAGCGTGAACGCCGCGTCGACGGAGGTGATCATCCACACCAGCGCGTGCAGGGTGTCCGCTCCGACGTGCAGCAGGCAGCTGGTGTCGTCGACCGGTTCGAGCGTGCCGGTTCCCGGCCAGATCCGGCCGGCCACGGCGGTCGCGGATTCGTGCAGCAGGACCGTCGCTCGGTACGGCCACATCCGCGACGACAACTGCCGCTCCAGGTACACGGCCACGTCCCCGCACGGCGGCTCCCGCGGCGTGAACCCGGCGCCGCCGGGGGACTTCGGCGTCAGGCGGTCCACGCGGAAGGTCCGCCAGTCGCCGCGGGCCGCGTCCCAGGCGATCACGTACCACCGCCGTCCCCAGCTGACCAGCGAGTGCGGCTCGACCTCGCGGCGGGACGCGGCGCCGGTGTGGTCGGCGTAGTCGAACCGGAGCCGCTCGTGACGCCGGCACGCCTCGGCGATCGCCACCAGCGTCGCGGCGGGCACCTGCGGCCCGGGGGCGAGCCCGGCCCGCACCGTCGCCTGCTGCAAGGTGCGCACCCGGTGCCGCAGCCGCGACGGCAGCACCTGCTCCAGTTTCGCGAGCGCCCGCACCGCGGTTTCCCCGATGCCCGCGACCGAGCCGCCGGCCGCCGTGCCGAGGCTGACCGCCACCGCCACGGCCTCCTCGTCGTCGAGGAGCAGCGGCGGCAGCGCGGCGCCCGCGCCGAGCCGGTACCCGGCGGAGCCCCGCGTCGCGTGCACCGGATAACCGAGGTCGCGCAAGCGGTCCACGTCCCGGCGCACGGTGCGCGTGCTGACCCCGAGGCGCGCGGCGAGTTCCGCGCCCGCCCAGTCGCGCCGGGTCTGCAGCAGGGACAGCAACTCGAGCAGCCGCGCCGAAGTCTTCAACACCCGGCCAGTGTGGCGGACGGTTAGGACCGGATCCGGCCTAAGCCGTTCCTACCGTCGCCGCCATGACCGAGATCCAACCCTTCCGCATCGACATCCCGCAGGACCAGCTGGACGACCTGCACGCCAGGCTGGACGCCACCCGGTGGCCGGACGAGCTGCCCGGCGTCGGCTGGAGCCGCGGCGTGCCGGTCGGCTACCTGCGCGAGCTGGCCGGGTACTGGCGCACCTCCTTCGACTGGCGCAAGCAGGAAGCGGAGATCAACAGCCACCCCCAGTTCACCACCACGATCGACGGGCAGAACCTGCACTTCCTGCATGTCCGGGCGGCCGATCCGGACGCGCTGCCGCTGGTGCTGCTGCACGGCTGGCCGGGCGGCGTGACCGACTTCCTCGACGTGCTCGAACCCCTGTCGCGGGAGTTCCACCTCGTCGTCCCGTCGCTTCCCGGGTACGGCTTTTCCACGCCGTTGAACGGGCCGGGCATGCGCCCGTCGAAGATGGCCGCCCTGGTCGTGGACCTGATGACCCGCCTCGGGTACGGGCGGTTCGGCGTGCAGGGTTACGACCTCGGGGCGTGGGTGGCGCCGTCGATCGGCAGGCGGGCGCCGGACCGCGTCGCCGGGATCCACCTCAACGCGCTGCTGACGTTCCCGGCGGGCGAGGAGGGCGAGCTCGACGGCCTGACCGATGCCGAGCAGGCCCGATGGGCGGCGATGCAGGACTTCAACGACGGCTACTTGCAGTGCAACTCGAAGCGCCCGCAGACGGTGACCTACGGCCTGCACGACTCGCCCGTGGGGCAGCTCGCGTGGATCGTGGAGAAGTTCAAGGAGCTGACCGACCCGCCCGAGGGCCTGCCGGAGGACAGCATCGACCGGGACCGCATCCTCACCGACGTGTCGCTGTACTGGCTCACCGGCACGGCCGGCCCGGCCGCGCAGGTCTACTACGAGGAGATCACCGCGGGGGAGTGGGAGCCGGTGGCGCGGGGCACGGTGCCGACGGCGGTGCTGGTGTCCCGGCACGACAAGACGATCCGCCCGTGGGCCGAGAGGGACCACAACGTGGTGCGGTGGACCGAGACCGCGCGGGGCGGGCATTTCCTGTCGATGGAGGAGCCCGAGTTGCTGGTGGCGGATGTGCGGGAGTTCTTCGCGGAGCTGGTGTGAGCTAGCCGGTGCGGGCCAGGATCGCGCGCAGGATAACCGGCCGGTCCACCATCTGACCCTGGTGGACACCCACGGAGCCGTCACCCACCGAGGCCAGCACCCCCTCCGCCCACTCGACTTCGGCGGCGGTGGGGGTGCAGGCCTCGTGCACGGGGCCGACCTGCCGGGGGTGGATGCACAGCTTCCCGGTGAAGCCCAGGTCGATCGCGTGCGCGAGGTCCGCGACGATCGCCGTCTCGTCCCCGGTCAGGCCGTCCATCCGTGTCCTTCCTGCCTTGCGTGGTTCTCACTATCGCTCACCCGACGGTCTTCGTCGCGACCGCGACCAGGTACTCCCAGTCCGCGGCGAACGTGCCGTCGTCGGCGAGGTTGTTCTCCTCGGCGAGGGCGATGAGATCGGCGCGGAAGGCCTCCCGCCCGTCCGGGGACAGGCGTTGCGCGGCCATGTGCGTCGGGCCGTAGTGGGTGAGGAAGAAGTCGGCGAAGTGCGCCGGGTTCGCGAACTTCTCCCGCACCGTCGCGGTGGTGCACGTCAGGCCGGTGACCCGGTCGCCGAACAGTTCCCGCACGGTCTCCTCGGTGCCCCAGCGGGTGGGCGGCAGGGCGCCCGCCGGTGGCGGCGCGTGCCGTCCGACGGTCGCGAGCAGCTTGCCGATGAACCCGGCCGGCGTCCAGCTGGCCATCGCGATCGTGCCGCCGGGGCGGCAGACGCGGAGCAGTTCGTCGGCGGCGCGCTGGTGGTCGGCGGTGAACATGACGCCGATGGCGGAGAGCACGACGTCCCACTCGCCGTCGGCGCAAGGCAGGTTCTCGGCGTCCGCCTCGCGGAACCGCACGTCCAGCCCCTCCGCCTCGGCCCGCCTGCGGGCGACGTCGAGCAGCGCGGGCACGTAGTCGATGCCGGTGACGCGGCAGAACCGGCGGGCCGCGGCGAGCGCGACGTGCCCGGTCCCGGTGGCGACGTCGAGCACCTTGTCGCCGGGCCGCAGGTCCGCCGCGGCGCACAGGGTCTCCGCGAGCGGGACGGTCAGCCAGGCGACGCGCCCGTAGTCGCCGCTGCTCCAGGTCTTGTGCTGCCTGGCCTTGATCTCGTCGAAGGTGGTGGTGGTCATCGTGATCCTTTCTCCGGTTGTGACAGGGGCAGTGCGAGCGTGGTGACGCCCTCGGTGTGGAGCCCGCCGTAGGGCGCGATTTCGGTGAAGCCGTACGAGCGGTACAGGTACTCCGCGCCTGGCATGGCGTCCGGTTTGGTCTGCAGCCACAGCGCGGTGAACCCGAGGTCGGTGGCGGCCGCGACGGCCGCGGCGATCAGGTCCCGGCCCAGGCCGTGCCCGCGCACCCGCGGGTTCACGTACATCCGCTTCAGTTCGCCGGTGCGGCCGGCGAGCCGGTGGACCGCGACCATCCCGGCCGGCCGGGAACCGAGCCGCGCCAGCACGAGCGCGCCGGCGGGCGGCCGGTAGAAGCCGGGCAGGTCGTCGAACTCGGCGACGGCCGCCGGCTGCGCGGCGGTCAGGTCGAGACCGACGTGCGTGCCGATCCAGTCCAGGTATTCGCGCAGCAGCGACCGGGCGTCGCGCCAGTCGCGGTCCGCTTGCGCGTGGGTGAGGGTCGCGGTCACGGCTGGACCTCGCCCGCGGGGATGCGCTGGTGCGTGCGGAAGACGTCGTGCGGGTCCCACGCGGCCTTGACCCGGGCCAGCCGGGTGGCGCTGGACCCGAAGGCGCGGCGCATCCGGGCGCCGCCCTCGTCGCCGAGGAAGTTCGGGTACGTCGCGCCGGCCGACCAGGGCCGCAGGTCGTCGCGGAAGGCGTGGGCCAGCGCGCGGCACCGGTCGTCGTCGGCGGGGTCCTCCCACATCAGCAGCGGGTGCACGATGAACCGCGCGTCGCGCCCGGCCAGCGGCGAGTGGTCCGGCCCGGTGCGCGCCACCGCGCCGCCCCACGCCACGATGAACAGCTGCGACGGCCCGGCGGGCAGCTCGGCGGTGCGCCGCACGAGCGCGTCGATCGCCGGATCGGGCAGGTCGGTGACGTTCTCGGCGGTCCAGTAGTTGCGGTAGCCGGGCGGATCGTCCAGCGAGCACTGGAAATCCGCGTACGGAGTGGGGCCGAAGAAGTCGGCGTCGGGACCCAGTGTCCGGATTGGACCGAGCGCCCGTGCGCCCGCCTCGGCCGCGCCCGCCCACATCCCGGCGATCGCCACCGCGGGCCGTCCCCGCAACGGAGTGTCGTCCGCTCCGGTGACGAACGCGCACGCCAGCGACAGCTCGTCCGGGGCCGTCCGCATCACGTCGCGGAAGGCACGCAGCACCTCGCGCGCCCGGCCTGCGTCGAACAGGGCCACCCCGGCGTACACCTCGGGGCCGACCGGGTGCAGCGCGAGTTCCAGCGCCGTGACGACGCCGAAACCCCCGCCGCCACCGCGCAGCGCCCACAGCAGGCCCGGGTTCTCCTCCGGGGTGGCGCGGACGATCCGGCCGTCCCAGGTGACCAGTTCGGCGGCCAGGAGGTTGTCGCAGGCCAGCCCGTGCTTGCGTTCGAGCCAGCCGGAGCCGCCGCCGAGCGTCAGCCCGGCGACGCCGGTGGTGGACACGCGCCCGCCGGTGGTCGCCAGGCCGTGCACCTGGGTCTCCCGGTCCAGGTCCGCCCAGATCGCGCCGCCGCCGACGCGGGCGACGCGGCGGTCCGGGTCGACCTCGATGTCGGCGAGGTTGCGCAGGTCGAGCACCAGACCGTCGTCGCACAGCGAGAGCCCGGCGACGGAGTGCCCGCCGGAGCGCACCGCGACCGGGAGGTCGTGCTCACGGGCGAAGGCCAGTGCGGCGACCACGTCCTCGGCGGCGACGCATTCAGCCACCAGCCGCGGCCGCCGCCGCACCATCGTGTTGAACAGGCGGCAGCTGTCCTCGAAGTAGGGGTCGCCGGGTTCGTGCACGCCACCGTCGAGGCGGAAGCGGAACTCCGCGATGCCGGCGGAACGGGTCGTCGTCATGGCCCCAGCATCGGCGCGGTGGTGCCCGCGCGGCTTCGCCCGGACCGGCCATGCCGGCGAATGGCCGGAACGGGCCAGTGCTCAGAGCAGTCCGTCGCGGGTCGCGGCCGCCACCGCCGCCGCGCGGGAGGGCACGCCGAGTTTCGTGCGGATGTTGGCGATGTGCCGGTGCACGGTGTGGGCGCTGAGGAACAGCCGCCGCGCGATCGCGGCGTCGTTCAGGCCCTGCGCGACCAGGCGCAGGATGTCGGTCTCGCGCGGACTGAGGTCGCCGCTCGCGCGGCCGGCCCGGGAACCGAGGAGCGCGAGCGCGTCCCGTGCCGCCTTCGCCGCCGCGGCCGCCTGCCCGGCACGGCCGAGCGCGCCGAGGGCCTCGGCCAGGACGAGCCGGGCCTGCGCCGCCTCGAAGGGGGCCGAGCACGCGGTGAACAGGTCGAGGGCGTCCTCGGCGGCGCGCCGCGCGGGATCGTGCTCGCCGCCCGCGACGAGCACCTGCGCGCGGACGAGCCGTCCCCGCCCGCGCATGTACGGCGTGGCGAGCGGCTCGATCTGCTGTTCCAGCCGCCCGGCCGCCGCCGCGGCGCCCTCGTGATCGCCCGCGGCCGCCAGTGCGCGGGCGAGGAGTTCGAGCGCGGGCAGGCGGTCCAGGACACCGGCCTCGTCGAGCCGCCGCAGCACGCGGTCGGCGGCGTCGGCGGCCGCGGTCGGGTCGCCGGCGGCCAGGTCCAGTTCGCCGAGCGCGACGATGGCCTGCGGCAGCGGCAACGCGGTCTCGAACAGCGCCCGCGCCTCGGTGAGGTCGCCCTGCCGCACCCGCAGGCGGCCCAGCCGGACGGCGGTCGGGCCGGCCAGCGCGGGCCGCGTGGTGCTCAGGTCGGCCATCGCGTCGAGGAGTTCCTGCTCGGCCGACCGCCAGTCGCCGCCGGTCGCGAGGACCTCGCCGTAGGCGGTGCGGCAGGCGCCGAAGAAGTGCCTGCCGTGCCACGCCGACGACCAGGTGTGCAGGGCCCGGCACCACTGCTCCGCGCGGGCGAAGTCGCCGACGTCCGCGCACGCCGACACTGTGTGGCACAGCGCCCAGCCGGGGGCGACGGTCTCGGCGAAGTCCTCGCCGACGGCCAGCGCCGCTGACTCGTCGAGGAAGCCGAGTCCCTCGGCGATCGATCCGGACGCGACGAGCGCGCACCCGAGCACCGCGAGCGCGACGACCTCCACGCCGGTGTCGGCGATGCTCCGGGCCAGGTGCAGCGCCTCCCGCGCGAGCCGCTCGCCGGTCACTGGGTCGAAGTGCGCCAGCAGCGCCATGTCCGCCTCGAGCACGACCAGGAAACCCAGCTCGGGACAGGCGCCGGTGACCAGTGCGCGGCCGCGCCGGATCCACGCCGCGGCGAGCGCGTCGTCACCGCGGAAGTCGAGGTGGTCCGAGGCCAGCCACATCGCCATCCGCGCCGCCGCGCGGTCGTCGCCGCGGGCCCGGTAGCCGCGGTAGGCGCGTTCGCGGGCGGCGATCGTGCCCGCCTCGTCGCCCAGCCACCAGGCCGCGCGGCTCAGACCGTCCCAGGCCTCGGGCGTGTCCGCCGCCGACGCCGTGGCGAAGTGCGCGTGCGCCTCGGCCCACGCCGCGCGTTCCAGCGCCAGCCGGCCCGCGGCCAGCGCGTCCGTGGTTGCCGCACTCATCCGGTGCTCCCCGCGTTGGTGGGACCACCGTAGAGCGGAATCAGTTCATCGTCACGGAGAAGTCGGTGACGGTGAAGCGGGCAGGCACGCCGCCGGTGGAGCAGAACTCGATGCCGTAGCCGATCTGGTTGACGGTCGGGTTCGGCGGGATGTAGCCGCGGCCGACCGACCAGTCGATCATCGCCTTGATGTCGATGGCGCCGGAGTACTGGGTGGACTGCGCGACGAAGGCGAGGTAGTCGTCGCCGTCGTACCAGACGTCGTAGGTCACGCCGCCCGCGGTGTAGGTCGCGACCTTCTCCCCGGAGGGCACCTGGTTGTGGTTCTCCGTCCACACCATCAGTTCGGTGACCCCGGGCTGCTGGCCGACGCCGTTGAGCCAGATGTCGTAGGCGACGTTGTAGATCCCGGTGGCGGGACCGCGGCCGGCGAACGTGGAGGTGATGGTGGAGTAGTCCGACAGCGGGGCGCCGTCGAGGTTGTTGATGTCCTTGTGGACGTTCGGGTAGGTCTTCACCGACGTGGTGTCGGGCTGGGTGGAGTCGACGTACCAGTTGTCGTAGGAGCAGGCGTACAGGGTCTCCGGGCCCGCCTCGTCCTGGTTCCACATGTTGTTGTGCACGTAGTAGCCGCCATTCGACCAGCCGCCGTCGGGGTCGCTGGTCGTGTACACCGGGTCGGTGCAGGTCTCCTCCGGCGCCGGGGTGCTCGCGGCGGAGGTGGCGGACGTGCTCCGGGGCGTCGTGCTGCTGGACTCGCTGGACGAACTGGGTGTGCTGGACGGGGCGCTGGTCGTGCTGCTCGCCGCGGCGCTCGTCGGACTGGGCGCGGGGCTCGCGCTCGACGAGGCGGCCTGGCTACTGCGGGAGGCCTGCGCGGCCCAGGAACTCCCGGGCTCGCAGGCGGTGGCGCTGAGCAGGACCAGGGGAGCGGCGAGCAGCACCGCCGGCAATGTGCGTTTCATGTGCGATCTTTCCGTGTTCCGGTTGGTCCCCCAGCCGAACGGTTCGGAAAGCTAGCACAGATAACGGGAAGATCACATCACCATCACGGGAAAGTGTCCGCTGCGCCACGTCCTCCCCGGCAGCGCGGTGAACACGGGGCCACGTGAAGACCTCGCGCACGACGAGATCCTCCTGTCCATGAGCAGGCGGCCCAGTACACCTCGGACAGCCACCCCGCGAAGTCCACCGGCGGGATCGGGTCAGCGGTGTCCCGACCGCCTTCGACTTCTCCGACAGCGTTTACCGGGTCGCGACCCCGGAAGCCCGGAACAGCCCGCGATCGCCGCCTCGCGCCGGCCCTCGGCGAGTCCAGCGCCGTCTGTGTGCGGTGTTCGACGGCCGCTCGTGAGGGGGTCAGGTGCGGCGCTGCTCGGCCTCCAGGCGTTCGGCCTCCTCGCCGCCGATGGCTTCGCCGCGGGCGACCAGCCCGGCCACGTCGGAGAGCGGGATCTGCTTCAGCACCAGCGACAACGCGAACGCGATCCCGATGAACGGCAGCAGGTACCAGAACACCGGGGCGAGTGCGTCGGCGTAGGCGGTCACCACGCCGTCGCGCACCGGTGCCGGCAGCTGGTTCAGCACGGCCGGGTCGAGGGTCGCGGTGGCGGCCGAAGCGTCCGCCGCTGACGCGCCGGCCGCGGTGAAGACGCCGTTGAGGTTCTCCGTCAGCCGCGTGGTGAAGATCGTGCCGAACACCGCCGTGCCGAGCGCCGCGCCGACCTCGCGGAAGTAGTTGTTCGTGCTCGTCGCGGTGCCGATCATCGCCGCGGGCACCGCGTTCTGCACCACCAGCACGACGACCTGCATGATCAGCCCGAGCCCGGCGCCGAACACGAACAAGTACACGCAGATCAGCCAGATCGGCGTGTCCGCGGCGAGCGTGGTCATCAGGACCATCGCCACGGCGGTGACCACCGTGCCGAGGATCGGGTGGATCCGGTACCGCCCGGTCTTCGTGATCGCCGACCCGGACACGATCGAGGTGCCGATCAGGCCGACCATCATCGGCAGGAGCAACAGGCCGGACGCGGCCGCCGAGGTGCCCGAGGACATCTGCAGGAACGTGGGCACGAACCCGATCGCGGCGAACATGCCGAGGCCCAGCGCGAGCCCGATCGCGGTGGCGTTGACGAAGATCCCGTTGCGGAACAGGCTCAGCGGGATGATCGGGTCCGCGGCGCGCTTCTCGGCCACGACGAAGGCCACCGCCGACACGAGCAGGCCCAGGCCCCACGCCCAGGTCTCCATCGCGGCCCAGCCATGGTCCTTGTCGCCCCCGAAGTCGGTGAAGAAGATCAGGCAGGTGGTGGCCAGCGACAGGGACACCACACCGGCCAGGTCGATGGGCTGGGCCGCCTTCTTGCTCGGCAGCGTCAGCGCGACCAGCGCGATGACGAACGCCGCGACGCCGACCGGGATGTTGATGTAGAACGCCCACTGCCACGTGAGGTGGTCGACGAAGAAGCCGCCGAGCAGCGGGCCGCCGACGGCCGACAGCCCGAACACGCCGCCGAGCGGGCCCAGGTACTTGCCGCGCTCGTTGGCCGGCACGATGTCCGCGATGATCGCCTGGGACAGGATCATCAGCCCGCCGCCGCCGAAGCCCTGCAGTGCGCGGAACACCACGAACACCCAGAAGTCGGTGGCGAACGCGCACCCCACGGAGGCGAGGGTGAACAACGCGATCGCGACGAGGAACAGCCGCCGGCGGCCGAGGACGTCGCCGAACTTGCCGTAGATCGGCATGACGATCGTGGTCGCGAGCAGGTAGGCGGTCGTGATCCACACCTGGTGCTCGACGCCGCCGAGGTCGCCGACGATGGTCGGCATCGCGGTCGCCACGATCGTCTGGTCGAGGCTGGACAGCAGCATGCCCGCGATGAGGGCGCTGAAGATGATCCAGATCCGCCGCTGGGTCAGCAGCAGCGGGGCGGGCGCGGTGGTCGTCATGGCGTCCGTTCGGTGTCGGGGGACAGGAGGGTGCGCGCGGCGGCGAGCCGGCGCGTGAGGAGGTCGCCGAAGCTGGTCGTGTTGCCCTCGCGGAGGAACTCGCGCACCGAGGCGCCGGCGAGGGCGCCGACGATCTGCACCGCGGCGGCGGCCCGCAGGTCGCCCGCGGGCAGTCCCTCGCGGCGCTCGACCAGCTCCACATCGGACTGTTCGTCGCGCAGCAGGTACTCGAAGAACTTGGCGAGCAGGCGGGGTTCCCGCTCGACGGCGGCCTGGACCTCGCGGCACTTCTCGACCGTCATGTCGGCGCGCACCCACCGTCCCGCGGTGAGCCGCACCAGGTCGCCGAGCAGGTCGCCGCCTCCGGCCAGGAACTCCTCGACCAGGTCGTGATCGTCCCGGTGCGCGGACCGGCCGAGGACGGCGTCGTCCTTGGTGGCGAAGTAGTTGAAGAAGGTGCGGCGTGAGATGCCGGCCCGCTCGCACACCTCCTCGACGGTGAAGCCGGTCAGCCCCCGCTCGGCGGTGAGCTGCCGCGCCACCGTCGTGACCAGGGCTGCGGTGGCGGCCATCCGCCGAGTAATTGCACTATTCATCTCAAAGTGCATTCTTCCACGCCAGCCCTGTCGTCCGCCACCCGGTTCTGTTATGTTCGGTTGTGCACAACTCAATTGGATGCAACTGAAGGGTTGAACATGACTGAGACGGTGGTCCTGGTGCACGGCGCGTTCGCCGAGTCGGCCAGCTGGAACGGGGTCATCACCCGGCTGCGGGAGCAGGGGCGCCGGGTCGTGGCGGTGGCGAACCCGCTGCGCGGCCTGGCGGGCGACGCCGAGTACCTGCGGCGGGTGCTGTCCGGGATCGACGGCCCGGTGGTCCTGGCCGGCCACTCGTACGGCGGCATGGTCGCCACGGAGGCCGCGGCGGGGAACCCGCAGGTCAAGGCCCTGGTCTACGTCGCGGCGTTCGCGCCGGAGGCGGGGGAGTCGGCGCTCGGGCTGTCCGAGAAGTACCCCGGCAGCACGCTCGGCGGGACGCTCGACTCGGTCCCGCTCGGCGACGGCAGCAACGACCTGTCGATCAGACCGGACGAGTTCCACGGCCAGTTCGCGGCCGACGTGCCGGCGGACGAGGCCGCGCTGATGGCGGCGACGCAGCGCCCGGTGCGTGACGTGGCCCTGTCGCAGGAGGCGACGAGCGTGGCGTGGCGCGACATCCCGTCGTGGTTCCTGATCCCGCTGGCGGACAAGAACATCCCGGCGGCGGCGCAGCGGTTCATGGCCGAGCGGGCGGGCGCGCGGAAGGTCGTCGAACTCGACGGCGCCTCGCACGCGGTGGCGGTCTCCGAGCCGGCGGCGGTCGCGGACCTGATCCTCGAAGCGGCGAAGTCCGCCTGACGTGAAACGGAAGACGGGGCCCGCGCGGAGTGCGCGGGCCCCGTCGTTCCAGGAGCGTCAGTCGTTGCCGGCTTCCAGCGCGGCGTGGTCGAGCAGCTCGACGTCCTCCGCGGCGCCGCCGCGGGAGGCGATCACCTCGGCGCCGCCCTCGGTCATGGCGCCGATCAGGCCAGTCGAGGCGGCCTGGGCGGCGCCCACCAGCTTCGGCTGCTGAACGTCGCCGGTGCCGACCAGGCCGAGGCCGGCGTACTGCTCCAGCCGCGAGCGCGAGTCGGCGATGTCGAGGTTGCGCATGGTGAGCTGGCCGATGCGGTCGACCGGGCCGAACGCCGCGTCCTCGGTGCGCTCCATCGACAGCTTGTCCGGGTGGTAGCTGAACGACGGGCCGGTGGTGTCGAGGATCGAGTAGTCCTCGCCGCGCCGCAGCCGCAGCGTGACCTCGCCGGTGACCGCCGTGCCGACCCACCGCTGCAGCGACTCGCGCAGCATGAGCGACTGCGGGTCGAGCCAGCGGCCCTCGTACATGAGGCGGCCGAGGCGGCGGCCTTCGTTGTGGTAGCTGGCGATCGTGTCCTCGTTGTGGATCGCGTTGAGCAGCCGCTCGTAGGCGGCGTGCAGCAGCGCCATGCCCGGGGCCTCGTAGATGCCGCGGCTCTTGGCCTCGATGATCCGGTTCTCGATCTGGTCGGACATGCCCAGCCCGTGCCGCCCGCCGATCGCGTTGGCCTCGAGCACCAGGTCGACGGCGGTGGCGAACTCCTTGCCGTTGATGCGCACCGGGCGGCCCTGCTCGAAGGCGATGGTGACGTCCTCGGCGGGGATCTCGACCTCGGGGTCCCAGAACCGGACGCCCATGATCGGCTCGACCAGCTCGATGCCGGCGTCGAGGTGCTCCAGGGCCTTGGCCTCGTGGGTCGCGCCCCAGATGTTCGCGTCGGTCGAGTAGGCCTTCTCGGTGCTGGCGCGGTAGGGCAGGTTCCGGGCGGTCAGCCACTCCGACATCTCGGTGCGGCCGCCCAGTTCGGTGACGAAGTCGGCGTCCAGCCACGGCTTGTAGATGCGCAGGGCCGGGTTGGCGAGCAGGCCGTACCGGTAGAAGCGCTCGATGTCGTTGCCCTTGAAGGTGGAGCCGTCGCCCCAGATCTGGACGTCGTCCTCCAGCATCGCGCGCACCAGCAGCGTGCCGGTGACCGCGCGGCCCAGCGGAGTGGTGTTGAAGTAGACGCGGCCGCCGGAGCGGATGTGGAAGGCGCCGCAGGCCAGGGCGGCCAGCCCTTCCTCGACGAGCGCCTCGCGGCAGTCGACGAGCCGGGCGATCTCCGCGCCGTAGGTCTTGGCGCGGCCCGGCACGGAGGCGATGTCGGGCTCGTCGTACTGCCCGATGTCAGCGGTGTAGGCGCAGGGGACCGCCCCCTTCTCGCGCATCCACGCGACCGCTACCGACGTGTCGAGGCCTCCGGAGAAGGCGATCCCGACACGTTCACCGACAGGCAGAGAGGTGAGCACCTTGGACACGGGAACAGTATATGCATGGCGATGCATGATCATGCAATCGGGTGTGGCTGGCGTCTCCGCGAGCGTCTGTCGGCGGGGTGGCGAGTCTTCCTAGTCCGCCTGCTGGCCTCGGCTGTCTCCCGGAGCCTCGCTGGTGGATGGCTTATCGCCGGAGTCAGCCACGTGATGTGGTCCCACTCGGAGTAGTGCCGCCGGTCGAATGCGCCCTTGTACTGACGGTGGTCCTTGCCGCACTACGCCGGACACGAAGCCGGAGCGCGGGCGCGCCGGCACCCGCCGCGCGGGCGAGGAGAATGCCGCGTCCCCTTGTCAGTCCTCCGCCGCCGCGGTGGGGATGTCGTTCGCTGCCGCCCAGGTGGCCACGTCCTGCCGCTGGACGGCCGCCGCCATGAGGTCCGGGAAACGGTCCGGCGTGCAGGCGAACGCGGGAATCCCCAAGGCCGCCAGCGCGGCCGCGTTCTCGTGGTCGTAGGCGGGCGCTCCGTCGTCGCTCAGGGCGAGCAGGCACACCACCTGCACGCCGTCCGCCTTCAGGGCCTGCGCGCGCTGCAGCATCTCCTCCTCGTCACCGCCCTCGAAAAGGTCGCTGATCAGCACCAGCACCGTGTCGCGCGGGGCGTCGATCCGGCTCTGGCAGTACGCCAGCGCCGCGTTGATGTCGGTGCCGCCGCCCAGCTGGACCCCGAACAGCAGCTCCACCGGGTCGGACACCGACTCGGTCAGGTCCGCCACCGCGGTGTCGAACGCGATCACCTGCGTCCGCAGCGACCGGATCGACGCCAGCACCGCCCCGAACACGCTCGCATACACCACCGAGGCGGCCATCGACCCGCTCTGGTCCAGGCACAGCACGATCTGCCTGGACACGCTCGGCAGCCGCCGACCGAAACCCACCAGCCGCTCCGGCACGACGGTCCGCTGCTCGGGCTGGTAGTGCTTCAGGTTCGCCAGGATCGTGCGGTTCCAGTCGATGTCGCCGTGCCGGGGCCGGTTCGTGCGGTTGGCCCGGTGCAGCGCCCCGCCCACCGCCTGCCGCGTCGGCTGCGCCAGGCGCTTCTCCAGGTCCTCGACCACCTTCCGCACCACCGCGCGCGCCGTGTCCCGCGACCGCTCCGGAATGGCCCGGTTGAGCGACAGCAGCGTGCCCACCAGGTGCACGTCCGGCTGCACGGACTCCAGCATCTCCGGCTCCAGCAGCAACTGGCGCAGCCCCAGCCGCTCCATCGCGTCGCGCTGCATCACCTGCACCACCGAGCTGGGGAAGTAGCCGCGGATGTCGCCCAGCCACCGCGCCACCCGCGGGGACGACCCGCCGAGCCCGCCACGGCGGTCCTTTTCCTTGTCGTACAAGGCTTCCAGCGTGGCGTCCCGCCGGGCGTCCGCACCGGACAGCGACACGCCGGTGCCGTCGGCGTCCTGCCCGCCGAGCATCATCCGCCACCGCCGCAGCCGTTCACTCATCCCAGCAGCTCCAGGATCCGCGGCACCACCAGCGCCGCCCGCTCGTGGTCCAGGTCCTCGTCCGCCGCGCGCGCCCCGGCCGCGCCCTCGCCCCGGTCGATCCGCCGCACCCGCAGCCCGATCTCCCGCCGCTCCGGCGCGCTGAACTCGGCGAACGTCCGGCGCAGCAACGGAAGCAGGTGGTCGAACACCTCCTCGCCGACCCCGGTCGCCCACCGGTCGACGATCTCCAGCAGCTCCGGCTCGTGCACCAGCAGCGCCGCCTCGCCGGACAGGAACCCCTCCAGCCAGCCCGCGGCCTGGGTCGCGTCCGCGGCGACGGACAGCTGCCGGGACAGCCTGCCCGCGGCGTCGGCCACGTCCAGCAGCCCGGCGTCCAGCAGCAGCCGCACCGCGCGCCCGGCGATCAGCCCCGGCACGCCGAGCCGGTCGGCCACCGTCCGCAGCGCGCCGTACCAGACCTCCCGCAGCTCCTGCTGGTCGAGCAGCCCGATGCCCCGCTGCACACCGTCCACCAGCTGCCGCACCTCACGGCCGGCGTCCTCGTCGAGACCCGCGCACGCGGCGGGCAGCCCGACGGCGATGCGCGTGACCACTCCGCTCAGCACCCGCTGCACCAGCTCGGTGTCCGCGCGGCGCACGTTGCCGTAGCGGCGCACGCGCGCCATCGGCTCCACCGCCGCCATCAACCGCGTGGTGTCGTGCTGGCGCGCGGCCCGCTCGTCGAGCGCCGCGAGCACCCCGGCCAGCGCTTCCGGCAGGTCCGCGGTGAGCGTGTCCTCGACCAGGACGCTCAGCTCGGCGATGTCGGCCTCGGCGGCCCGCTGCGCCACCACCGCCGTCGCCGCGGATTCGATCGTCGTGCCGTAGCCGCTCGCCTCGATCAACGCGACCGCCAGCTCCGGCCGCCACTCCAGCACCCACGACTCCCGGAACGTGCCCCGCGTGCGCGCGGTCTCCGCGGGCTCGCCCCACCGCACGCCGAGCAGCAGCAGCCGGTGCAGCAGCTTGCTGCGCTCCAGGTGGGTCGGCGTGCGCAGGTCCAGGTCCAGCTGCTGCTCGGCCGCGCTCTGCTTGAGCCGCAACCGTTTCCGCGTCGCCTCCAGGTCCTTGGCCAGTGGCACCATCGGCGTCTCGGCGGGCACCCGGCCCAGGATGTCGCCGACCAGCAGCTTGCGGGCCACCAGCCGCATCGGGATGTCCGACCCTCCACACAGGACGGCCTGGCAGGCCTCCAGCACCTCGGGCAACCCGGGGTGCGGGCGGTTGCGCAGCACGGCCAGCGCGTCGGCGAGCCGGACGGCCTCGATGACCGCGGCCGGGGACACGTCGTGCTGCTCGCGGCGCAGCAGATGCGCCACCCGCACCATCCACCGGCCCACCGCCTCGTCGTGCGCGGTGGTGAACAGGTGGTGGTACCAGCCGGGGGAGGAGATGCCCGCGCCGTAGCCGCTGGCCCTGGCCAGCCGCGACGACGTCCACGGCACCCAGGTCGCCGCGACCTTCGTCGTGCGCAGTCCCTTGAGCAGCCGGTTGTCCGCGGCCTGCGACGGGAACTCCGCGGGCACCAGCACCGGCGCGTGCCAGGCGCCGCACACCACCGCGATCGTGCCTGCCCCGCCGCGGATGACCGCCCGCAGCACCTTCCGCATCGCCGCTTCCCGCCGCTGCGTGCGCAGGTCCGGCACGTGCCCTTCGCGCAGCGCGCGCATGGCGTCGAGCAGCGCGTCGAACACCTCGAGCCCGTGGTAGCGCAGTTCGACCGCGTCCTCCCACCAGCGCTCCGGATCGTCGTACCCGGCGGCTTCGGCCAGCGTCGCGATGGGATCGATCGGCGGTTCCGCGTCCGGGTCCTCGGCATCCTCCAGCACCAGCGCGACGTTCGCGGGCAGGTCGAGGAACCGCACCTGCCTGCCGTGCTCCAGCGCCCACCGCAGCGCCACCCACTCCGGGGAGAACACCGCCATCGGGTAGAACGCGGCCGTCGCCGGGCGGTCGGCGGCGTAGACCAGCCCGGCGACCGGCGGGCGCATGCCCGCGGCCGCGGCGAGCGGGGCGACGGAGTCCAGCTCCGGCGGTCCCTCGATCAGCACGACCTCGGGGTCGAGCCGGTCCAGGGCGTCGGCGACCGCGCGGGCCGAACCGGGCCCGTGGTGCCGGATGCCGAGGACGTGAACGCTCACACCAGTTCCCGGCACGCGCGGTAGAGGTCGGACCACGGCTTGCGCTCGCGCACCACGGTCTCCAGGTACTCCTGCCACACGATCCGGTCCTGCACCGGGTCCTTGACCACCGCGCCGTGCAGGCCGGCCGCCACGTCGTCGGCCCGCACCACGCCGTCGCCGAAGTGCGTCGCGAGCGCGATCCCGTTCGTCATCACCGAGATCGCCTCGGCGGTGGACAGCGTCCCCGACGGCGACTTGATCTTCGTCCGCCCGTCGGTGGTGACCCCGTCGCGCAGCTCGCGGAACACGGTCACCACGCGGCGGATCTCGTCCACGTTCTCCGCGCCGGCCGGCAGCTGCAGCGACCGGCCCAGCTGCTCGACGCGCAGCCGGACGATCTCCACTTCGGACTCGGCGTCGTCGGGCAGCGGCAGCACCACGACGTTGAAGCGGCGTTTCAGGGCGGCGGACAGGTCGTTCACGCCGCGGTCGCGGTCGTTGGCCGTGGCGATCACGTTGAACCCGGCGAGCGCCTGCACCTCGCTGTCCAGCTCCGGGATCGGCAGGGTCTTCTCGCTGAGGATCGTGATCAGCGCGTCCTGCACGTCGGACGGGATGCGGGTCAGCTCCTCGATCCGCGCGATGCCGCCGGTCTCCATCGCGCGCAGTACCGGGCTGGCGACCAGCGCCTTGGGCGAGGGGCCCTCGGCGAGCAGGCGCGCGTAGTTCCAGCCGTAGCGGATCGCCTCCTCGGCGGTGCCGGACGTGCCCTGCACCAGCTGCGTGGAGTCGCCGGAGATGGCCGCGGCGAGGTGCTCGGACAGCCACGTCTTCGCGGTGCCGGGCACGCCCAGCAGGAGCAGCGCGCGATCGGTGGCGAGCGTGGCGATCGCGACCTCGACGAGGCGGCGCGAGCCGAGGTACTTCGGGGTTATCGGGGTGCCGTCCGGGGCCTCGCCGCCCAGCACGTAGGTCGCGACGGCCCACGGCGACAGCTTCCAGTTGGGCGGTTTGGGCCGGTCGTCGGAGGCCGCGAGGGCGGCCAGCTCGTCGGCGTGCTGCTGCTCGGCGTGTGCTCTCAGCACGTCGGTCATGTGAACTCCTGCCGGATGGTCGCTCGGATGGTCAGCGCGTGGGCGATGCCGCGCAGGGTGCGCGCGGTGGGTTTGTGGTCGGTGCCGAGGGCGAGCAGCCAGTTCTCGACGGCGGCGAGCGCGGCGGGGTGCAGGTGCTCGGCCATCGCGCAGGCGGCGAGCCGCAGCACGGCCTCGGCCTTGGCGGTGCGCAGCCGCGCGACGATTTCGGTGGAGAACTCCGCGGGCCACGGGCCGGGCGCGGCGGCGAGCAGCGCACCGAACCGGGCGTCGAGTTTCCGGCTGCTGCCGAGGATTTCCGCGGCGGCGGCGGGGGTGAGCGCGGCGATCAGCTCGGGGGTCGGCTGGTGCCGGGCCAGCGCGGTGAGCCACTGCTGGTCGCGCTGGCGCAGCGCGGCTTTCGTCCAGCCGAGGAGGACGTCGTGGCCGGCCTCGGGGATCCAGTCCGGATCCCAGGCGGCCAGCGGGGTGGCGGCGAGGATCTGGATCAGCCGGGACGCGCCGCGGCCGAGACCCGGTTCGCGGTGGTCGGTGACGCCGTCGCGGCGGGCCGCGTCGTCGGGTTCGCCGGGCAGGTCGAAGGCGCCGCGGCCCTGGTGCAGCCGCCGGGCGCGCTCGGCCATGCGCTGGGCGCGGGCCGAGCCGGGCAGGTGGTCGAGCAGGGCAGTGGCGGCGGCGCGGACGGTCGCGGCTCGGTCGTCGAGGGCGCGTTCGAGCAGCGGTTCGTCGTCGCCGGACAGGCCGGTGCGCAGGGTGTCGAGGAACGCGGCGCGGGTGGCGGCCGGCTCGTCGGCCCAGGTTTCCTCGACCAGTTCGCGCGCGCGGCCGGGCGCGGTGGCGCGCAGGTCGGTCAGCAGCGCCACCCGCTCGGCGCGGGTGCCGGTGGCGAAGCGCTCCGCCACGTCGGCGGGCGGGACGGTGGCGGCCCAGCTCCACGCCGGGTTGTGCGCGGCCAGCCAGGCGCCGCGCGGGCCGAGGACGTCGCGGACGAGCGGGCGGGCGGTGGCGGTGGTCGTGCCGAAGCGGAGCAGGTCGGGCAGCAGCCGGTACGGCGGGCGCCGCCCGGTGTCGCGGGCGGCGGTGAGCCAGTCGCCGGTGAGCAGCTCGGTGCCGACTTCGAGGCGGATGGCCTTGGTGAGCAGCAGTTCCAGCAGCTGGGCGGCGGCCGGGGTGCACTCGGGACGGTCGTCGGGGCCGGCCGGTTGTCGCGGGGTGCCGCGCCAGACCGGTGGTGTCCAGCCCGCGCGCCGGTGCCCGGCGGCGAGGGCGGCCGCGGCCAGGACCGCGGCCTCGGGCGAGTCGGCGGTGACGCTGCCTGCGCCCGGGATGCCGGAGGCGGCCAGGTCGAAGGGGCGGCGGCCGGTGCCGACCAGCGCCGTGCCCAGCAGGTCTTCCCATGCGGTCACAGCGCCACCAGCCGGTCGCCGACCTGCACGCTCAGGGGGTGCAGGCGCTCGTCGATCCACTCGCCGAACACCGGCACCGGGTGCCCGCCGGAGAGGGCGAGCAGCTGCCACACGTCGGTGCCCGCGGCCAGGGTGAGGGCGGCGCCGCCGGGGTCGACGAGCAGCGGCGGGTCGCCGGGGACGACGGTCATCCCGGCCAGTGCCAGGGGGATGCGGCGCAGCCACGGGTTCCCGGCGAGCCACCGGGCGGCCTGGCCGAGCGCGGTGCGGACGTCGGTGGCGTGCGGGAGGCCGGAACCGGGCGTGACCTTGTGCTCGTCACCGGCGAGCAGCGCGCGGCGGGGCTGGCCGCCGGGGTAGCGGGCCACCTCGCCGTCCACAACGGACCCGAGCACGTGCGCGACCTTCAGCGCCTGCCCGGCGGCGGCGAAGTCCAGCAGCACCACGGTTTCGCCGGTGCGCTCGCCGTGCAGCCAGGTGCGCTGGGACAGCAGGCGCTCGTCCTCCTCCTGGCTCAGGCCGACGACCCACCACCGATCGGCGACCCGGTCGCCGATCTCGTCGCGGCGGCGGGCCCAGCCCAGCACCGTGCGCAGGTCGCCCATCGCGGCGTCGTCCAGCTCGGCGCGGCGCCGCCACGCGCGGACCGCGAGGTACCAGCGGCCGAGCTCGCCGAGCAGGTGCGGCGCCCAGTCGGCGCGGGCGTGGATGTCGGCGCCGGCGGCGCGGACCCGGTCGGCGAGCCCGGGCAGCTGGGCGTCGACGAGCCGGGCCGCGGCGGTGTCCCAGAACCCGGGCGGCTGGCGGCGGGCGGCCGCCAGGCCCTGGCGGACGAGGTCGTGCAGCCACAGCTCGAAGTCGTCGAGGCCGGCCGACATGAGCGACTCGCGCTCGGCCAGGCGCTTGGCCTGCGCCTCGGGGTCCGGTTTGGCGGCTTCCCGGCGGGGTGCGGCGGGGGTGACCCAGTCGGCGGGCCTGGCGTCCTCGGACACGGAGCCGTCGCCCGCGGCCCACATGAGCAGCAGCGCCAAGCCGTGCTTGCAGGGGAACTTGCGGCTCGGGCAGGTGCAGCGGAAGGACGGTTCGGTGAGGTCGACGGTGACCTGGTAGGGGGTGCGGGCGCTGCCCTGGCACTTGCCCCAGACGAGTGAGCTGGTGCTGCCGAGGTCGGACCAGGTGCGCGGGTTGGCGAGCCCGCGGGCGGCCCGCGCGGACCCGGCGTCCGGGGCCAGCGCGAGCACCCGAGCCACCGTCCACCGCGATCCCACGCGGCCAGCCTATCCGCCACCCTCGGCGGCGGCCGGGCACCCGGGCGGGCCGGTTCGCCGGCCGGATGTGGAGCCGCCCCGGCGGGAGGCAGTGGCCGGCAGCCGCGTCCGGCGGTGCTCGCCCGGCGCGGCGGCCATGGCCCCGGTACGGGCCACCGCTGGTTCCGGCTGGACGACCAGGGGCCGCCGCCGCGTGCCCCGGCGGCGGCCGGCTTGCGGTGAAGCTGGTGCCTCGTCGGATTCCGGTGGCCCACCTCGGCCCGGTGGCGTGGTCCGGCTTGGTTCCTGTCCCGGCCCGATCGGCGGGGCAGGCTCGATGGCCCGCCCCGCTCGGTCCGGCCCGGTCCGCCCTGGCCCGGTCGTTCGGTCAGGCCATTTCGGGCACCCGCAGGTGCGCCAGTGCCAGCTCGAACTCGGCCACCTCCAGGATCTCCACCCCGGCCTCCTCCGCGCCACGCGAGCGGAGGGCGTCGGCGCGGTTGCGGGTGCTCGCCATGTTCGCGTGGTTGTCGTAGGTCACCGAGGACACCGCGATGCCCGCCTCGCGGTCGATCATCAGGCTGGCGCTGCAGAACCCGTCGAGGCGTTCCAGCTCGGGCAGCAGGCCCATGCGGTAGGTGTCGATGGCGCGGTCGAGCTGGTCGAAGCGGGTCCAGGTGACGCGGCAGCAGGCGCCCTCGGGCGCGGGCCGCGTGCGGTGCAGCACCGCGATCTCCCACTCGTCGACCTGGGCGCGGTTGCCGCCCATCACCTCCGCCGCGTGGTCGCGCAGCGGGCGCACCCGGTCCGCGCTGTCCCGCATCGCCTCCATCGACTCCCACGAGCTGGTGGCGATGCAGCGCCCGGAGTCGCGGTCGACGAGCATCGACAGTCCGACGCAGCCGGGCATCTCCATCAGCTCCGGCATGACCTCGTCGCGCAGGTGGGCGATCCCGGCGTCGATCGTGTCGTGGTGAGCTTGCACCGTGGTGGAACGCGCGAACACGCCTTCCACCCCCTCTCCGGTCGAGGCGGCGTCCCGGCGGCGCCGCCGGTAGCCCTCCACCTTGCGCCGCGGGGCGAGCGGGCGCAACCGCGGCCGGCGCCGCCCTAGTCGAAGACGTACCACTGGCCGCCGCGGTATTCGAGGACCGCGTCGCCCAGGTCGCTCTCCGTGAACGGGGTGTCCGCACGCACCGCGCGGGCCGGGATCTCGATCCGCCCGGCGGTTTCGGTGACCCCGGCCCGGTCGACCGTCGCGGTGCGCAGGGCCCGCTTCTGCGCCGGCGAGATCATCTGGAAGGTGATCGGCATGGTCTGCTCGCACGGCCCGAAGCCCTGGTCCTCGGCCTTCTTCGCGGCCGGGCCCGCGATCTCGCAGACCACCGCGAGGTCCTCGCGGCCCACCGCGTGCAGGAACTCCTCGTAACGCCGGATGCCGTCGGACGCCGACGGGCCGGACGACGTGGGCGCTGTCGACGATCCGGACGGTGGCGGGCCGTCCTGCTTGCGGTACAGCGTGGCGGATCCCGTCACACTGCCGCCGGAGTAGGTCATCTTCAGCGACTCGCCGTCCCGGTGGAGCGTCACGGTGCCCTCGGTGACGCAGTTGCCCGCGTCCTTGTCCAGGATCGTCTCGCGCAGCTCCAGCCACTGCGTGGTCGCGTCGACCAGCCGGAGGAGGCCGCGGCACGCCAGGTCCGGATCGGGGCCGGTCCAGGTCGTGCGGTACTCGACCGGGTTGCTGTCGCCGCCGAGGACCACCCGCATGTGGTACGGGCGGGCCGCCGGGGACTGCTCGACCGGGTCGCGGGTCTCCCACGTCCCGGCGAAACCGTCCGGCAGCCGGGCGGGCATGGCGCAGCGGCGGTCGGTGAACACGTCGGCGAGTTGCCGCCCCGGGTAGGGACCGGCCGGGCCGGAGAAGCCGGGCACGAGCGACTGCGCGCCCCACGCGCCGCGGTAGCCGTACCACGGCTCGCCGTCGAGCGGGCGCGGTTGCGTGCGCCACAGGTTTCCCTGCGAGGTCCAGTCGAAGGTGGCGCCGGAGACGTGCCAGCCCTTCGACGGGTACGACGCGTGCGACCCCTTCGCCGAGTACACGACCGGGTGGCCGTCGTCGTGGTCCAGGTCCGCCCACGGCACGGAACACGGCTCGGCGCCGTGGCCGAAGAAGGTCACCGCGACCGGTTCGCCGTTCCGCAGCTGGACGGCGACCCGCTCCCAGTCGCCCTCGTGCGTGTTGCCCACGGGGGTGCCGGCCGGGCGGAGTTCGTTGCGGCCGTAGAAGAACCAGTACACGTACGCGGAGCGCTCGTCGTCGGCGCGGTGGTGCTCCCAGTACATCGGCGGGGGAGCGTCGTCGGGCTGGACGTTGTCGTGCGCATCCAGGTAGAACCCGCCGTCGGAGTTCGGCGAGACCTCGTCGCCCGAGTGGCGGGCACAGGGGAACAGCGGCTTGTCCGGGGACGGCACGGCGGGGTCGGCGTCCTTGTGGTGCTTGTAGACAGTGCCGCGAAGCTTGCCGGGATCGACCGGGTCGGCCACCGGCTCGGGGTCGGCGCAGTCGTCGTGCTCGTACCGCAGCACCGACTGCCGGATGTAGGCGGTCGCGTCCATCGGGGTGAACCGCTCGTCGCCGGCCAGCCACACCCGCGGCGCGAACTGCAGCGCGGTGGGCTCGTCCACACGCGCCGGTGTGGGCGCGGTCTGCTCCTTGGGCCCAGGATCGTGGTCCTGGCAGGCCGTCAGCAGCGTCATGGCCAGCAGGGCCACCCCCAGCAAAACGCGCATCTTGAGGACTGTACGCAACGGACGCCACGCGCGTGGCCGTTTTCCGGAATCAGCTGCTGGCCGAACTCAACCGCCGGCGGATCACCGCCGCGCGCGGGAACGTCGAGGCCGAAGTGGACGGACACGGCAACCTGACCGGCCTGCGACTGGCCGCGGACGCCCTGCGGCCGGCGGAGGCGCTGGTGAGCGCGATCAGGCGGGCCGGGCACGGGGCTCGTCGGCGGCGTGCTGCCCGCACTGCGGCGGTGCGTTGCCCGCTCAGACCTGAGGCTGCGCTTCGAGGTGCTGTTTCAGCAGGCCGAGCGTGGCGGGCACTTCCTTGCGCGCGTTGCGGCGCGCCAGGGGAGCGATGAATCTGCCCACGCCGTGCCCCTCGAAACCGATGCCGTACTCGACGTGGGTGCCCTCGCCCTCCGGGGTGAACGTGACGTCCACGTGCGCCCGGACCGGCCCGTCCACGCCGCGGACGCCGTAGCGCCGGCCCGGGTCGTAGGCCGTCACCTCCCACGTGATGGTCCGGTCGGCGCCCATGACGTGGCGGACCTCGTGCCCGCGGGTGCCGACGGTGACCGGGACCGGGCCGTCGAAGGCGGCGGTGCGGACGTCGGGCTGCCAGTCGGGCAGGTGGGCGGCGTCGGCGAGGAAGCCGAACACCTCCTGCGGGCTGCGTGCGATGTCCACTGTGGCGGTGGTCTTCCCGGACATGACGCGACTCCTCTCGTGGTGCGTCGAGGGTAGGCCGGTCATGCGGCGCCCGGAAGGAGCTCGGTCCGGCAACCTCGCCCGCGCTCAACCGTCCTGTCAAGGAGTGTCCGGACGCGAGGGGGTTCTGGTGCGGGATGCCGGCGGTTGGCTGCGGGAGTTCCAGGAGGCCGCGCGTGCCAGGCAGGACCGCGGTGATCCGGACTGGGCCCGGGCCGCCCGGCTCGACCCGGCCATGGTGCGCAGCCTGCAGCGGTTCCAGGTCGGCGAATCCGGCGACGGCGTGCGGCTCAACCGCGCCGCCGAGCGGACCGGCGATCGCGCCTACGCCGCGGCGGTGCGGTTGTTCGTCGCCGAGGAGCAGAACCACGCGCGGCTGCTCGCCCGCCTGCTCGAGGCCGCCGGGGCGCCGACGATCACGAGCCACTGGACCGACAGGGCGTTCGTCGCGCTCCGGCGCGGGCTGGGGCTGCGGCTGGAGCTTGCGGTGCTGCTGATCGCGGAGACCGTGGCGCTCAGCTACTACCGCATCCTTCGCGACGGTTCCGGTGACGCTCTGACGCGCGACGTGGCGGCCCGCATCCTGGATGACGAGCAGCGGCACGTGCCCTTCCACCGCGACCGCCTGCGCGGGTCGATGCCGCGCCCGGTGTGGTGGCTGGTGCGGACCGCGTGGCAGCTGCTGCACGCCACCACCGCGGTGGTGGTCGCCTGGGATCACGGGGCCGCGTTGCGTGTGCTCAGTGCCGGTCGGCGGGAGTTCGTGGCCGAACAGGTCCGCCTGTTCAGCCGGTTCCTGACCACGCTGCGAGCGGAGCACGCCCGGACCTGAGGCCGGCGATGGGGTGCACGGCGCCGAAATCACCGAACCGGAGACCGCCTGCCGGCGGCATCGAGCAGGAGGTGACGGTGGAAGGCCCGCGCGACCGCCTCGATCGGGGACAGCCGGGCCGCCGGGGATGACGTGAACGCGCCGAAGTCGATCAGCGGTTGCAAGTGGGTGAGCTGGTGGACGCGCGACCAGCACGGTGAAACGGCCGTGGATCCGCCGAGCGGGCGACCTCAGGCGTGCGCCACGCCGAGCCCCGCGCCCAGTGCCAGCGCCGCGGCCTCGCCGCGGGAGCTCACTTCCAGCTTCTGCAGCACGCCGGTGACGTGGAACTTCACGGTGCTCTCGGTGACGCCCAGCTCCGCCGCGATCGCCTTGTTGCGCTTGCCCTGCGCGAGCAGCGCCAGCACCTCCCGCTCGCGGCGGTTGAGGTTCGTCAGCCGCGTTTCGCCGGAGGGCTCGGGCGCGTCCAGCGGCAGCGAGATCGTCACCCGGCTGCCCCAGCCCGGCGCGGCGTCGATGTCCAGCGCGGCGCCCAGCGTGCGCGCCCGGCCCTGGAGGCCACGGCGCAGCGCGTCCACGTCCAGCTCGCCGGACCCCTGGTCCCGCACGTCGACCACCAGGCTCGCGCCGTCGCTCGACCACGCGATCCGCAGGCGCGCCAGGCCCGGCTGGGCGGTGAACGCCAGCACAGCCGTCCGCGTCATCGCCCGCGCGGCGTGCGCGATTTCGCCGGGCACGGAACCGCCGGACGGGGCGACGAACTCGATCGGCGCCTCGTGGTGGCGCAGCATCTGCCGGATGTCCTCGCGCAGCCGGGCGAACGCCTCCGGCGCGGCCTCCTCGGACAGCGCCTGGTCCGACTTCCGCGCCGATCGCAGCGCCAGCAACGCCGCCGACGCCGAGTCCGCCGCCGACAGCCGCGCCCGGCGGTCGTCCAGACCGGCGGACCGCAATGTGGTCAGGATCGCCACCAGCGCCGCCTCGTGCGCGGCCGCCAGCTCGGCGATCGTGCGCTCCCGCTCGCTGGAGGCGGCTCGCGACTCGGCGAGGTAGTCGGGGCTGGCCTGGGCGACCTGCTGGCTGATCGAGGTCACCACCAGGCCGAAGATCGCGGCCAGCAGCTCCGGCTCGGGCAGCCGCCGCCGCGCCGCGCGGGGGACCAGGACGAGCAGCGTGCCGGTCGGATCGAGCACCACCCACACGGTCCGCTCCGCGCCCGCGATCGACGCGGTCGTGCTGACCGGACGGCCGGGCTCGACCGCGGCCTTCAGCTCCTCCAGCTCGCCGATCGTGACCTTGTTGATCATCTCGGTGGCGCCGGCGACCTTGCGCGGCCGCCCGGTGCACTCCCGGGTGAACACGACGAGCGCGGTGTGCGGCCACCGCTCGCCGAGGAACCGCGAGAGGCGGCGGGCGATTTCGTGCAGCGGCCCGTCCACGACCTCGCGCAGAGCCACCAGATCGGACACCGGATCCATGCGGCCACTCTAACCGGAGGTCGAGGTTTTACTGGTCCGACGACCAGGTCGCGGAAACGCCACTCAGGGCTACCGTCGCCAACGGTATGCGTCACCGCGCATGCTTCTCCACCGAAAGGAACAGCCGATGCCACAGACGGTCCGCGGCGTGATCGCCCGCACGAAGGGAGCTCCGGTCGAGCTCACCGACATCGTGATCCCCGACCCCGGTCCCGGTGAGGTCGTGGTCGCGATCGCCGCGTGCGGGGTGTGCCACACCGACCTGACCTACCGCGAGGGCGGCATCAACGACGAGTTCCCGTTCCTGCTCGGGCACGAAGCCGCCGGCACCGTCGAAAGCGTCGGCGAAGGCGTCGACTCGGTCCAGCCGGGTGACTACGTCGTCCTCAACTGGCGCGCGGTGTGCGGCCAGTGCCGGGCCTGCAAGCGCGGCCGCCCGCAGTACTGCTTCAGCACGTTCAACGCCACCCAGAAGATGACCCTGACCGACGGCACCGAGCTGACCCCGGCGCTGGGCATCGGCGCGTTCGCGGACAAGACGCTCGTGCACGCCGGGCAGTGCACCAAGGTCGACCCGGCCGCCGACCCCGCCGTCGCCGGCCTGCTCGGCTGCGGCGTGATGGCCGGTCTGGGCGCGGCGGTCAACACCGGCGCGGTGAGCCGCGGCGATTCCGTCGCGGTGATCGGCTGCGGTGGGGTCGGCGACGCGGCCATCGCCGGGGCCCGCCTGGCCGGTGCGAACAAGATCATCGCCGTCGACCGCGACGCGAAGAAGCTCGAGTGGGCTACCGAACTGGGCGCCACCCACACGGTCAACGCGACCGAGACCGACGTCGTCGAGGCCGTCCAGGCCCTGACCGGCGGGTTCGGCGCGGACGTGGTGATCGACGCGGTGGGCAGGCCGGAGACCTGGAAGCAGGCGTTCTACGCCCGCGACCTCGCCGGCACGGTCGTGCTGGTCGGCGTCCCGACCCCGGACATGCGGCTGGAGATGCCGCTGCTCGACTTCTTCTCCCGCGGCGGCGCGCTGAAGTCGTCCTGGTACGGCGACTGCCTGCCGGAACGGGACTTCCCGGTGCTGGTCGACCTGTACCTGCAGGGCAGGCTGCCGCTGGACAAGTTCGTCACCGAGCGCATCGGGCTGGACGACGTCGAGAAGGCCTTCCACACCATGCACGCCGGCGAGGTGCTGCGTTCGGTGGTGGTCTGGTGAGCTTCCGGATCGACCGGGTCGTCACCTCCGGCGTGTTCGAACTCGACGGCGGCAGCTGGGAGGTCGACAACAACGTCTGGCTCATCGGCGACGACCACGAGGTGGTGGTGGTCGACGCCGCGCACGACGACAAGCCGATCGTCGAGGCCGTCGCGGGGCGCAAGGTCGTCGCGGTGGTCTGCACGCACGGCCACAACGACCACGTCACCCACGCGCCGCAGCTCGGCGAGCAGCTCTACGCGCCGGTGCTCCTGCACCCGGGCGACCAGGAGCTGTGGGACATGACCCACGCCGGGCAGGCGTTCTGGAAGGCCGACGACGGTCAGCGCATCGCCGTCGCGGGCACCGAGATCGAGCTGATCCACACCCCGGGCCACTCGCCCGGTTCGGTGTGCCTGCACCTGCCCGAGGCGAAGGCGCTCTTCACCGGCGACACGCTGTTCGCCGGCGGGCCGGGCGCGACGGGCCGGTCGTTCTCGGACTTCCCGACGATCATCGACTCGATCCGGGACCGGCTGTTCAAGCTCCCGGAGGACACCCGGGTGCACACGGGTCACGGCGACGGGACCACCATCGGGACCGAGGCGCCGCACCTGGCGGAGTGGATCGCGCGCGGCTACTGAGCCGGCGTGGTCGCCCACGCCGTGGCCGTCGTAGCGCGCCTGGCTACCGCGCGGGCTGCCCGGCCACGATGCTGCCACCGCCGCGGTGAGCGAGAACTGGGCAGCCCGCGCTCAGCGCGCGGGCTGCCCAGCAGCGATGACGGCGAGGTGGTGCGTCGGCGGGGCAGCGTCCGCGCTCAGTGCGCGGCAGGCGTCGGCGACGTGCAGGCAGGTGATGTCCCGCAGCGCGGCCACCCGCCGGGTGCCCCCGCTCAGTGCGCCGCAGGCGCGGGCGTCGCGGCGGCGGGCTTGCGCACGAACAGCGCGGTCACCAGCGCGAGCACCCCGACGACGCCGGCCACCACGAACGCCGTGCGCAGGCCCGTGGCGTCCGGGATGCCCGCCGGGTCGTTGCTGGCCAGCGTGGCCACGCTGACGAACACCGCGGTGCCGAACGCGCCCGCGACCTGCTGCAGCGTCGCCAGGATCGCGCTGCCGTGCGAGTACAGGTGGTCCGGCAGCACGCCGAGCGACTCCGTCATCAGCGGCGTCATCATGAAGCCGAGCCCGGCCATCAGCAGCACGTGGATGGCGATCACCGCGGCCAGCGGCGAGCCCGGCCCGAGCAGCGCGAACAGCCACATCGACACCGCCAGCGCCACCGCGCCGGGGATCACCAGCGGCCGCGCGCCGAACCGGTCGAACAGCGCCCCGACCGGGCGGCCCAGCAACCCGAGCGTCAGGCCGCCGGGCAGCACCGCCAGCCCGCTGACGAACGTGCTGGTGTGCAGCACGGTCTGCAGGTACAGCGGCAGCATGATCGAGGCGACCCCGAGCAGGCACACGAACAGCAGCGCGGCCAGCACCAGCGCGACGACGAAACTGCGGTGGGTGAACGGCCGCAGGTCCAGCAGCGCCCTGTCCTCGCGCTGCAGCCGCGTCTGCCGCCAGGTGAACACGGCCAGCAGGGCGAGCCCGCCGACGATCGTGGCCCACGGCGGCACCGGCGCGTGCCCGCCGCCTTCGCCGATGCCGGCCAGGCCGTAGAGCACGCCGCCGAAACCGAGCGCGGACAGCAGCACCGACGGCACGTCCAGCGGCACCTTGCGGGTCGAGCTGTCCAGCCGGAACCACGCCGCGCCGATCGCCAGCGCGGCCAGCGCCAGCGGGAGCACGATCCAGAACATCCAGCGCCAGCCCAGCGACGCGAGCACCGCGCCGCCGATCGTCGGCCCCACCGCGGGGGCCACGGCGATCACGATGGTGATGGTGCCCATCGTCGCGCCGCGCTTGTTCTCCGGCACCAGGCGCATCACCGACGTCATCAGCAGCGGCAGCATCACGGCGGTGCCGCAGGCCTGGACCACGCGCCCGGCCATCAGCATGCCGAAACCGGGCGCGAGCCCGCTGATCGCGGTGCCCGCGCTGAACAGGGTCAGCGACGCGAGGAACACCTGGCGCGGGGTGAACCGTTCGAGCAGGAACCCGGTGGTCGGGATGACCACCGCCATCGTCAGCAGGAACCCGCTGGTCAGCCACTGCACCGTGGTGGTGGAGACGGCCAGGTCGGCGGTGAGGTCGCGCAGCGCGACGCTCAGGATCGTCTCGTTCAGGATCATCACGAACGCGGAGACGACCAGCACGCCGATGAGCAGCCCGGACCGCGGCGGCGCCTCGTGCGCGGCGTCGGGGGGAGTGGTCGCGGGGGCGGCCATGGAAGCACCTCACAGGGAATTCAGTGGTCGGGATCGCGGCCTCGGCGCCGCCGGAACGGCCGCACCCATCCCCCAGCAGGGCAGGCGAAAACAGCCGAACCACTTATACGGTGCGAACGCACCGCCCGTCCATCGAATTCCCGCTGCGGCGCTAGGTCATCTGGCGGATGAGGATCGTCGCCACGCAGGCCGGTTTCGGCGCGTCCTCGACGGCGATCGTCATCGTGATCGCCAGCTGCAGCCCGCCCCGCACCTCGGTCACTTCCTCGAGCGTGGCGGTCGCGCACACCTTGCTGCCCACCGGCACCGGGGAGGGGAAGCGGACCTTCTCGCAGCCGTAGTTGACGGTCAGCCCGAACCCGGTGAACTCCACGATCTCCGGCAGCAGCCGCGGCACCAGCGACAGCGTCGGTAACCGTGCGCGATGGGACCGCCGAACGGCCCCGCCTTCGCCCTCTCGACGTCGACGTGGATCCACTGGTGGTCCCCGGTCGCCTCGGCGAACCGGTTCACCGCCTCCTGGGTGACCTCGACCAGCCCGCTGCTGCCGAGCGGTTCCCCGACCGGCAGGGCGCGCACCCCGTCGACACCGTGCACCACGATCGCCACGTCAGACCTCCTCGAACATCAGCGGCGCGGGTTCGAACTCCTGCAGCGGCGCTCCGGCGAACAGCCGCACGACCTCCGGCACGGTCCAGCCGCCGGGCCGCAGCTCCTCGGCCACCTCGCCCGGGTGCGTCCACAGCGCGATGCGGTCGCCACCGGCGGCGATGGCCTGGCCGGTGACGTGCGCGGACTCCGCCGACGCGAGGTAGACCACCAGCGGCGCCACGTCGTCCGGGGTGCCGAGGCCCTGGCGCCGCAGCGGCTCCGGCACCGGCTCGCCTGCGTCCACCCTGGACACCAGCTCGCCCAGTCCCGGCATCGTCGCGACCATCCGGGTGAGCGCGGTGGGCACGATCGCGTTGACCGTCACGCCGATCTTCGCGTGCTCCACCGCCCAGGTGCGCATCATCGCGACGATGGCGCCCTTCGACGCGGAGTACGCGGTCTGCCCGAAGCTGGCGCGCTGCCCGGCGGGGGAGCCGACGAGGATCAGCCGCCCGCCCTCGCCCTGCTCCCGGAACCGTCGCACCGCCGCGCGGCCGCAGGTGAAGGTGCCGCGCAGGTGGCTGGTGACCACGAGGTCGAAGTCGTCGTCGCTGGTGTTGCGCAGCGTCCGGTCGCGCAGCGCGCCGGCGTTGGTGACCATCACGTCGAGGCGGCCGAACTCGCCGACCGCCCGCCGCACCAGCGCGTCGGCCAGGTAGCTGCCGCCGACGGAACCGACCACGGCGACCGCCCGGCCGCCCGCGGCGGTGATCTCCGCGACCGTCGCCTTGGCGACGTCGGCGTCGAGGTCGTTGACGACCACGGCGGCGCCCGCGGCGGCCAGCGCCCGTGCGTAGGACCGGCCCAGGCCGCGGCCGGCCCCGGTGACCACGGCGACTCTGCCGTCGAGCATGTGCCCTCCTTCGATCGCGGATCTCCTCGACGGTATGAGCCGCGGCTGCCCGGCACGCTGGCCTTGCGTCGCCACCGTGGCGCGACGTTTGTCCCGCCCGTCCTGCGGTTCCCGGCCGTGTCGCTCCGCCCCCGCGCCTTCCTACGCTGGACGCCGAGCCGAGGAGGTGCGGACCGGATGGACGTCTCCTTCGGCACCGTCTGGGAGGCCGTGGCCCGTGGCCTGCCGGACGCGGTCGCGATCTCCGAACCCGGGCGCGATCTGACCTACGCCCAGTTCGACGACCGCGCCGCCCGGCTGGCCACCGCGCTCGAGGAGGCCGGGGTGCGGGCCGGCGACAAGGTGGCCTGCTACCTGCACAACGGCGCGGCCTACCTGGAGACCGTGTTCGCCGCATTCAAGATCGGCGCCGTGCCGGTCAACGCGAACTACCGGTACACCGCGGACGAGCTGACCGCGCTGCTCACCGACGCCGACGCGGCCGCGGTGGTGTTCAGCGGGGTGCTCGCGCCGAACCTGCGCCACGCCGCGGAGCACGTGCCGACCCTGCGGCTGCTGGTCCGCGCCGGCCCCGCCGTGGAGCCCGGGCCGTCGGCGCCGGAACTGGAGGACCTGCTCGCCGTCACCCCGCCGCGCCCGCCGGAGCACCGGTTCGGCTCGGACGAGATCTTCATGTACACCGGCGGCACCACCGGCAAGCCGAAGGGCGTCATCTGGCGGCAGTCCGACCTGCTGCACTCGCTGTTCGTGCCGGTCTTCCGCCCGCTGGGCGCGCGGGAACTGCCCGCCACCCTCACCGAGGCCGTCCACCTCGCGATCGACGCGCACGCCGAGGGCCGCTCGCACGCGACGATGCCGGTCGTGCCGCTGATGCACGGCACCGGCCTGTTCAACTCGATGGGCGCCCTGCTCACCGGCGGCCGGGTGATCACCACCAGGCCCGGCGCGCTCGACCCGCACCACGTCTGGACGACGGTCGCCGCGCAGCGGGCCCGCACGATCATCGTCGCCGGCAACGCCGTCTGCCGTCCGCTCGTCGACGAGCTGGTCGCGGCGGAGCGGCGGGGGAGCCCGCACGACCTCGGCTCGCTGCGGTCGGTGATCAGTTCCGGCACGGCGCTGTCCGACCGGCTCAAGCACGCGCTGCACGAGCGGGCGAGCGTCACGATCTTCGACGCGATCGCCTCCAGCGAGGGCGGGCCGTTCGCGTTCGCGGTCACCTCCACTGTGGACGATCTGCCGTCGCGGTTCTTCCCGGTGCCCGCGACGAAGGTGTTCGGCCCCGGCGACGCCGAAGTGACGCCCGGCAGCGGCGAGACCGGCGTGCTCGCCTACCGCGGCCCGATCCCGCTCGGCTACTACAAGGACTCGGCGAAGACGGCCACGACGTTCCGCACGATCGGCGGCGTCCGCTACGCCGTCCCCGGCGACCTGGCCGCTGTCGAGGCCGACGGCGCGATCCGGTTCCTCGGCCGCAGGTCCGGCGTCATCAACACCGGCGGCGAGAAGGTGCACCCGCAGGAGGTCGAGGACGCGTTGCTGACCCACCCGGAGGTCACCGACGCGGTCGTGGTGGGCCTGCCGGACGAGACGTGGGGCGAGCGCGTCGCGGCGGTGGTCGCGACGGCTTCGGCGACGTTGTCGGCCGGGGAGCTGCGGGAGTGGGTGCGCCGTGGCCTGGCCGGGTACAAGGTGCCGCGCACGATCGCGCTGCTGCCCGAGCTGCGCCGCACGCCCACCGGGAAGCTCGAGCTGGCCTGGGCCCGCGACCTCCTCCTAAAGCGTTTAGGAAGTTCCTGATATGGTTTAGGCATGGTGCGAGCGGGACTGACCACCGAGCGTGTGGTCCAGGCGGGGGCGGAGCTGGCCGACGAGGCCGGGTTCGACGAGGTCACCCCGTCGGCGGTGGCCCGCCGGTTCGGCGTCCAGGTCGCGAGCCTGTACTCGCACGTGCGGGGCGCCCACGACCTCAAGGTCCGCGTCGCGCTGCTGGCGCTGGGCGAACTCGCCGACCGGGCCGCCGACGCGCTCGCCGGGCGAGCCGGCCGGGACGCGCTGGTCGCCTTCGCCGGCGTCTACCGCGACTACGCCCGCGAGCACCCGGGCCGCTGGGCGGCGGCGCGGTTCCGGCTCGACCCGGTGCACGCGGCCGCGAGCGCCGGGCCGCGGCACACCCGGATGATGCAGGCGATCCTGCGTGGCTACGACGTGCCGGAGGCCGACCACCCGCACGCCGTCCGGCTGCTGGGCAGCGTCGTCCACGGCTTCGTCGAACTCGAATCGGGCGGCGCGTTCGGCCACAGCGCGCCCGAGCCCGGCGAGTCCTGGTCGCGGATCCTCGAGGTCCTCGACGTCACCCTGCGGAACTGGCCCGGGAGGACCGGATCGTGATCACCACACCCCTGACCGCGGACCTGCTGCGCGGAGCCCTGGACGTCGAGTCCGGTGCGCACGGCCTGGTGCCGCACCGGCTGCCTGGGTGGGCGCGCGCCCGTGCCGACGCGCCGCTTCGCATGGCGGAGTCGCAGCCGTCCGGCGTGCGGCTGGTCTTCCGCACCCGCGCGACCGTGATCGAGCTGGACGCGCTGCGCACCACCCGGTCCTACGTGGGCACCCCGCCGCGCCCGGACGGCGTGTACGACCTGCTGGTCGATGGGCGGCTGACCGCGCAGGGCGGGGTCGGCGGCGGCAACACCGTCCACATCGACCTGTCCACCGGCGCGGCCCGGATGGAGCCCGGGCCGCCCGGCATGGTGCGGTTCGACGGGCTGCCCGGCCACGACAAGGACGTGGAGATCTGGTTGCCGCACAACGAGATCACCGAGCTGATCGCGCTGCGCACGGACGCGCCGGTCTCGCCGTCGCCCGTGCGCGGGCGGGTCTGGCTGCACCACGGCAGCTCGATCAGCCACGGCTCGGACGCGGCGAGCCCGGTCACCACGTGGCCCGCGGTGGCCGCCGGGCTGGGCGGGGCCGAGCTGGTGAACCTGGGCTTCGGCGGCAGCGCGATGCTGGACTCGTTCACCGCGCGGGTCATGCGGGACACCCCGGCCGACCTGATCAGCGTCAAGATCGGGATCAACCTGGTGAACGGCGACGTGATGCGGCTGCGTGCGTTCACGCCCGCGGTGCACGGTTTCCTCGACACGATCCGGGACGGGCACCCGGACGCCCCGCTGCTGGTGGTCTCGCCGATCTGGTGCCCGATCCACGAGGACACGCCCGGCCCCGGCGCGTTCGACGTCGAGGCGCTGCAGTCGGGCGTCGTGCGCTTCCGGGCCACGGGGGATCCGGCCGAGCGCGCTGCCGGGAAGCTGACGCTGCGCGTGATCCGGGAGGAGCTGGCGCGGATCGTCGCGGAGCGCGCCGACGAGAACCTGCACTACCTCGACGGCCGCGACCTCCACGGCGAGAACGACCGTCCGCTGCCCGACAACCTCCACCCCGACGCGGCGACCCACCGGCTGATGGGGGAGCGGTTCGCCAAGCTGGCGTTCGGCGGCCCGTTCGCGGCTCGCTAGTCCAGGCAGGAGCGGAGCGCGGCGAGGTAGGCGGTGGTGTTCGGCGCGTTCAGCAGCCCCGGCGCCATCCGGTTCATCACGTAGGCGAACGTCAGCCGCCGGTCGAGGTCGTTCACCACCACCGCGCCGCCGAAACCGCTCCACCAGCAGGTGCGGCCGTCGACCGCGTAGCCGAGCCCGAACCGGACGGGCGCGCCGAGCACCCGGTCCACCCCGTCGGCCTGCACCTCGAAGATGCGCTCCACAGTGGACTCCGAAAGGAACCGCCTGCCGTCGATCGTCCCGCCGTGGGAGACGACCGACTGCAGGCGCGCCACCGAGCGGGCGTTGCCCTGGCCGTTCAGCCCACCCAGCTCGGCCGCCAGGAACGGACGCGTGGTCGTCACCGACGGCGGGATCAGCGGGTTGGTCAGCGTGCGCACCGCGATCGGGTCGAGGGCCGCGTAGTCCACTCCGGACGACTCGGGCGGCACCAGCGTGGCGAGCCGGGCGTCCACGTCCGCCGGCGCGCCCAGCCAGTAGTCCGCCCCCAGCGGCTCCGCGAACTCCGACCGCAGCACCGTGCCCAGCGACCGGCCGGTCACCCGCCGCACGATCTCGCCGACCAGGTGGCCGTGGCTGACCGCCTGGTACCCGGAGCCCTCGCCCGGCGGGAACCACGGCTCCTGCGCCGCCAGCAACGCCGCCGCTCGTGCCACGTCGCAGATGTCGTCGAGAGTGACCGGCGAGTCCCATCCGCACACGCCCGAGGTGTGGCCCAGGACGTGCCGCACCAGCACGCCGTCCTTGCCCGCGGCGGCGAACTCCGGCCAGTACCGCGCCACCGGCGCGTCCGGGTCCAGCTGCCCCCGGTCCACCAGCGCGAGCGCCACCAGCGCCACCATCGTCTTGGTCAGCGAGTACGTGGTGACCAGCGTGTCCCGCGTCCACGGCACGCCCGGCGCGGCCGAGCCGCCCCACAGGTCCACCGCCACCTCGCCGTCGGCGATCACGCAGACCGAGGCCCCCGCCTCGGCGCCGTCGCGCAGCCGACGCGCCAGCAGGTCGCCGAGTGCGGCGAACCGCGCGTCGCAGTGGCCGTTCACCGGACGGCCGCCGCCCGCTTCCGGCCCGCCTCGATCTCGCGGTGCAGGTCCCGCACGTAGCGGGCGAAGTCGAGCTGGATGGTGTGCCGCGGCGCGGAGTAGTACTGCCCGAGGTGCTTGGCCTCGTCCCGTGCGATGGCGGCCTCCATCTCCGCGACGTCCGGCAGCTCGTACTCCCCGGTCAGGTGCCGCGCGATGAGCTTGCTCTGCTGCTCGGCGAGGTTGACGATCGTCGGCGACGCCTGCGCCAGCCCGGCGAAGTAGAGGTTGCCGATGCCGGGCTTGACGATCCGCTTGAACAGCGGCAGCCGGTGCTCGGCGTCCGGCAGCAGCGCCGGATCGTCGAAGAACGGGAACGACATCCGGTACCCGGTCGCGCACACGATCACGTCCGCCTCGATACGGGTGCCGTCCACGCACACCACGGCGTCGCCGTCCAGCCGCTCGATGGCGGGCACGCACGTCAGATCGCCGGAGCCGGCCTTGGCGAGGAAGTCCACGCTCACCGACGGATGCGCCGAGAGCGGCTCGTGGTCGGGCTTGGGCAGCCCGTAGTCCTCCATGTTGCCCAGCGTCTTCTTGATGGCCCGCCGGGACAGGGCCAGGCCGAGCTTCTTCGGCATCCACGGCGGCATCATCATCTTGTCCGCGGGTTTCCCGCCGCGGTACTTGGACAGCACCCACACCCCGCGGCGTGCGGACACCCAGACGTGCCGGGCGATGGAACGGTGGGACAGCTCGGAGGCGATGTCCAGCGCCGAGTTCCCCATGCCCACCACCACGATCCGCTTGTCCCGCATGTCGACCGGGTCGAACGGGCTGCGGTAGGCGTGGCTGTGCAGGACCGGGCCGTCGAACTTGCCGGGGTAGTCCGGCAGGTAGGGGTTCCAGTGGTGGCCGTTGGCGACCACGAGCGCGTCGTAGTCGCGGGTCCCTCCGGTGGACAGGGTGATCCGCCAGGTGCCGTCGGCCCGCCGCGCCGCGTGCTCGACCGCGGTGTCGAAGGTGATCGTCTCGCGCAGCCCGAAGTGGTCGACGTAGTCGCGGAAGTACTGGTGGATCAGCGAGTGGTGCGGGAAGTGCGGCCAGTCCGCGCCGGCCGGGAAGTCCTCGAACTGCAGGCGCGTGGTCGAGGTGTCGATGTGCAGCGATTCGTAGCAGGCGGAGCGCCCGTTGGGGTTGCCGAAGTACCAGTTGCCGCCGACGTCGTCGGACATTTCGAAGCAGTCGTAGGGGATGCCGTGGTCGCGCAACCGCTTCGCCGTGGTGAAGCCGGAGCAGCCGGCGCCGATGATGCAGACGGTGGGGAGTGAACTCACGGATGCCTCCTCCGCTGGCCACGATGCCGCTGACCACTCTGGCACGTTCGCTGACGGTGTGTCCAGTGAGTAGGCTGACCGTCATGACCCTGCGGGAGCGGCAGAAGCAGCAGACCCGGCGCGACCTGCTGGAGCACGCCAAGGCGCTGTTCGTGGAGCGCGGCTACGCGGCGGTGACGATCGACGACATCGTCTCCGCGGTCGGCTGCAGCCGCGCGACGTTCTACCTGCACTTCTCCGGCAAGCCCGAGGTGCTGCAGAAGATCGGCGCGGAGACGATGGCGCAGCGGGCGGTCGCGGTGTACGCGGAGCTGGACGAGGTGCTCGCCACCGGTTCGCGCGAGGGGTTCACCGGCTGGATGCGGCGCGCGGTCGCGTGGTTCGAGGAGAACCAGGCGATCCTGCCCGCGTGGGACGAGGCGGTCGCGCTCGAACCGGAGTTCCGGGCGATCGCCAAGCGCGCGGTCGACGAGCTGCCCGCCGCGATGCCGCGGTACCTGGAACGGTGGGGCCCACAGCGGCGGGCCGAGGCGCACCTTCGGATCGAGCTGCTGGTCAGCCAGCTGGAGCGGTTCTTCACCCGGTGGGCGGTGCAGGGCACGATCACCTCCACGGCGGACGAGGCGGCCGAGGTGCTCAGCGACATCTGGTTCCCGGCGCTGCGGCCGCCCCGGTGAGACGCTCGTCGTCTCAGCGGAGCCGGAATCGGATATTGGACTTCATGGTCCCGGGGTGCGATCGTCGGACGTAGCCCTGCCCAGCCGTGAAAGGACAACGGATGTCCGTCGATGTCGTCATCTGCGAGCCGCTGCGGACGCCGATCGGCCGGTTCGGCGGCGCGCTGGCCGGCCAGACGCCCGCCGCGCTCGCCGCGCACGTGTTGTCCGCCGTCGTGGAGCGCACCGGCGTGGACCCGGAGCGCGTCGACGAGGTCATCCTGGGGCACGCCTACCCGACGTCCGAGGCGCCCGCGCTCGGGCGGGTGGCCGCGCTCGACGCCGGCCTGCCGGACACGGTGACCGGCATCCAGATCGACCGCCGCTGCGGTTCCGGCCTGCAGGCCGTGCTCGACGCCGCCATGCAGATCCGCGCCGGGTTCAGCGACGTCGTGCTGGCGGGTGGCGCCGAGGTGATGAGCGCCGCGCCGTACTACACGCACGAGGGCCGCTGGGGCATCAAGGGCGCCGGCCTGCAGCTGCACGACTCGCTGGCGCGCGGCCGCGCCACCGCGGGCGGCGTGCACCACCCGATCCCCGGCGGGATGATCGAGACCGCCGAGAACCTGCGCCGCGAGCACGGAATCTCCCGCGAGGACCAGGACGCGCTCGCCCTGCGGTCCCAGCAGCGGGCGGCGCGGGCGATCGAGGGCGGGCTGTTCAAGGACGAGATCGTCCCGGTCACCGTGAAGTCGCGGAAGGGCGAGACGGTGGTCGACGCCGACGAGCACCCGCGCCCGGACACCACCGCGGAGGGCCTGGCGAAGCTGAAGCCGGTGATGATCCGCACCGACCCGGAGGCCACGGTCACCGCGGGCAACGCGAGCGGGCAGAACGACGCGGCCGCGGCCTGCCTGGTCACCAGCCGGGAGACCGCGGAGAAGCTCGGCCTGCGCCCGCTGGTGCGGCTGGTGTCGTTCGCGCGCGCCGGGGTGCCCGCCGAGACGATGGGCATCGGCCCGGTGCCCGCGACCCGCGCGGCGCTGGCGAAGGCCGGGCTGTCGCTGGACGACCTGGACCTGATCGAGCTGAACGAGGCCTTCGCCGCGCAGGTGCTGGCCTGCACCCGCACGCTCGGGCTGAGCGACACCGACGAGCGGTTCAACGTCAACGGATCCGGGGTGTCGCTGGGCCATCCGGTGGGGGCGACGGGCGCGCGGATCCTGGCGACGCTCGCGCGGGAGATGGTCCGCCGCGAGGCGCGGTACGGCCTGGAGACGATGTGCATCGGCGGCGGCCAGGGCCTGGCGGCGGTGTTCGAGCGGATCGGCTGACACCGGCTCGGTCGGCTGACCTGAGGCGCAGGCAGCTCGCGT
>NZ_AFWY03000023.1:0-100521 GCF_000231075.2 Amycolatopsis sp. ATCC 39116 | reverse complement strand
CGGCCGCGGGCTGGCGGCCACCACCGTTGAACAGCGGCGGCGACACCAGCGTGCCGCCCTTGGTGTCCTTCTCGCCGTTGGCCAGCGCGGCCAGCCGGTCGCGGGCCTCCAGCATGGTCGGCCGCTCCTCGGGCTCGACCCGCAGCAGGCTCATCAGCAGCGCGGTCGCCTTGCCGGACTGGCGCGGCGGGATGACCTGCCCGTTCGCCGCCGTGTAGAGCAGGGCCAGCTGGTTGGAGCTGTTGCCGTAGGGCGGCTGGCCCTCCAGCGCGTGGTAGAGCGTCGCGCCGAGGGAGAAGACGTCGGAGGCCGGCGCCGGGTCGGAGCCGCGCGCCAGCTCGGGCGCGAGGTAGGCCGGGGTGCCGCCGATCAGGCCGGTCTGGGTGAGCGTGAGGTCGCCCGCCGCGCGCGAGATGCCGAAGTCGGTGATCTTCGCGGTGCCGTTGTCGTCGATCAGGATGTTCGCGGGCTTGATGTCGCGGTGCACGATGCCGGCCCGGTGCGCCACGACCAGCGCGGAGGCGACCTGGTGCCCGATGCGCGCGACCTCGGCCAGCGGCAGGGTGCCCTGCTCGGCGATCACCGCGGAGAGGCTGCGCGAGGGCAGGTACTCCATGACGAGGCACGGATCCCCGCCGTGTTCGGCGATGTCGAACACCACGATGGCGTTCGGGTGCTGGAAGCGCGCCGCGTTCTTCGCCTCGCGCATCGCACGCTGCCGCATGCTGTTGCGCTCGGCTTCGGACATGCCCGGCTGAGCGAGGATCTGCTTGACCGCCACGGAACGCTCGAGGCGCTCGTCGACCGCGCGCCACACGACCCCCATGGCGCCGCTGCCGATGTGCTCAACGAGGCGATAGTGCCCTGCGATCAGCTGACCGGTGTCGATGGGACTACTCCTCGGAAACTCTCCGCAAGTGCTGGGTTGGCTCAGCGCGAACGATCTCCTCGCGCACCGGGTCGAGTGTAGCGGGCTGCCCGGTGCGCCCGGCGTAAGCAGTCCCGCGGGCGATTCGGGCCAGGCCAAGGGCCCCGGCGAGTGCGAAGGCACCGTAGCAGGCGAGCAGCGCGGGCGGTGTGCCGCCGGTGAGCGCGTCGCCCAGCACCACCACCGCGACCGTGCCGGGCAGGCTGCCGAGGACGGTCCCGGCCAGGTACGGGCGGAACCGCACGGACAGGATTCCGCAGCAGTATCCCAGTGGCGCGAAGGGAACCAGCGGGATCAGCCGCAGCGACGCCACCGCGAGGACGCCGCCGTCGGCGAGCCGCTCGTCGACCGCGCGCACCACTTTCCGTTCCAGGTGGCGGGACACGAGGTCGCGGCCGACCAGGCGGGCCAGTCCGAAACCGAGCGCGCCGGACACCGCGGTCGCCGTGATGGCCACCACGATGCCGAGCACGTCACCCAGCAGCAGTCCCGCCGCGAGGTTGAACACGGTGCGGGGTATGGGCGCGACGGTGAGTACCGAATAGGCGGCCAGGAACACCAGCGCGGTCACCGGACCCGCGCCCGCGGCCCAGTTGCGCAGTTCCGCGGGACTCGGCACGGGGAGTGTGAACGCCGCCACGACCGCCCCGGCGAGCAGGACGAGCGCGATGATCATCTTCAGGCGGCGGGGCACGACGTTCACGGTAAGGCACGCGCGGAACCGGCCCGGCGGGGCTACGGTGATCCGGTGGCAGGACGTGGCGAAGCGGTCGAGTACCAGGTCGGCGACCGGGTGGTGCGGGTGTCCAATCCGGACAAGGTGTACTTCCCGGAGCGCGGGATCACCAAGCGGCAGGTCGTGGAGTACTACCTCGCGGTCGCGGAGCCGTTGCTGCGGGCGGTCGGGGAGCGGCCGACGACGCTGAAACGGTTCCCCGACGGGGTTTCCGGCGAGCCGTTCTACGCCAAACGGGTCCCCAAGGGAGCGCCCGAATGGGTGCAGACCGCGCGGATCACGTTCCCGTCCGGGCGCACCGCGGACGAGGTCTGCCCCACCGAGGCGGCGGTGTTCGCGTGGGCGGCCAACCTCGGCACGCTCGACTTCCACCCGTGGCCCGTCCGGCGGTCCGACGTGGACCACCCGGACGAACTGCGGATCGACGTGGACCCCTCGGACAGCTCCGGGTTCGGCGACGCGGTGCGGGTCGCGCTGGTGGTGCGCGAGGTGCTGGCGGACGCCGGGCTGACCGGGTACCCGAAGACCTCCGGCGGGCGCGGGGTGCACGTGCTGGTCCGGATCCGGCCGGAGTGGGACTTCGTGGACGTGCGGCACGCGGTGATCGCGCTGGGCCGCGAGGTGGAGCGGCGCGTCCCCGACCTCGCCACGATCGCGTGGTGGAAGGAGGAGCGCGGCGGCCGCGTGTTCCTCGACTACAACCAGGCGGCGCGGGACCGGACCGTGGCCTCGTCCTGGTCGGTGCGCGGCACCCCGCGGGCGACGGTGTCGACGCCGCTGACCTGGGAGCAGCTGCCCGAGGCCGACCCGGACGACTTCGACGTGCTCACCGTGCCGGACTGGCTGGCCGGGCACGGCGACCCGCACGCCGCGATCGACGACGAGGCGTTCGGCCTGGAGACGGCGCTGGAGTGGTACGCCCGCGACGAGCGGGACCACGGGCTCGGCGAGATGCCGTACCCGCCGGACTACCCCAAAATGCCAGGTGAACCGAAGCGCGTGCAGCCGAGCAGGGCGCGGCCGGAGGGCTGACGGCCGCGCGAGGATGGCGGTGCAGGATGACCGAGAACCCGGCCACGGGCCGGCTGCTCCACCGCTCCGCCGTCGTGTGCGCGCAACTGCTGGTGGTCGCCGCCGCGCTGTGGGTGCTCGTCCGGGTGCTGGCCACGCTCGCCGTCGTGGTGATCCCCGTCGCGCTCGCGCTGCTGCTGGCCGCGCTGCTCGCGCCGGTGGTGACCTGGCTGGCGCGGCATCACGTGCCGAGGGCGCTCGCGACGGCGGTGGTCCTGGTCGGCGGGGTGGCCGCGGTCGGCGCCGTGCTGTGGTTCGTGGTCAAGACCGTGCTGGACAGCCTGCCCGACCTGCGCACTCAGCTCGCTGGGAGCTACCAGGAGCTGCGCGGCTGGCTCGCCTCGATCGGGGTGCGCCCGGAGCAGCTGGACCAGGTGGCGACGCAGGCGCGGGAGTGGGTGGCGGCGAACCAGCAGTCGCTGGCGAGCGGCGCGTGGAACGCGTTCTCCACCGTCGGATCGGTGCTCACCGGGCTGGCGCTGGCGATCTTCGTCCTGGTCTTCGTGCTCTACGACGGCGAGCGGATCTGGCGGTTCCTCACCCTGCCGTTCCGCGGTTCCGCCCGCCGCCGGGTGGACCTCGCGGGCAAGCGGGCCTTCCACGACCTCACGGCGTTCATGTACGCGCTGATCATCGTGTCGGCGGTGGACGCCGTCGGGATCGGCATCGGGCTGTGGGTCACCGGGGTGCCGCTGGTGGTGCCGCTGGCGGCGCTGGTGTTCCTCGGCGGGTTCGTGCCGATGATCGGCGCGTTCGTCACCGGCCTGCTCGCCGCGCTCGTCGCGCTGGTCGCCGAGGGGCCGTTCACCGCGCTGCTGGTCGTCCTGATCGTGATCGCCGTGCAGCAGCTGGAGGGCAACGTGCTGGAGCCGATGATCACCAGCAAGGCGGTGCGGCTGCACCCGGTCGCGGTCATCCTGGCGATCGCGGTCGGCGTGCAGCAGGCCGGGGTGATCGGGGCGCTGCTGGCGGTGCCCGCGCTCAGCACGATCCGGGCGGTCGCCGCGACGCTGCTGGAGCCGGAACAGGCGCCGGGGCCGGCGTGTTGACCAAGGTGTGAAGCTGTCCGTGCTCGACCGGTCCCGCACCCGCGAAGGCGGCACCCACGCCGAGGCGCTGCGGGAGACCGTCGCGTTCGCGCGGCAGGCCGAGGCACTGGGCTACCACCGGTTCTGGGTGTCCGAGCACCACAGCGTGCCGGGCGTGGCCGGGTCGGCGCCCACCGTGCTGGCCGCCGCGGTCGCCGACGCCACCTCGGCCATCCGCGTCGGCACCGGCGGGGTGATGCTGCCCAACCACCAGCCGCTCGTCGTGGCCGAGCAGTTCGGGGTGCTGCAGGCGCTACACCCGGGCCGGATCGACATGGGGCTGGGCCGGTCGGTCGGGTTCACCGGTGGCGTGCGGCGCGCGCTCGGCCACGACAAGGACGACGCGGACCGGTTCGGCGAGCAGGTGCGGCTGCTGCTCGGCTACCTCGACGGCACGCAGGACGAGTTCCCCGGCGTGCACGCGTTCCCGGCGGAGGGGCAACCGATCCCGGCGTTCCTGCTGGCCACCGGGGCGGGCGCGGACCTGGCCGCCGAGCTGGGGCTGCCGCTGGTGATCGGCGCCGTGCGCGGTGAGGGGCGCATGATCGAGGCGATCGGCCGCTACCGCGAGTCGTTCGTCCCGTCGGTCCGCTGCCCGGCGCCGTACGTGATCGTCTCGGCGACGATCGCGGTGGCCGGGACGAGGGAGGCCGCGGAGCGGTTGCTGGTGCCGGAGGCGTGGTCGGCGGCGTGGTCGCGCACGCACGGCGTGTTCCCGCCCCTGCGCCCGGCGGCGGAGATCCTGGCGGGCCCGATGACCGACCGGGAGCGCCGCTACTTCGACGACGCCCGGGAGGGGCAGATCGCCGGCACCCCGGCGGAAGCCGCCGCGGCGCTGGAGGGGCTGGTGGAGCGCACGGGCGCGGACGAGGTCCTGGTGACCACGAGCACGTACGACCGCGCGGAGATGCTGGAGTCCTACCGGCTGCTGGCGGAGGCGGTTTTCGCGCGCAGTGCCGCTGGTGTGGCTGGCTGGTAGGAGCCGGGCGTCCGGCTCATCGTGGGATGGGCGTGCAGCTCAGCCGGGTTAGGCGGCTCGCGACCGTTTCCGGCGCGACGCGGCTGGACGGTAGGGCGCTGCGTCTGCCGACGGGGCCGATCTCGGCCGCCGGGCTCGTCGTGGGGTTCGGCGGGCAGCCCGGCCGGCGTTGGGCGGCTTCGCGGCCGTTTCCGGGCGCGGTGCGGCCGGGGTGGCCGCACGGTGAGCCGGGCTGTTAGGGCGGAGTGTGGGCGTTCAGTGTTGTAGTGCTGGACCCAGGTGGGCAAGGCTGTCAGGCGGTGGGTGTTGGAGGTCCAGGGCTGGGCGTAGGCGAATTCGGTGAGCAGGGTGCGGTGGAAGCGTTCGGCTTTGCCGTTGGTCCAGGGGCAGCCGGGTCTGATGTAGCGGCGGCGGAGCCCGAGGGCGGTGCGGACCGCGGCCCAGCAGGTGCCTCGGCGGTAGGCCAGGGCGTTGTCGGTCAGGATTCGCAGCACGGTGATGCCGTGGTGGCGGAACCAGGCCACGGCGCGGTGCAGGAACGCGGCGGCGGTGGTATCCCGCTCGTCGGGCAGGGCCTCGACGTAGGCCAGGCGGGTGTGGTCGTCGATGGCGACGTGCAGGTAGTCGTAGCCGATACCGCGGCCGCGGACCTGCTCGCGGCGGCCGTGCACCCGCCAACCGCCGCCGTCAGGCACTCGCCCGAGTTTCTTGACGTCGATGTGCAGCAGTTCGCCCGGGGCGCGGCGTTCGTAGCGGATGCCCGAGTGCCGCCGCCGCACTGGCATCCCGGTGATCGGATCGATCGCCGACAACGGTTGTACGTCCCGACGACGCAGGACACGACCGACGGTGGAGGCCACTAGCCCGAGCTGCCCAGCGAGGAACACCGCACCCCGATGGCACTGCTGACGCAACGCCAGGATCGCGGCTTCGGTCTCCACAGGCAGGCGGGTGGGGCTGTGATGCGGGCGGGAGGAGCGATCGACCAATCCCGCTTCGCCCTCCTCCCGATGCCGCGCCAGCCACTTATAGACCGTGGACCGCGCCACCCCGAGCTGCTCAGCAATCCGCGCCGGCGGCCACCCCGCCTGACAACGCTGCACAATCAACTGCCGGGCATACACCGTGGTGCGTGCATTAGCGTGACCCATCGAGGACCTCCAGGGCTGGTAGTGGATGCGTCGCAACACCCACTCCGCCCGGAGGCCCTCCCCACCATCAACCCAACACGCCGTCCACAACCTCACGAGTCACGGCAGCTAGCGCAGCTCAGCCGGCAGTACGTGAAGCGTCCGGCTCCGCGGGCAGCGCCGCCGGGGTCTTCGGCGTCCGGTAGTACAGCGCGACCGCCAGGAACACCGCGAACGTCAGCCAGATGTAGGCGTTCTGGAACAGCCACTCCAGCCCCGCCGGCTTGAACGCCAGCACCGTGTCCGCCTCGAAGCCGATCAGCGGCAGCACCCCGCCGGACGTGACGAGCGCCGCGCCCACCAGCCCGATCCACCCCAGCACCGACCCGCGGAACGCCAGGTTGCCCAGGCAGATCAGCAGCATCGCCAGCCACACCCAGTGGTGCACCCAGCTGTACGGCGACACGGCCGTCGTCGCCAGGCCGCACAGCGTCGCCGCCACCAGTTCCTCGCCTCGCGCGGCCAGCCGTCGCGCCAGCAGCAGGCACACCACGGCCGTCGCGGCCGCGGCGAGCAGCCACACGATCTGCATCCCGCCGGTCACCCCGGTCGCCCGCGCGAAGAACCCGCGCAGCGACTCGTTCGACGGGTTCTCCGGCACGCCGACCCGCGTCGGGTCCATGAACGCGCCGGACCAGAACGTCACCGAGTCGTGCCACAGGAACGCGAACCCGACGGCCACCGTGACCACGAACGTGCCCATCGCGACGATCGCCGCCCGGTACCGCCGCGTCACCAGCAGGTACAGCACGAAGAACGCGGGCGTCAGCTTGATCCCGGCGGCGATGCCGATCAGCGCGCCCTTGACCTTCGACGAGTCCGGCAGCGCCAGGTCGAGCAGCACCAGCGTCATCAGCAGGATGTTGATCTGCCCGAACGCCATCGTCTCCCGCACCGGCTCGCACCACATGAGCAGCGCCGCCACCGGCAGGCTGAACAACACGAGCCGCGCGTCGCGCCGGAACCGCAGCAGCGACAGCGCCGCCCACACGCCGACGGCCAGCATCGCGTAGTCACCGAGCGCGCCCACCCACGTGAAGAGTTCACCCTTCAGTGGCGCCAGCGGCACGAACAGCAGCGCGGCGAACGGGGTGTAGACGAACTCCCACTGCCCGCGGATGTTGCCGAGCAGCGGCGTGTCGTAGACCGACACGCCGTCCAGGACGCGCTCGCCCGCGATCCGGTACACGCCCAGGTCCAGCAGGTGCAGCAGCGCGGGGAGCTGGGCCAGGACCTCTCTGACGTACCAGAAGCCGGCGCCCGCGCCCAGCACGAGGACCGGCCAGACGGCGATCCAGGGAATCGGTCGTCGCGCGCTGTCCCGGGGCGCCGGCGCCACAGCCGGCGTCTCGACCGCGGAAGACGGCACAGTCACTCCCAGTACTCAGTGGTCCGGCGGATGGAGGACAAGCCTAAACGGGGCCCGGGCAGCGTCCCCTAAGCGGGGCAGAGCGTGCCGTCGGCGGGGACCTTCCCGTCGACCAGGAACGCCCGCACCGCCTCGGCCGCGCACGGCGAGCCGAGCGCCCCGTGCCCGGCGCCCTGCCACGCGACGCGCACCGCGCTCGGGATCTGCTGCGCCGCCCGCACCGTGCCGGTTTCCGGCGTGACCGGGTCCGTCAGGGTGCTGGTGACCAGGACCGGCGGCAGCCCGGACGTGCCCAGCGTCGGCAGCGACTCGGTGCGCGCCGGCCACGGCAGGCACCACGCGAGCCGCTGCGTCACCAGCCCGCCGAAGACGGGGTAGCGGCCGCGCAGCTGCGTGGTCAGCCCGGCGATCTGGTCGGCAGGCATCCGCACGACGGTGTCGTTGCACTCGGTGGCCAGCGTGGCGTCGAGGCGGGACGGCGCAACGTCCGAGCCGTTGAGCATCGGCGAGACGAACGCGGCGAGCCCGCGGACGTCGCCAGCCCGGCCGGCGTCCAGCGCGCGGGCCAGCTCGCTCCAGCGGGTGCGGTCGGCGAGCCCGGTGACCACGGCCCGCAGCGCCGTGCCCGCGCCGAACACCGCGCCGCCCGGCAGCACCTGCGGCGCCGCGCGCAGCCGCTCCACCACGGCGTTCACCGTCGCGGCCGCGTCCTGGCCGACGGCGCGGCCGTAGGCGTCCAGGGTGGCCTGCTGCGCGGCGGCCAGGTCGCCGAGCACCGTGACCGTGTCGCTGGACGGGTCCGGGATGCCGTCCATCACGAACCGGCCGACGCGGTCCGGGAACCGGGCGGCGTAGGAGATCAGCACCTGCGAGCCCTCGCCGTGGGCGAGCGCGTGCAGCTTCGGCACGCCCAGCTCACCGCGGATCTCTTCGAGGTCGCCGGCGGTGCGCCAGCTGTCGAAGGCCTGTTGCGCGCCGCCGAGGTCGATCGCGCACTGCTGCCCGGCCTTGCGGGCGGCGTCCAGCAGCGGTTCCAGGTCGTCGTCGGCCGGGTCCTGGTTGAGCAGCTGGCTGCGGGTGTCCTCGGGCACGCACGACAGCGGGTCGGACTCGCCGGTGCCGCGCCGGTCCACCCCGATCAGCGAGAAGCGCTGCAGCAGCGCGGGCGGCAGCGTCGAGGCGAGTCGCGCGGCGTAGAGGGTGCCGGGCTCGCCCGCGACGTCGTTGACCACGACCAGCGGGATCGCGCCGTTGCCCGCCTTGAGCACGGACACGCGCGTCTGCACACGCCCCGGCAGCGCCGGGTCGTCCAGTGTGGACATCACGGTGCCGCAGCTGAACCGCAGGTAGCCGGGCGCCTCGGCGCCGAGGCGGTTGCGGGTCTGGGCGTCGCAGTCGGCCCAATCGAGCGCGGGCGAACGCGGCTCGGTCAGCGGCGGCAGCGGCACGTCCGTGGCGGAGCTGGCCGGCGCGGAGGACACCGGCTCGTCGTTCTCCACGACCGGCGGCCGTTTCGACGGCCCCGCCGTGCAGCCGGCGAGGAGGGCCGGCAGCAGCACAGCGAGCACGAGACCACGGCGCGGCACGACGTTCCTCTTTCCCTTGGTGCGTGTTCGCCCCCGAGGTTCGCACGAGGCCCGTTTGCCCGTGGTGAGCGGGGTCGGTGCGCTCAGACACCGTGGACGTTGAACCCGCCCATGCTGAAGCCGCCCGAGCCCGCGGTCCCGGTTCCCCCGGGCGTGTAGTGGCGCGGCGCGGACGTCCGCCGGGACGCCGGCGGGGCCGGTTCGGCGGGCAGCCGGTCCAGCACGCGGCGGGCAGCGGCCACCACGTACGGGGCGTCGGGCTCGTGCACCGCGCTCAGCAGCATTTCGCGGAGCTGACGCTGGTCGTAGCGAGCCTCGAGCCCGGGCCGGACGTCCACGAGGGCCAGGATGACCACCCACGGCAGATCCCGCCCGTCCCGGACGTTGCGGTCGCCCTCGGCCGCCATGACCTCCCGCATGGCATCCCAGATCTTCTCGCGCCACAGCGGGCTGAGGTGCCACGCGCGCTCCAGCGCGGTGCGCGCCCGGTCGGCCGCCTCGTCGTTCCGGGCCTGGCACATCACCCGCACGAGCGTCTCCGGCGAGCGGCGATGGCGGCGGCACAGGTGGGCCGCCGCGAGGACGGCCAGCCGTCCCCGGCTCCGCAGCGCGTGACGTTCGATCCGGCCTGCCATCAGCGGGTCCGCTTGACCTCGCCGTGGAAGACGGCGTCCAGGTCGTAGCGGGCGACCTCCTCCAGCTGGGCGTACGTGCACGACTCCGGCTCACGGTCCGGGCGCCACCGGATGAACTGCGCGGTGTGCCGGAACCGCGACGGCTGCCCGCCTTCGGTGTGCTCGTAGGCGACCTCGGCGACCCGCTCGGGCCGCAGCGGCACCCACGGCTGCTCGGTGGAGCGCCACCGCGTGATGCCGCCGGGCAGGCGCTGCCCCTCGGTCGTGCCTTCCAGCCAAGGGTGCCCGCTGCCGTCGGTGATCAGTTCGGCGAACTCGGCCGCCAGCTCCTTGCGCCGCTTCACCGGGAACGACCCCACGACGCCGGGGTGGTGCAGCACGCCGTTGTCGTCGTACAGCCCGAGCAGCAGCGAGCCGACCGCCTCGCCGGGGGTGGAGTCCTTGTGCCACCGCAGCCCGGCCACCACGCAGTCCGCGGTGCGGGAGTGCTTGTACTTGATCATGATCCGCTTGCCCGGCTCGTACCCGGCGTCCAGCGGCTTGCCGATGACCCCGTCCAGCCCGGCGCCCTCGAACAGCTCGAACCAGTGCCGCGCGGTCGCCGGGTCGGTGGTCGCGGGCGTGATGTTCAGGTCCTGCCCGGCCAGCTTCGCCAGGCGCTCCCGCCGCGCGCTGGTCGGCTCGCCGAGGAACGCCTCGTCGCCCAGCGCGAGCAGGTCGAACGCGACGAACGTGGCCGGCGTCTGCTCGGCGAGCAGCCGGATGCGGGACTCGGCCGGGTGGATGCGCTCGGTGAGCGCGTCGAAGTCCAGGTGTCCCTCGCGGCCGACGACCAGCTCGCCGTCCAGCACCACCCGTTCCGGCAGCCGCGGCGGCAGTTGCGCCAGCACCTCCGGGAAGTACCGGTTCAGCGGCTTCCCGGCGCGCGACTGCAGCGTCAGCTCGTCGCCGTCGCGGAAGACGAGGCAGCGGAAGCCGTCCCACTTCGGCTCGAACAGCAGCTCGTCGGAGTCCGGGATCGACTTCGCCGGTTTCGCCAGCATCGGCTGGATCGGCGGGGTCAGCGGCAGCATGCGCCCACTTTATGCGCGACGGCGGTACCGCAGCATCGTGAAACCGTCTTCGACCAGGATCGATGCCAGATCCATGTCCCGGGCCTCGCTCGCCATCCGGCCGATCGCGATGCGGTCCGCGCCGCCGCCGGCCAGCAGCGGCGCGACGGTCAGGCACAGCTGGTCGACCAGGTCCTCGGCGACGAGCTCGCCGAACAGGTGCGGCCCGCCCTCGCAGTTGACCCGGAGCAGCCCGCGGTCGGCGAGCTGGTCGAGCGCACTGCGCAGGTCGATGGTCTCCACGCCCGCGATGAGGAGGTCCGCGCCCGCGTCGGCGAGCGCCTTCCGCCGGTCCGCGGGGGCGTGCTCGGTGGTGATGACGATCGGCGGCACCTTCGTGTCGGTGAACAGCGGCGCTGCCGGGTCGAGCCGGGCGCTGCCGGTGACCACGGCGATCGGTGGCACCTCGGCGAGCCCGAGCCGGGCCCGGCGCTCGCGGCGTTCGGGGGTGGTGCGCGCGCCGCGGTAGTTCTCCGCGCGGACGGTTCCGGCGCCGGCCAGCACGACGTCGGCGAGCAGGCGGCCGTGGAAGAAGATCCGCTTGTCCGCGGGCCCGGACAGGCCCTCGGACCGGCCTTCCAGCGTCGAGGCGCCGTCGGCGGAGGAGGTGAAGTTGGCCTGCACGAACGGCCGGTCCAGGTCCGCCGGGTAGCCGTAGATCCGGTCCAGGTCGTCGTCGGTCACGTCGTCGAGGGGTTCGGGCCACAGGCTGCGCACGATCTCCATCACATCACGCGGCCGCCGCCAGGGCTGCGCGGCCGGGTCCCGATACCCTCGCAAGATGCCCGCGCACCTCACCGACCGGCAGCCCGAGCTGGGAGCGGACGAGCTGATCGCCGCCCTGGTGCCGCCGCCGCGCTTCGACGCCGTGCGGTTCGCCACCTACGTGCCGAACCCCGACGAGCCGAGCCAGGCGCAGGCGGTGGAGTCGTGCTCGGCGTTCGCGGCGCGCATCGAGAAGGCGGCGCCGAAGAAGTCCAAGCTGCGGTCGCTGTTCGGCGGCGGTTCGGCGCCCGCGCCCGGGAAGCAGGGCCTCTACCTGGACGGCGGGTTCGGTGTCGGCAAGACCCACCTGCTCGCCTCGACCTGGCACGACGCGCCGTCGCCGAAGGCCTACGGCACGTTCGTCGAGCTGACCCACCTGGTCGGCGCGCTCGGCTTCGGCGAGGCGGTGCGGCGGCTGTCCGAGCACCGGCTGCTCGCCATCGACGAGTTCGAGCTGGACGACCCCGGCGACACGATGCTGGTCACCCGCCTGCTGCGGGAGCTGACCGACGCCGGCGTGTACGTCGCGGCGACGTCCAACACGCTGCCGGACAAGCTCGGCGAGGGCCGGTTCGCGGCCGAGGACTTCCTGCGCGAGATCCAGTCGCTGTCGTCGCGGTTCTCGGTGGTGCGGGTGGACGGGCCGGACTACCGGCACCGCGGCCTGCCGGACGCGCCGCCGCCAGTGGACGAGGAGACCCTGCTCGCGTCGGCGGAGAGCCGCGAGGGCGCCACGCTCGACGACTTCGACGCGTTGTGCGAGCACCTGGCGAAGCTGCACCCGTCCCGCTACGGACGTCTCGTCGACGGCGTGTCCGTCGTGCACATCCGGGGTGTGCGACCTGCGCCGGACCAGAACGTGGCGCTGCGGCTGGTCGCGTTCGCGGACCGGCTCTACGACCGGGCCATCCCGGTGGTCGTCTCCGGCGGGTCGCTCGGCGAGCTGTTCACCGAGGAGATGCTGCAGGGGGGCTACCGGAAGAAGTACCTGCGGGCGGTGAGCCGGCTGACCGCGCTGGCGCGAGACGCCGCGTCGGTGAGCTGAGCGCCAGCACCACGGCGACGGCGAAGCACGCGCCGCCAGCCACGTCGGTGGGGTAGTGGTAGCCCAGCCCGACGAGCCCGATGCCCGCGATCACGAGGATCACCGCGCTCACGCCGACCGTGACGGCCCGGGCGATCCCGGACCGGGCGAGCAGCACCAGCACGGTGAGCGTGGCGACCATGCTGACCGTGTGCCCGCTCGGGTAGGCGAGGTAGTCGTACTTCATCCGGTCGAACAGCGGCTTGAGCACCCACGTGTTGAGCGCGACCGGCACCGCGACGCCCAGCACCGCCAGCGCCACGCCGTCCCAGCGGCGGCCGAGCGCGCAGGCGAGCACCACGATCGCGAGCAGCGGCAGCAGCACGACCGGTTCGGTGGGCAGCACGAACAGGTCCAGCAGCGTGGGCTGTCCGCCGAACACGCCGTCGATCCACGCGGTGACCGTGGCGTCGGGGCCGGTGGCGGTGGTGTCCCCGGCGAACGGGACGCCGATCGCCAGTGCGGCCGCCGCGCACACGGCGACGACGGCCCACCTCACGCGTCAGTCCGCGATCGCCGGGAAGCGGCCGTTCTTGACCGCGGTGACCAGCTCGGCGTGGTCGGACTCGGTCTGGTCGGCGTAGCGCACCGCGTAGCGGCCGATGGCCTCGTCGAGCTGGTCGTCACCGTCGAAGTATCCCGCCAGCAGCCGCGGGTGGACCGAGCGGATGTGCGCGCGGGCGAGCAGCGCGCCGGCCAGGCGGCCGTAGTCGTCGAGGTCCTTGCCGCCCAGCTCGGTGGGCTCGATCGCGCCCTTCATGTTGCGGAACTGGCGCACGATGAACGGCCTGCCCTCGATGGTGGTCCAGCCGAGGAGGATGTCCGTCTCGGCCTGCACCAGGCGGGCGCCGTACACGATGCGCTGGCCCTCGTGCTCGGTGCGGTGCTCCGGCAGGTACGGGGTGAGCGCGGACGGGCGGGCCTCCTTGACCTGCAGCACCAGGTCCTCGTCGGTGTTGCCGTGCAGCAGCACGACGTAGCTGCGCAACCCGACGCTGCCGGTGCCGACGACGCGGAAGGCGACGTCGGCAATGCGGTAGCGGGCGATCAGGTTGCGCCGTGACTCGCGCAGGGTGTGCACATAGGACACCAGCCCGTCGGCCACGGCGTCCGCGGTCGGCTCGTCGACGTGCCTCAGCACCGGCGGGTCCTCGACGAAGCGGTGGTGGCTCAGGCCGGTGGTGTGGTCGTCGATGCGCTCGGTCCACTTGGCCGCGACGCGGGCGCTGGTGTTGCGGCGCGCTTTCTCGGCGGCTTCGCTGAACTCGTCGGCGAGGTCGTGGGCCTTCACCTTGGACAGCGCGTCCGCGTCGGCGAGCGCGTTCCACGAGCGCAGGAACGACGCCTCGCCGAGCTGGCGCACCACGCGCCGGTAGGACTTCACCGCGTCCTCGGCCGCGTCCCGGCAGTCCTCTTCGGACACCCCGCCCTCGCGCCCGGCGAGCACCAGGCTCGCGGCGAGGCGCTTGAGGTCCCACTCCCACGGCCCGCGGATGGTCTCGTCGAAGTCGTTGATGTCCATGACGATCTGGCCGTCCGGCGTGCCGTACAGGCCGAAGTTCGCGGCGTGCGCGTCACCGCAGATCTGGGCGGACAGTCCACTGTGCGGGGTCCCGGCCAGGTCCGCGGCCATCAGCCCGGCCGCGCCGCGGAAGAACGCGAACGGGGAGGCGATCATGCGCCCGATCCGCAGCGGGACGAGGTCGTCGAGGCGGCCGGCGTTGCTGTGCTCGACGAACTCGGCGACCGACGGCCGGTGCTCCCCGGCGGCCGCGTGGTCGTGCGCCGTCGGCGGCGTGCGTTCCCCCAGCTCCCGGCCCCGCGCGTGCAGCTCCTCGGGATCGCTCAGCTCACCCGGCACCAGTGCCCGTTCCATCCCCTGCTCCCTCCGTTGACTGCACAACGTACGGGAGGGGTGGACGGTTTCAGCCGCGCCGCGCGAGTGCCGCGGTGCCGCGCGGCGAGGCGCCCGCGCCCGGCCGCGAGTTGCGCGCTCGCGCGGCGAGGGGCACGTTCGCGCCCGGCGAGGCCCCGCTTCGCTCGGGAGTTGCGCGCTCGCGGTGGCGGGGGCCACGTTTTGTGCCCGGGGCGGCGGGTTGCGTGCTCGCGCCCGGCGAGGCCCCGGCTCCCGCCCGGGAGTTGCACGTTCGCGGTGGCGGGTTCCGCGCCCGCGGTGGCGGGCCCCAACTCGCGCCCTGCGTGGCCCCGCTGCGCTCGCGAGTTGCGCTCGCGGTGATGAGGGCCACGTCAGCGCCCAGGCGGCGGGTTCCGCTCCCGCCCCGGCGAGGCCCGGCTCCCGCCCGGCGAGAGCCAGAGTTCGCCCCCGGGGGCGAGTCTGCGCTCCCGCCCGGCCGAGGCCCCCACTTCCGCCCGGAGAGGCCCCCCGCTCGGCGAGGCCCCGCTCCGGCCCGCGAGTTCGCGCCCGCGAGTGCCACCTGCGCCGCGGCGGGGCCCACAGTGGCGGTCAGCCGGCCAGAACCTCCTCCAGGATGTCCAGCCCCCGGTCCAGATCGGCCTCCGAGATCACCAGCGGTGGCGCCAGCCGCAGCGTCGCGCCGTGTGTTTCCTTCGCCAGCAGCCCCTTCGCGGCCAGGGCCTCGCACGCCTCGCGGCCGGACAGCCCGCCCGGCGTGATGTCGATGCCCGCCCACAGGCCGCGGCCGCGGACCTCGGCCAGCCCGTGCCCGACCAGTTCCCCGAGCCGCGCGTGCATGCGCGCGCCCAGCTCTACCGACCGCGCCTGGAACTCGCCCGTGGACAGCAGCTTGATCACCGCCCGGCCGACCGCGCACGCCAGCGGGTTGCCGCCGAAGGTCGAGCCGTGCTCGCCCGGCTTCAGGACTCCCAGCACGTCCCGGCGGCCGACCACCGCGGACAGCGGCAGGATCCCGCCGCCCAGCGCCTTGCCCAGCGTGTAGAGGTCGGCGCGCACCCCGCTCGGCTCCAGCGCGAGCAGCGTGCCGGTGCGGGCCAGCCCGGACTGGATCTCGTCGGCGATCAGCAGCGTCCCGGTCTCGTCGCACAGCCGGCGCGCCTCCGCCAGGTACCCCTCCGGCGGCACCAGCACCCCGGCCTCGCCCTGGATCGGCTCCAGCAGCACCGCCGCGGTGCGCTCGGTGATCGCGTCGCGCAGTGCCGCCGCGTCGCCGTACTTCACCACCGTGAACCCCGGGGTGTAGGGGCCGAACCCGGCGCGCGCCGTCTCGTCGGTGGAGAACGAGATGATCGTCGTCGTGCGGCCGTGGAAGTTCGACCCGGCGACCACGATCTCGGCCCGCCCGTCCGGCACGCCCTTGACCTCGTAGGCCCACTTGCGGGCGATCTTGAGCGCGGACTCGACCGCCTCCGCGCCGGAGTTCATCGGCAGCACCATCTCGGTGCCGGTCAGCTCGGCCAGCTCGCGGCAGAACGCGCCCAGCTGGTCGTGGTGGAACGCGCGCGAGGTCAGCGTGACCCGCCCGAGCTGCTCCTGCACCGCCGCGATCAGGGCGGGGTGCCGGTGCCCGAAGTTCAGCGCCGAGTATGCGGACAGGAAGTCGAGGTACCGGCGGCCCTCGACGTCGGTGACCCAGGCGCCGTCGGCTTCGGCGATCACCACGGGCAGCGGGTGGTAGTTGTGCGTGCTCCAGCGCTCGTCGAGCGCGATGAACTCGGCCGCGGAGGTCGTCATGCCTTCAGGCTAAGGGCACTTCACGCCCGGAATCATCCGTCGATCGTTGCTTCGACGGGCTGATCGTTGCGCACTTGGGCGTGATTCCGGAGGTTCGTTGCACCGCTCAGGGCGCCAGTACCTCGTTCCACTCCCGGACGTACCAGTTCTTCACCACGCCGTTGCGCACGAACGGGTCGCCCGCCACGAACTCCTCCGCGGCCTCGCGGGTGCGGAACACGCTGAGCGACCCGTTCACCTGCGGGTTCTCCAGCGTGCCGACGAGCAGCAGGTCGCCGCGGGCGTGGAACTCGCGGATCCGCGCCGAGTGGGCGTCCATGTGCGGGGCGCCGCGCTCCAGGACGTTGTCCGCCGGTTCGTAGAACACCAGGTACTTCATGCCGCACGCTCCGCCGCCTCGGTGAGCCGGCCCAGGATCCGCGCCCAGCCCTCGGTGAACGCGCCGCCGGCGTAACCGCCGTCGAGTGCGCAGGACGCCCGCACCTGCTCGTCCCTGAGCGCCTCCCAGCCGCGGTGCTCCACCGCGACCCGGGTGAGCGCGGGGCCAAGCGCCCGGAAGGTCAGCTCGACCTCGGTGGGCGCCGGGGTGACCAGCCAGGTCATGGTGAACCGCTCCGGCGGGTCCCACGCGAGCACCTCGCCCCAGTCGTGCTCGGTGCCGTCGTCCCACGTCTCGTAGACGCGGCCGCCCGTGCGGCGCTCGAAAGTCACGTCCCGCACCCGGTCCCCGCCGCGGGAGAACGGCTCGACCGGCCACCAGACGCCGATCGTGCGGACGAACGTGTCGAAGGTGTGCGCGGCGTCGCTGCGCACGAGGGTCGCCTGCCGCACCGGCGGCCGGCTCAGGATGTCGGTCATGCCGAACCTCTCGCCGTGTCGTCTTCGCCGATCCCCCGCTCAGCTTCGACCAGCCGCCGGGCCGTGTCGAGGGATGAGGCCCACATGTCGTCGAGGAACTGCCGCAGCCCGGCGAGGCCGTCCGGGCGGGCGCGGTAGAGCCGGCGGGTACCGTCGCGCCGCTCGTCGAGCAGTCCCGCGTTCTTCAGGACGGTGAGGTGCTGGCTGACCGCCGTGCGGCTCACGTCGAAGGACTCCGCGATCTCGCCGGCGGCCAGCTCGTCGTGGGCGACCAGCCGGAGGATCGCGCGCCGCCTGGGCTCCGCGAGCGCCCGCAGCGCCTCGTCCGTCCGCTCGTCGTCCGTCATGCCCGCTCCTACGCCCAGAGTCCGACCTGGTTGCCATCCGGGTCGGCGAAGATGGCGAACCGCCCGAAGTCGCCGGGGAGGTCGGTGGGCGGCACCAGCCGCTTCCCGCCCAACCGCTCCGCCCGGTCCAGGTACGCGTCAAGGTCGTCGACCCGCATGTAGATCTTGACGCCGGTGTCGCCGGGGCCCGTCGAGGGCCCGATCCCGCCGCCGATGCCCCCGCCCGTGTCGACGAGCGCGTAGCCGCCCATCGCCGGGTCGGCGTCGACCTGCCAGTCGAACAGCTCCGCGTAGAACTTCCGCGCCCGTTCGGCGTTCGCGCTGATCACTTCGAAGAACGCGACCTGCTGTCCCATGATCTATCCTTTCTGTCAGTATTCACTAACGTTAGCGAATACTGACAGAGAGAGTCAACCGTCGCTCGCCAAGACCGGGCGTCGTTTGACAGAGTGCGAGGCGTGACCGACGAGCTCTCCTTCCTCCGCCAGCAGGCCCGCACCCAGCGCTTCACCCTCGGCACCCCGCGCGAGTTCCGCGTCGCGCCCGACGGGTCGCGCCTGCTGTTCCTGCGTTCGGAGTCCGGCACCGACCGGCGCAACAGCCTCTGGGAACTCGACCTCACGCGGGGCGGGGAGACCAAGGTCGTGGACGCCGCCGAGCTGCTGCCCGGCGAGGAGGAGCTGCCGCCGGAGGAGCGGGCCCGCCGCGAGCGCATGCGGGAGAGCGCGGGTGGCGTGGTCGGCTACGCCGTGGACGACGAGTTCCGCCTGGCCGCCTTTTCGCTGTCCGGCAAGCTCTACACCGTCGACCTGGGCAGCCGCGAGGTGACCGAACTGGTCGACACCTCCGTCGTCGACCCCCGCCCGAACCCCACCGGCACCCACATCGCCTACGTCCGGGATCGCAAGCTGCGCGTCATCGACCTCGCCACGCGGGAAGACACGGTGCTGGCCGGCGAGGACGGCGAGGACATCGCGTGGGGCCTGGCCGAGTTCATCGCCGCCGAGGAACTGGGCCGCGCCCGCGGCTACTGGTGGTCGCCCGACGGGCAGACCCTGCTCGTCGAGCGCACCGACCGCGCGGACGTGCCCCGCTGGACCATCTCCGACCCGGCCCACCCCGAGGCCGGCGCGAACACCGTCGCGTACCCGGCGGCGGGCACCACGAACGTCGACGTCTCGCTGGCCTTCTTCGGCCTCGACGGCACCCGGGTGGACGTCGAGCGCGGCGACTGGGAGTACCTGGTCGCGGTGCACTGGTCGGCGGGCGGCCCGCCGCTGCTCGCCGTGCAGCCCCGCGACCAGCGCGAACTCGCGTTCTACGCGGTCGATCCCGCCGACGGCTCCACCAAGCTGCTGCACACCGAGACCGATCCGCACTGGGTCGAGATCGTGCCCGGCGTGCCCGCCTGGACCACCGACGGGCGGCTCGTGCACGTCAGCGCCGCGGACGGCAGCTACCGGCTGGTGGTCGACGGCGAACCGGTCACGGAGCCGGGCCTGCAGGTCCGCTCGGTGCTGCACGTCGGCGCCGAGGTCCTGTTCAGCGCGAGCGAAAGTGACCCGACGCAGATCCACGTCTACCGCACCGGCCCGGACGGCGTGACCCGGCTGTCCGACGCCGACGGCGTGCACGTCGGCGCGGGCACCGCGGAGATCACCGTGCTGTCGTCGTGGAGCCTGCGCCGCAGCGGCCCCGAAGTGACCGTGCTGCGCAACGGCCGCCCGCTCGCCGAGGTCCGCTCCTACCCGGTCGACCCGGGCCTGGAACCCGACCCGGAATGGCTCACCGTCGGCGAGCGTGGCCTGCGTGCCGCGCTGCTGCTGCCCACCGGGTACCGGCCCGGGGACGGCAAGCTGCCCGTCCTGCTCGACCCCTACGGCGGCCCGCATGCGCAACGCGTCCTGCAGAGCCGCAACGCCTTCCTCACCTCGCAGTGGCTGGCCGACCAGGGCTTCGCGGTCCTCGTCGCGGACGGCCGCGGCACCCCGGGCCGGGGGCCGGCGTGGGAGAAGGAGATCGTGCGCGAGCTGGCCGAGGTGACGCTCACCGACCAGGTGGACGCCCTGCACGCGGTCGCCGCCGACCACCCGGAGCTCGACCTGTCCCGGGTCGCGATCCGCGGCTGGTCCTACGGCGGGTACCTGTCCGCGCTGGCCGTGCTGCGCCGCCCGGACGTCTTCCACGCGGCGGTCGCGGGCGCGCCGGTCACCGACTGGTCCCTCTACGACACCCACTACACCGAGCGCTACCTCGGCGTGCCGGACGAGGAGCCGGAGTCCTACGAGCGCAACTCGCTGATCGCCAGTGCGCCGGAGCTGCGGCGCGCGTTGCTGATCGTGCACGGCCTTGCCGACGACAACGTGTTCGTCGCGCACGCGCTGCGCCTGTCTTCGGCGCTGCTGGCCGCGGGCCGCCCGCACGTGTTCCTGCCGCTGGTCGGCGCGACCCACATGACGCCGCAGGCCGAAGAGGTCGCGGAGAACCTGATGAAGGTCCAGGTGGACTGGATCAAACGAGAGCTGGAGGCTGCTGCGCGATGAAGCGCTGGGGAATCACGATTCCGCTGACCGGGGTGCCGCTCACTGCGCACCGTGAGCTGATCGAGCGGCTGCCCGCGCTCGGTTACACCGACGCGTGGTCGGCCGAAACCGCGGGAACGGACGCGTTCTCGCCGCTGCTGCTGGCTTCGCAGTGGGCGCCGGAGCTGCGGCTGGGCACCGCGATCGTGCCGGTCTACACCCGCGGCCCCGGTCTGCTGGCGATGTCCGCGGCGACACTGGCGGAGGCCGCGCCCGGCCGGTTCGTGCTCGGCATCGGCGCGTCCTCGCCGGTGATCGTGCAGGGCTGGAACGCCGCCGAGTTCGCCAAACCGTTCGCCCGCACCAGGGACACGCTGCGGTTCCTGCGTGCCGCGCTGGCGGGGGAGAAGGTGACGGCGGAGTACGAAACGTTCTCGGTGAGCAAGTTCCGGCTCGAGCGCGCGCCGGAGCCGGCGCCGCCGATCATGCTCGCCGCGTTGCGGCCGGGCATGCTGAAGCTGGCCGCGAAGGAGGCCGACGGCGCGATCACGAACTGGCTCTCGCCTGCCGACGTCCGCCAGGTGCGCGCCGAGATCGGGCCGGACACCGAGCTGGCGGCGCGGATCTTCGTCTGCCCGACCACCGACCGCGAAGCCGCGCGTGGCCTGGGCCGGATGCTGATCAGCAGCTACCTCACCGTGCCGGTGTACGCGGCGTTCCACGACTGGCTCGGCCGCGGCGAGGCGCTCGCGCCGATGCACGAGGCGTGGCGCGCTGGCGACCGGAAGCGGGCGAACGAGCTGATTCCGGACGAGGTGGTCGACGACCTGGTCGTGCACGGCAGCCCCGAGGAGTGCCGGGAAAAGGTGCAGTCCTATGTGGACAACGGGCTGACCACGCCGGTGATCGCCCTGCTGCCCACCGGCGACGACCCGGTGCGGCAGGTGGAGGCGCTCGCGCCCCGGTGACCCGGCACACGCCGCCGTGACCCCTTTGGCGGCATGACTGACGCTCCCCGGGCGGGCACTTTGGGAGGAACGTGCCCGCCGGGGGTGTGCCTGCGGCGCACGGTGTCCGTATCGTGGCTTAGCGTAGGCATACCTAAGGAGCGGTGAGTGGGCGAATCGATACCGGAGAGCGCCGGGCTGGCCGGTGGCCGCGCGGGACACCGGCGGCTGGCCGAGCTGATCCCGCTGGTCCTCGACGCGATGGGCGCGGGAGCGGCGGAACGCGGCGGACCGGGCCCGGCGGGCGGGCCGGCTGCCGTCGCGGCCGGGGTGGCGGCCCTGACCGGCGCGGAACCGCTGGCCGGGGCCACCGGTGTCGGAGCCGCGCAAGCGCTTTCCGAGATGTCCCGGCTGCTGGCCGCGGGCTCGGTCGACCCCGCCGACCCGGCGTGCGCGGCGCACCTGCACTGTCCGCCGCTCGCCGTCGCGGTGGCCGCCGACGTCGTGGCGAGCGCGCTCAACCCGTCGATGGACTCGTGGGACCAGGCCCCGGTCGCGAGCGAGATCGAACGCGAGCTGGTCACCCTGATCGCGCGGCTCTGCTACCCGGACGCCCCCGCGCCGGACGCCGTCGTCACCACCGGCGGCACCGAGTCGAACCTGCTCGGGCTGCTGCTCGCGCGCGAGCCGGAGCCGGCCGTCCGCCCGGTGTGCGGGCGCAACGCGCACCACAGCGTCGCCCGCGCGGCGTGGCTGCTCGGCCTGCCCGCGCCGGTCCTGGTGGACTGCGACGGCGAACGCATGCGCCCGGCCGCGCTGGAGGAGACCCTGCGCGAACTCGGCTCGCCCGCGGTCGTGGTCGCCACCGCGGGCACCACCGACACCGGCGAGATCGACCCGCTGCGCGAGCTGGCGGCAGTGTGTCGTCGGCACGGCGCGCGCCTGCACGTCGACGCCTCCTACGGCGGACTCGCCCTGTGCAGCGCGAAGCTGAAGCCCCTGCTCGACGGCCTCGGCGAAGCGGACTCCGTCGCGCTGGACGCCCACAAGTTCGGCTGGCAGCCCATTTCCGCGGGCCTGCTCGCGGTGCGCAACGCCGCGGACCTGTCGGCGTTGTCGGTGCGCGCCGAGTACCTCAACGCGGACGACGACACCGAGGCCGGGCTGCCGGACTTGCTCGGCCGTTCGATCCGCACGTCCCGCCGCCCTGACGCGTTCCGGATGGCCGTCACCCTGCGGGCGCTCGGCATCGACGGCATGGGCGCGCTCGTCGAGCACTGCTGCGCCACCGCGGCCGAAGTCGCGGCCATGATCGAGCGGCACCCGGGCCTGCGGCTGTGGGGTGCGCCGACGTTGTCCACGGTGCTGTTCAAACCGGTGGACGCCGACGACGAACTGGTCGCGCGGGTGCGCCGCACCTTGCTGGAGGCGGGCACCGCGATCGTCGGCAGGGCAACGATGTCCGACGGCGTGTGGCTCAAGCTGACCCTGCTGCACCCGCACGCGAGCGCCGAGGACTACCGGCCGCTGCTGGAGTCGGTGGTCGCGGCCGCCGCGGCGCAGCCCGCCGAGGTGGTCCTGCGGTGACTCCGGTCGATCTGGCCGGGGTCGGGATCGGCCCGTTCAACCTGTCGCTGGCCGCGCTCGCCGAGCCGGTCGAGGACCTGACCGTCGCGTTGTACGACCGCTGCCCGGAGTTCCGCTGGCACCCCGGCCTGCTGCTCGACGGCGTGACCCTGCAGGTGCCGTTCCTGGCCGACCTGGTGTCGCTGGCCGATCCGACCAGCGCGCTGTCCTTCCTGAACTACCTGCGCGCCAAGGACCGGCTGTTCCCGTTCTACTTCGCCGAACGCTTCCACATCCCGCGCGCGGAGTACGACGACTACTGCCGCTGGGTGTCGCAGCGGCTGGACAGCTGCCGGTTCGGCACCGACATCACCGGGATCGAGTGGCGCGATGGGCTGTTCCGGCTGCGCTCGGCCGCCGGGGAGATCAGCGCGCGCAACGTCGTGCTCGGCATCGGCACCGAACCCCGCGTCCCGGAACCGTTGCGCGCGCTCGCCGGCGATCCGGACGTGCCCGTGATCCACTCCGCGGAGTACCTGTCCGAGCGGGAACGGCTGCTGGTGCTGCCCGCGGTGACGGTCGTCGGCTCGGGCCAGTCCGGCGCGGAGGTGTTCCTGGACCTGCTGCGGCACCGCAAGCAACCGGACGGGCTGCGGTGGGTGACGCGGACGGTGTCGTTCGCGCCGATGGAGTACTCCAAGCTCGGGCTGGAGCAGTTCACGCCCGACTACACGCGCTTCTTCCACCGGCTGCCGGAGGCCGAGCGCGACCGGCTGCTGCCCGCGCAGTGGCAGCTGTACAAGGGGATCGACGCCGACACCATCGCCGACATCCACGACGAGCTGTACCGCCGCTCGGTCGGCGGCGGCTGGCCGGGCGTCACGCTGACGCCGGGCGTGGAGGTGGTGTCCGCGCGGCGCGACGGCGAGCGGATCGCGCTGGGCCTGCGGCACCGGCAGGAAGGCAGCACCGCGACTTGGGTGACCGACGCGGTCGTCGCCGCCACCGGTTACCGGGAGCGGCCGCTGGACGGGGTGCTCGGGCCGCTGGCGGACGCGGTCGCGCGGGACGGCAGCGGCCGCCCGGTCGTCGAGCGCGACTACCGGCTGCGGCTCGCGCCGGAGATCGGCGGCGCGATCTTCGTGCAGAACGCGGAACGACACACGCACGGGGTCGGTGCGCCGGACCTCGGGCTGGCGGCGTGGCGCGCCGCCTCGATCGTCAACGCGGTCTGCGGCCGCACCGTCTACCGGTTGCCGTGTCGCACGGCGTTCACGCGGTTCGGGTTGGAGGAGTGAGCGTGGAAACTGCCCAGGCGTGGCGCGCGGCCGGCACGCTGGTCGTGCACAAGATGCTCGGCGAACTGTCCTACGAAGGCCTGTTCCGCCCCGAGCCCGCGGACGACGAGGAGCGCAGGCTGTGGCGGCTGAAGCTGCCCGAGGTGACCTACGAGTTCCGGGCCCGGCGCGGCGCGTTCGAATCGTGGACGGTGGAGCCCGGGTCGGCGTTGCGGGACAGCGAACCGGCGACGGATCCCCGGGTGCTGGTGGTGGACGCCCGCAAGGAGCTGGGCCTGTCCGGGTTGCGGCTGGCGGACGTGCTGGCCGAGCTGACGGCCACGGTGACCAACGAGGCCGCCCGCCTGCGCCGCGCGCCCAGCGCCGCGGAACTGTCCACGATGGACTACAACCTCGCCGACGGGCACCTGACCGGGCATCCGCGGCTGGTGCTCAACAAGGGCCGGGTCGGGTTCTCCGCGGACGACCGCGCCCGGTACGCGCCGGAGGCCGGGGCCGACGTGCGGCTGCGGTGGTTCGCCGTGCACCGGGACCACGCGCGGTTCCGCTGCGTCGAAGAGCTTTCGGCCGACCGGTTGTTCGCCGGGGAGCTGGACGACGACCAGCGCGCCGAGTTCACCCGCATCGCCGATCCGGCGGAGTACGTGTGGGTGCCCGTGCACCCGTGGCAGGCGGACGAGGTCCTCGGCACGCTCTACGCCGGTGAACTCGCGACCGGGGTCGTGATCGAACTGGGCGAGTCGCGGGACGCTTACCGTCCACATCAGACGGTCCGGACGCTGGCGAACGTGTCCCGGCCGGACCGGCACGACGTCAAGACCGCGGTCTCGGTGCGCAACACGCTCGTCTACCGCGGGCTCGCGTCCGGCGCGACGCTCGCCGGGCCCGCGGTGACGAGCTGGCTCAAGCGGGTCGGCGCGGCCGATCCGCTGCTCACCGAGAAGTACCGGTTCGAGCTGCTCGGCGAGGTCGCGAGCGTGTCGGTCGAGCACCCGCTGTTCGGCGCCATCGACGAGCTGCCGTACCGGTTCCACGAAACGCTCGGCGCGCTCTGGCGCGAACCGCTGCTGTCGCGGCTGGCCGAGGGGGAGCAGGCGATTTCGTTCGCCGCGCTGCCCTACCGCGACCCGGACGGCGCGTCGGTCGTGACGGGGCTGATCGAGCGCTCCGGCTGGGGCGCGGAACGCTGGCTCGGCACCGTGTTCGACCTGCTGCTCACCCCGCTGCTGCAGTGGCTGCTGCGCTACGGCGTCGGGTTCTGTCCGCACGGCCAGAACCTGATCCTGATCGTCGACGAGCACGGGCGGCCGCTGCGCGTGGCGATCAAGGACTTCGCGCAGGGCGTCGACCTGCTCGACGAGGACCTCGACTGCTACCGGCTGCTCGCGCCGGAGGCCGCCGACGAGATGCTGCGCTGGCCGGCGCACCTGCTCGCGCAGTCGCTGTTCAGCTCGGTGTTCTCCGGGCAGCTGCGGTTCTGGGCCGAGATCCTGCTCGACGACCTGGCCTTCCCGCGGGCGCGGTTCTGGGAGCTGGTGCGCGAGGTCGTCGGCCGCTACCGCGCGGAGAACCCGGACGTGGCCGAGCGGTTCGACCGGTGCCTGCTGTTCGCGCCGGACGTCGAGCGGGTCACGCTGAACCGGGAACACCTGGCCGGGCAGGGGTTCGACAAGGTCGACCGCGACGACGAGTTCGACGTGCGGTGGGGCCGCGTGCCGAACCCGCTGCACGCCCCGGACCCGGCGGGGGCGTGGTGAGAGCGCCGCGCCCGGTCGGGCCGCGCACGCTCGCCGAGCGGGAGGCGGCCGCGCGGGGCATGCGCGCGGCGCTGGACCGGGGCGACGTGCCGCGGGTGCTGCTGCTGGTGCCCGACCCGCACGCCCGGTTCGCCGCGGTCGAGCTGTCCGGGCGGTTCGTGACCGAGGAGGTGCTCACCGGCGGCTACGGGATCTGCACGTATGTCTTCGCCTGGGACGTCGAGCGGGAGGCGCTGCCGCTCGGCGCGGACAGCCCGTTGGCCCGCTACGTCGACGGCTACGGCGACCTGCGGATGCGGCCCGATCTGGCGACGATCACCGCGTTGCCGGACGGGGTGTGCGGCATCGTGTGCGACGTCGAGTGGCCGGACGGCGAACCGGCGCGGGCAGCTCCGCGCCGGGTCTTGACCGAGCAGCTGACGGCGCTGGAATCGCTCGGGTACGTGCCGTCCGCGGGGCTCGAGCACGAGGTCGTGTTCAGCGACGCCGACGGGCCGCTGAGCACGCACGGGGTGGACTACGCCGTCGGTGGGACCGAGCGGATGCGGCCGCTGCTGCGCGATCTCCGGGTGGCGCTGGAGCGGTCCGGGCTGGGCGTGGAGTCCGCGCGCGCCGAGTGCCATCCCGGGCAGTACGAAATCGTGCTGCGGCACCGGGATGCGCTCGCCGCGTGTGACGACGCCTTGTTGCAGCAGTTGATCGTGCGGTCGGTGGCCGCGGAGCACGGGGTGTCCGCGGCCTACCTGGCGGCGCCGGAGCCGGGGCAGGGGTGTTCGTGCCACGTGCACCTGTCGCTGTCCACGGTGGCGGGGGAGCCCGCGTCGGGGGACGGGACCGCGTTGTCGCCGGTGATGGCGTCGTTCCTCGCCGGGGTGCTGCGGAACGCGGCGGCGCTCGCGCCGGTGTGGGCGCCCACCTGGAACAGCTACGTGCGGTTGCGGACGGCGCCGTTCTCGCCGCGGGAGCTGCGGTGGGGTGTCGACGACCGGACGGCGTCGGTGCGCGTGGCCGGTCGGGACGCGTCGCTCCGGCTGGAGTTCCGGTTCGCCGGCGCCGACGCGCAACCGCACCTGGTGGTCGCGGCGCTGCTCGCGGCGGGCCGGGCGGGCATCGAGGAGGCGCTGCCGCTGCCGCCCCCGGGGGAGGTGCTGGGCGCGCTGCCGGAGGCGCCGTGGGAGGCGCTGTCCGGGCTGGACCGCGTGGCGAAGCTGCTGGGTGACGAGGTCGCGGCTCAGCAGGAGGCGTTGCTGCGGGCCGAACTGGCGGCCGGTTGTGGGGCGGTCACCGATTGGCAGCGCCGGCGGGGCGCCTTGCGGGCGTGACCGGCATCGACAGCTCGCGGGCCTTCTGGCGGGGGATCGCGAAGGCCAGCAGCAGGGCGACGCCGACCAGGACGTAGGTGGCGGCGGACAGCTGCTCGGGGAACGTCCAATCCCGGTGCACGACCGGGAAGTCGGTCTCCGGCAGGTTGTGGAACGGCGCCCAGACGAAGAACACCGCGGTCAGCGCCCCCCAGGCGAACCAGGCCACGGCGAGCCAGGAGCGTTCCAGCGCGCGGCGCACGGTGACACCGAGCACCACTACCAGCGCCGGGACCACCCACACGTAGTAGTGCGACCATGAGGTGGGGGAGACGAGCAGAGCCAGGCCGGCGTTGGCCATCAACGCGAGTGCGGGCTCGGCGCGGCGCATCGCGTTCGCGACCAGCGCCAGCAGGCCGAGCACCAGGACGATCCACACGGCCTTCTCGGCCGCGCCGCTCAGCCCGGTGCGCACGATGACCGCCTCGATGGCCTGATTGGTGGCGAACGCGGTGCCGCTGACACCGCCGCCGCTCAGGCCGCCCTGGAACCAGTAGTGGATGGAGCCGCCGAAGTCCGCGACGAACCCGATCACGGTGGCGACGCCGAACGTGATGGCCGAGGTGATGGCCGACCGGTAGTCGCGGCGGATCAGGAAGAACAACACGAACGCGGCCGGGGTGAGCTTGAGGGCCGCCGCCAGCCCGATGCCGAAGCCGCGCGGCCAGAGGGTGCGCCCGGCCAGGCAGTCGATCGTGACCAGGGCCATCATGATGATGCTGACCTGCCCGAAGCCGAACGTCTGGCTCACCGGCTCGAGGAAGACGGTCAGCGGGAGGACGACCGACGCGACGGCGACGCCCCCGTCCCGCCCGAGCTGCGGCCGGACCGCGCGGGCGACCAGGTAGACGGTGACGAACATGCTGAGGCCGTTGAGGATGTACAGGGTCACCACGGAGGCGTCCCACGGCAGCATCGCCAGCGGCGACAGCAGCAGCGCGGCGAACGGCGGGTAGACGAACGGCAGTTCCGCGCCGTTGGCGACCTCCGGCAGCGTGCCGTACATGTCGCGGCCGTCCCACCAGGCCTGCACGCCGTAGCGGTAGACCTCGAGGTCGATCTGGGGGCGGGTGGGCAGGTAGTGCATCATGCCCTGCACCGCGAAGAAGAGCCAGACCGCACAGGGCACCGGGACCAGCCACAGGTATTTGCGCATCAGGCCCTACTGTAGAGATTCGGTAACGCCCGCTCGCGGCGTGGTGCCCACTCCCAGCAGGCCGGTCCGCCGCAGGCAGTCGTCGCCGCCGACCCCGCACCGTGGCCGTGCCCACCCCCGCCCGCCGCACCGATCACTACGGCCCACATCGGCGTTGATCGGGTATAGTGCGTGAAGCACTAGTGCCTCACGCACTAAGGGGGAGACATCCATGCCCAGCCGTCGGACGACCGCGCGCGACCTGGTCGCGGTGGCGGCGCTCGCGCTGCTCACCGAAGGCCCCACGCACCCGTACGACATGCTGCGCACCATCCGGGAACGGCGGTGGGACTTCCTGTCCGGGCTGCCCCGCGGGCTCTACCACGCGGTCGACCGGCTGACCGGCGCCGGCTGGGCCGAGCCCGTGGAGACCGTGCGGGACGGGCAGCGCCCGGAGCGGACCGTCCTGCGGATCACCGAGGAGGGCGAGCGGGAGCTGCGCGACTGGGTGCGCGACCTGCTGGCCGACGCGCGCAGCGCGGACGCCTTCGCCGCCGCCCTCACCTGCTGCTACGTGCTGGAGGCGCCGGACCGGCTGGCGGGTCTGGAGTTCCGCGCCGCGCGCCTGGCCGGCCGGGTCGCGGAACTGGACGCCCAGCTGTCCCGGGTCCGGGACCGGCTGCCACGCGCGGTGCTCCTGGACGACGAGTACCGGCGGGCGCTGTGCCACGCCGAGCTGGTGTGGGTCGAGTCGCTGGTCGCCGACCTCACCTCCGGCGCCCTGAACTGGGATTTCCTCGCCGAGGAGGAAGGAGAGCGCCCGACGACCTGAGGCCGTACGCCACCCGAGCACGTTCTCGAAGGAGCCATGCCATGAGCTGCCGCGTGATCATCGTCGGCGCTGGCCTGGGCGGGCTGACCCTCGCGCAGAGCCTGCACGCCGCCGGCATCGACGTCGCCGTGTACGAGCGCGACCCGCACCCGTTCGCCCGCGGTCAGGGTTACCGGATCCACCTCGATCCGGAGGCCGACCACCTGCTGCGGGACTGCCTGCCCCGGCCGGTGCACCGCCTGTACCGGGAGACCAGCGGACTGCCCGGCGGCCCGCCGCTGCTGATGACCGAACAGCTCGTCGCGCTCGACGATGCCGGCTACCAGGAGCGCTACCAGGAACCGGTCACCGACGACGCCGTGGTCGACCGGCTCACCTTCCGCCAAGTGCTGACCGCCGGGCTCGGCCGGATCATCCACTACGGCAAGGCCTTCACCTCCTACGAGCTCCTCGAGGCCGGGGTGCGGGCGCACTTCGCGGACGGCTCGGCCGCCGAGGGCGACGTGCTGGTCGGGGCGGACGGCGCGAACTCGGCCGTGCGCGGCCGGCTGCTCCCCGACGCGCCCGTGTTCGACAGTGGTCTGCGGCTGATCTACGGCAAGACACCGCTCACCGCCGCCCGCCGTTCCGCCCTGCCGGACGCGATGGCAGGCGGGTTCGCCATCGTCGCCGGGCCGGAGAGCCGCAGCATGGCCTTGGGGTGGCAGGAATTCCGCGACGACCCGGACCGGGTGGCCGCGCGGCTGGGGTTCGACGTGCGGTTCCGGGACACCGGGAACTACCTGATGTGGGGACTGACCGCGCCGGCCGGGCACCTGCCGGACGACCTGGCCAGGGCGGACGGCGAGACCCTGCTCGCCGTCGCGCGCGAGCAGAGCCGGGACTGGCACCCGGTGCTCGGTGAGATCATCGCGGGCGTCTCGGTGCCGTCGCTGGTTTTCCTGCCCCTGCGGACGTCCCTTCCACGCGACTGCTGGCCGGCCGGACCGGTGTCCCTGCTCGGCGACGCCGCGCACGCGATGTTCCCCGCCGGCAGTGGCACGCTGGCAGCGCTGCGGGACGCGAGCCTGCTGTTGACGGCGTTGCGGGATGCGAGTGGCTCCGTGGCCGACGCGCTCGACGAGTACCAGCGTGGGTTGTCGGCACACGCCTGGGCGGAGGTCCGCGAGTCGTACCGGATGGCGGAACGTCTGGGCGGGCGTCCCTGGCCGGGGAACTGACGTAGCGGGTCTCAGGCGGCTCCGGCCCGCCGGTGCACCCGGCGGTACGCCGATGGAGGTGTCCCGCACAGCTCCACGAACGCCTGCCGCAGCGTCTCGGCCGAGCTGAACCCGCACCGCCGTGCGACGGCGGTCAGCGGCAGGTCGGTGGTGGCCAGCAACTGGGACGCGGCCTCGGTCCGCGTCCGTCTGACGAACCGGCCCGGCGGCGTCCCGAGGTGCTCCTGGAACAACCTCGTCAGCTGCCGTTCGCTCAACCCTGCCCGCTCCGCCAGCGTCCGGGTCGACAAATCGCCGTCCGGGTGCGCGGTGATGTGGGCCGCCAGGTCGGCCACCAGGCGGTGCTCGGGCGGCGGCGCGGCGAGGAACATGCTCACCTGCGCCTGGTTGCCCGGCCGCTGCAGGTACGTCACCAGTCCGCGCGCCACCTCGCGCGCCAGGCTGGGCCCGTGATCGGCCTCGACGAACGACAGGGTGAGGTCCAGGCCGCTCGTCACGCCCGCCGCGGTGTGCACGTTGCCGTCCTGGATGAACAGCGGCGCCGGGTCGATGGTGACGTCCGGGTACTGCCGGGCGAGCATGCCGGCCCACATCCAGTGCGTGGTCGCGCGCCGTCCGTTGAGCAGGCCCGCCGCGGCGAGCACCGAGGTTCCCGTGCAGACCGACGCGACGCGCCTGGCCGTCGCGGCGACCCGGCGCACGTGGGTGGTCAGCTTGACGTCCGCGGCGGCTTTCGCGTGCCCCGTGCCGCCCGCGACGATCAGGGTGTCGACCGGGCCGCGGAGCCGGTCGAGCCGGGCCTGGGCGGCCAGTGTGAGGGTGTTCTGGCAGCGGATCGGGCGGCCGTCGAGGCTGGCCAGGGTGACGTCGTAGGCCGGGGTGGCGCCGTAGCGGTTGGCGGCGTCGAGGACGTCCGCCGGGCACGCGATGTCCAGCAGAGCGGCTTCCTCGTACCCGACGATGACCATCCGGCGCATGGCGCAAGGGTAGCCGTCCGTGCGACGACGATCCCAGGTTTTCGGACATCCGGGGCCGATCGGGCCGTCGCGCAGGCCAGGCTGCGGTGCATGAAGACGATCGCTTTCCTGCTGTACCCCGGGCTCACGCCCCTCGACCTGATCGGCCCGCTCCAGGTCCTGGCGTCGTTGCGGCAGGCCGACCCGTCGTTCGAGACCGCGGTGGTGGCCGAGACGCTGGAACCGGTCGCCACGGACGCGGTCGTGTCGCTGGGCGCGGACCGCACTTTTGATGACGTGCCGGCGCCGTACGCCCTGGTGGTGCCCGGTGGGCAGGCCGGCACGCTGCGGGCGCTGACGAACGAGCGGCTGCTGGAGTACGTCCGCTCGGCGATTGCGCAGGCGACCGTGACGGCGTCGGTCTGCACGGGCGCGCTGATCCTGGGCGCGGCCGGCCTGTTGGAGGGCCGGGAGGCCACCACGCACTGGTCGTTCCTGGAGGCGCTGCGCGAGTTCGGCGCGACGCCCGTGAAGCGCCGCTGGGTCGACGAGGGCGCGGTACTGACCGCGGCGGGCGTCTCCGCGGGTATCGACATGGCCCTGCACCTGGCGTCGCGCTTCAGCAACGAGGACGTCGCGAAGATCCTGCAGTTCGGAGTCGAGTACGACCCCGAGCCGCCCTTCGGGCCGCTCGACTGGTCGGCCGCGCCGAGGGAGCTGTTCACGGGCCTGGCGGCGACCTGGGTGCAGGAGGCGTTGGCCGAGGCGCCGGATCTCCAGAAGCGGCTGGCCGCGCACGTCTGAGGCGCTGGTTTCCGCCGGGCGGGCGGGGCCGCGGGTCCTCCCGGGTCCGTCCGCGGCCGGGGCGGCCCTCGGGGCGTGGGAGAAGTCGTGGGCGCGGCCGTGCACGAGTGGGGACGCGGGATTGTTCACGGCCGGGGCGGCCCTCGGGGCGTGGGACACGTCGTGGGGTGCGGCCGTGCACGAGCGGGGACGCGGGCTCGCTCACGGCCCGGGCGGCTCTCGGGGTGTGGGACCGTCCCTGGGGCGCGGCCGGGACGTAGGTTCGTCCACGGTTCGGGGCACTGGCCGCCCTCGGCTGGGGGGACGTGGGACCGTCCTGGGGGTGCGGTCCCACGGATCCTCGCAGGCCAGCGACTTGAGGGCACCCCGCTACCGGGCTGTGTGCGGTCCGTAATAAGCTATCCCCCGTCGCCGCCCCTCGGGGAGACGATGGCCGGGCTGTGGCGCAGTTTGGTAGCGCACTTGACTGGGGGTCAAGGGGTCGCAGGTTCAAATCCTGTCAGCCCGACGGTCTGTGGGAGCCCGCTGGCTCTGGGTGGAAGCCCAGGTCAGCGGGCTTTTTCGTGTTTCCATCGTGGTCGCTCAGCCTCGTCGATTTCAAGATCAACAGGCGCGTGCAGGAGCGATTCTGGAGTGGATCATGCTTCCTGCGGCAAATGGGGTCGCCTAACCGCTCCTGCTCGGCCGCTCTTTGACCAACTGACCTGAACCTGCTCGAAGCGCCCGAAACCCGATTCGGCTCCGTGCCGGCAGCGGTCGGATCGGCGCCGTTGCGCCCGGCTGACGGGCTAGCTGGGCGGTTGGGACCGGTTGGCGGTGGTTCGGGTGCGATCCGGCCGTGTGGCGACGCCTACGACGCTCGACGAGATCCGGATATGACGGTGGCCCGCTGCCGGACGGGCAGCGGGCCACGTGTCGTCCGGGTGTCAGGCGGCGAGCAACAGTGGTTGCGTGATCACCGGCCCGTGCTGGTCGTGCACGGTGGCGATGGCGTCGTGCCAGCGGCGTTCCAGGCTGTCCAGCAGGCGGGCCTCGACTTCGGCGGCGACGTGGGAGTAGACGTCGCGGATCTCGTCGGGAATCCGGTGCCCCAGCCGCCGTGACTGTGCGACCTCGGGGATGCCGTCGGCGATCATCCAGGTTTTGTGGCTATGCCGGAGGTCGTGGAAGCGCAGTCCGGGCAGGATCGGCTGCACGCGCACCTCCGGCCGCAGCCGCTGGAGATTCCCGTCCGTGGCGGACCGCATCGCGCGCCGGGAGAAGTTCGACCGCCGCAGCAGCTGGTGTCCAGCGCTGACGAACACGTGCGGCCACCGGCGACTACGCGCACGTGACGCGGACGGGGATGCGGGGCGGCTCGGTGACGGCCTACTTCCACCCCTTCGCCGAGCGCGACCCGATCGTCGAGTTCCTCGCCGTGGCTGGGTGCCGCACGCCGACGACCATCCGCATCGGGATGTCCGAATGGGACGTCTACCGGATCGGGATCGCCGAGCGGCTCGCGGAACTGGCCGGCCGGGGCTGCCGGGTCGACATCGTGCACGGCCTGCTCGACGACGAGGTCCGCGCGGTGCTGGAGTCGCATCCGAACATCACGCTGCGCGCTCTCGACGGCGGCACGGCGGGCCGCATCCACTCGAAGTACCTGCTGCTGGAGGGCGACTACGGTGCCGACCGGCACGCCCGCTGGGTGCTGACCGGCAGCCCGAACTTCAACCAGACCTCCCTGCGTCGCAACGACGAAGCGATGATCAAGACGAACGTCGGCTCTCTGTACGACCAGTACGAGGCCAACTTTGCGACGATGTGGAACGCGGCCGACGACGCTCCGTGACCCGGCGCGGCCGACGACGGTCCGTGACCCGGCTCAGCGGGGCGGCTCTTCGTAGCCCTCTTTCCGCAGGCCCGAGCGGTAGGTGCGGTCCATCACCCGACGCAGCAGCCGGTTCGCGCCCGGGACCGCCTTGAGCAGGAAGGCGCCGCCCGCGGCCGTCGCCGAGTACGCGGCTACGTGTTTTCCCGCCACGGCAAGGAGATCCGGCACCGGGTCACGGTCGGCGCCGGGATTCCACGGCTGCGAATGCACCACGGCGTCGTTGACGGCGATCGACGCGTCCTCGACAGTGATGAGCAGCGCCGCGTGCGGCGGCTTCCCGCGCAGAGCCAAAGGCTCCAGATGTGCCGGGTCGACGGTGATCGCGCCCCGCCCGCGGACGTGCAGCACCTCGTCCCGGCCCGGGACGAGCGCGGCGAACGACAGCCGGTCGTCCTGCAGCAGGTTGTGCAGCGTGTCGGCGCGCTTGTTGCCCTTCCGGTCCGGGATGACGAGCGTGCGGCCGTCCACGATCCGCGCCACCGCCTCCCGGTCCCCGCGCGGGCTCGTGTCGCTCCCGCCGGAGGAGTCCCAAGTGGACAGCGCGAGGAACGGGGCCGCGGCGAGGAACTCGGCGATCCCGGCCTGGCACAGTGGACCCTCACCTCCGGGTGCGGCGGCCTGCCCGGCCGGATCGCGGGGCTGCCACAGCCGGGACCGGAGGATGGCCTGCGCGCAGTGGACGTAGGCCTCCGTGACGTCGGCGAAGACCCGCTCGCCCTTCCGCTTGACCACGGAACCGTTGATGCGCAACACCTCCCCGACACCCGGCAGGAGGAAGAAGAACGAGACCGCACCCCGCGCGTCGTCGTCCAGGGTGAACGAGAACCGGGTGGCCGAGTGGACGCGGACGAACCCCGGCGCGCCGCCGAGGAACGTCGTCCGGCTCGCGCCGCCGGCGTCCCGATAGCCGACGGCCGCGATCGGCGAGCGGGCCAGGACGGCCCGGCAGCCCTCGTCGAGGACGGAGATCTGCTTGAGCGTGATCATCGGCGCCGGGCGCCCGACGATGGACTCGACCTCGTCCACAGTGGTGAGCTGGTGTGGTGCGTCAGCGCAGGTCATGCCACTATTGTGAGCAATAGCTCAGCTTTTTGGCTACTCGCTTTTCCCGCCACGAGGAGGATGTGCGATGCCGTCGGACGACCGTCGCCTTCAAGCACGTCGCAAGCCCCGGCAGGTGCGCGCGGAGCTCACCCGCGAGCGCATCCTCACCGCCGCTGCTCACGTTTTCGCCGAGCACGGCTACGCCGCCGGCACCACCAACCGCATCGCCGAGCGCGCCGCCGTCTCGATCGGCTCGCTGTACCAGTACTTTCCGAACAAGGACGCCATCCTCGCGGAGCTGCTGGTGCGGCACATCGACCGCGGCCGGTGGACGCCCGCCGACCAGCTCGACCTGTCACCGGGCAGCCTGGAGGAGCTGGTCCGGGCCCTGGTGCGGGACGCGATCGACAACCACCGCGACGATCCCCAGCTGCTGCGGATCATGATCGAGCAGGCGCCGGTTTCGCGGGAACTCCTCGACACGATCGACCGGCACGGGAAGATGCGCGTCGGTCAAGTGCGCAACCTGCTCGCCCGGCACCCCGATGTGGGTGTGCGGGACCTGGACACCGCCGCGGAGCTGATCGTGTTCACCGTGGAGACGAACACCCACCGGGCGATGGCCGATCCGCGGACCATCGGGACCGAGGCGCTGGAGAACGAGCTGGTCGCCATGGTGACCCGGTACCTGCGCGGGGACCGCCCCGCGCGGGGCGGTCAGGCGGACGCGCGCTGACGGCCCGCCTCTCGGCGGGCGGACTCGATGATCGTGTCCAGCAGGCCGGGGAAGGCGCGCTCCAGGTCGGCCCGGCGGAGCTCGTTCAGCTTCACCGTGCCCTGGTAGTGCTGCCGGATGATCCCGGCCTGCCGCAGGACCTTGAAGTGGTGCGTGCTGGTCGACCGGGTGACGTTGATGTCGAACGTGCCGCACGCCATGTCCTCGCCCGAATCGGCGAGTTGCCGCACGATGCTGCGCCGCACCGGGTCGGTCAGCGCGTCGAGCACGCCCTGCAGCGTGATGTCCTCCGCGGCGGGGTGGTCGTTGATCCGGTCCGTCACGGCACCCATATTACGATGATCGTCGAAGTTTGACCACCATGAAGTTTGATGGCTATCGTACTTACCGTGCGTGACTCCTCCGGGCTGAAACTCGCCGCGCTCGCCACCGGCTTCGTCATGGCCTCGCTCGACGTGACCGTCGTCAACGTCGCCGGCACCGCGATCCAGCAGCAGCTCGGCGCCTCGCTGTCCGAACTCACCTGGATCGTCGACGGCTACGTGCTGGTGTTCGCCTCGCTGCTGATGCTCGCGGGTGGCCTGGCGAACCGCTTCGGCGCGCGGGCCGTCTACCTGGCCGGGATGGCGGTCTTCTTCGCGGCCTCACTCGCCTGCGCGCTCGCGCCCACGGCCGGGGTGCTCATCGCCGCGCGACTCGTCCAGGGCATGGGCGCCGCGTTGTTCATGCCGAGTTCCCTGTCCCTGCTGGTGTTCTCGTTCCCCGACAAGCGCCGGCGCACCCGCATGCTCGGGCTCTGGTCGGCGATCGTCGCCACCTCGGCCGCGCTCGGGCCGACCCTCGGCGGGCTCTTGGTAAGCGCTTTCAGCTGGCCCAGCATCTTCCTGCTCAACCTGCCCATCGGCGTTGCCGGCATCCTGCTGACCCGGCGCTGCATCCCAGCGGTCGACGGGCGCCGCGTCCGGTTGGGCGTGCCCGGGCACGCCCTGTGGATCGCGGCGCTCGCCGCGCTGAGCTTCGCGCTCATCGAAGGTCCGCGGCTGGGCTGGCTGGCGCACCCGGTGCTGGCCGCGTACGTGGTGCTGGGCCTCGCCGCCGCCGCGCTCGTCGCCCGCGAACGGCGGGCCGAGAACCTGGTCATGCCCTGGAACCTGTTCCGCGGCGCGGGTTTCACCGGCGCGAACCTGGTCGGGTTCCTGTTCAACTTCGCCGTCTACGGCGGCATGTTCATGCTCAGCCTGTACTTCCAGCACGCCCGCGACGCCGGTCCGCTCCTCGCCGGGCTGGAGCTGTTGCCGATGACGATCTGGTTCCCGCTGGGCAACCTGGTCTACTCGCGCATCGCGGGCCGGATCCCGAACGGGGTGCTGCTGACGGTCTTCCTGCTCGTCGCCGGCATCGCGTCGCTCGCCATGGTCGGCATGTCGACCGAGACGCCGTACTGGGTCCTGGCCGTCGCCGTGGCGGTGGCCAACGTCGGCGCGGGCATCATCTCGCCCGGGATGACCGCCGCGCTGGTCGAGTTCGCCGGAGTCGCGCACGCGAACGTGGCCGGCGCCGTGCTCAACGCCAACCGCCAGATCGGCACGCTGGTGGGCGTCGCGGCGATGAGTGTCGTGCTCGGCGCCGTCACGGACTGGGGCCGCGGCGCCGGCCTGTCCTTCCTGCTCCTCGGCGTCGCCTACCTCGCGGGCGCGGCCGGCGCGTGGTGGCTGATCGCCAGGTCCGAGCTTCAGGTCCGGAACGTGCGGCGGTAGGTGTCCGGCGGCACCCCGACCGCGCGGTGGAAGTGGCGCCGCAGCGTCGTCGCGGTGCCCATGCCCGCGGCGGCGGCGATCGCGTCGATGCTGTCGTCCGTGCTCTCCAGCAGCTCCTGCGCGCGGCGGATCCGTTGCGCCAGCAGCCACCGCAGCGGGGTGGTGCCGGTGATGGCGCGGAAGTGCCTGGCCAAGTGCCGTGAGCTCAGGTTCGCCTGGCGCGCCAGGTCCTCCACCGTCAACGGCTGGTCCAGCCGCCGCATCACCCACGGCAGCAGCTCGGCCAGCGGATGGCCGTCGTCCTCCGGCACCGGCGTGCTGACGAACTGCGCCTGCCCGCCTTCCCGGTGCGGCGGCACGACCAGGCGGCGGGCGACCACGTTCGCGATCGCCGAGCCGTGGTCGAGACGCACCAGGTGCAGGCACAGGTCCATGGCCGCCGCCTTGCCCGCGGACGTGAGCACGCGGCCGTTGTCCACGTAGAGGACGTCCGGGTCCACGGTCACCCGGGGGTAGCGCGCGGCGAGTTCGTCCGTGTGCGCCCAGTGGGTGGTCGCACGCAGCCCGTCCAGCAGGCCGGCGGCCGCGAGCACGAACGCGCCGGTGCACAGTGACACCACCCGCGCGCCCGACTCGTGAGCCGCGCGCACCGCGTCGACCAGGTCGGCGGGCGGGTCTTCGTCGACGTCGGCCAGCGCGGGGACGATCACGGTGTCCGCCTCGGCCAGCCGGTCGAAACCACCGTCCGGCTCGACCCGGAACCGGCCGGCCCGCACTGGGCGCGCGCCGCACACGCTGAGGTCGTACCAGGGGACGCGCACGGCGTCCGGCGGCGAGCCGAAGACCTCGCAGGCCAGCGCCAGTTCGAAGTGCAGCATGCCGTCGGTGGTGGCGACGGCGACGGAGTTCATGTCCGAAAGTGTACGGGTCGTGTCGTTCCGGACACTGGGCAGCGGGGGCCCGGCCGGACAGGATTGCCGCAGTGGATCACTTCGAGCACGTGGGAGCAGGCATGGGACGGGTTGCGGTGTACGGGGCGTACGGACACACCGGGCGGTTCGTGGTCGCGGAGTTGCGCGAGCGCGGGCACGTCCCGCTGCTGCTGGGCCGCGACCGGGAGAAGCTCCTGGCGGTGGCGCAGCCGGACCTCGAAGTGCGGCCGGCGGCCGTCGACGACCCGGCCGCACTGGACCGCGCCCTCGCCGGGGCGGACGCCGTGATCAACTGCGCCGGGCCCTTCGCGACGACCGCCGCCCCGCTGATCGAGGCGGCGTTGCGGGCGGGCGTCCCGTACGTCGACGTGGCCGCCGAGATCGAGGCGAACGCCGACACCTTCGCCCACTTCGCGGAGCGGGCCGGGGAGAACGTGGTCGTCCCGGCGATGGCGTTCTTCGGCGGCCTCGGCGACCTGCTGGTCACCGCCGCCATGGGGGACTGGACGGCGGCCGACGAGGTGCACCTCGCCTACGGCCTGAGCAGCTGGCACCCCACCGCCGGGACGCTCGCGGCGGGGGCCGTGTCGCGGCAGCGGCGGGACGACCGCCGCGTCCGCTACACCGGCGGACGGCTGGAGTACCACGACGACGCCCTGCCGACGCTGGAGTGGGAGTTCCCCGCGCCGCTCGGGTCGCAGGACGTCATCGGGGAGTTCAGCATGGCCGACATCGTCACCGTCCCCACCCACCTGGACGTGCCCGAGGTGCGCACCTACATGACGGCCAAGGCGGCGGCGGACCTGGCCGCGCCCGGCACCGCGGCCCCGGCCGCCGTCGACGAGCGGGGCCGCTCGGCACAGACCTTCGTCGTCGACGTCGTGGTCCGCCGCGGCCCCGAGGAGCGCCGGATCTCCGCCGCCGGGCGGGACATCTACGCGATCAGCGCGCCGCTCGCGGTGGAGGCCGTCGCCCGGATCCTGAGTGGACGGACCCGGGCGACGGGCGTGGTGTCCGCGGGTGCGGCGTTCGACGCGCCGGACTTCCTGCGCGCGCTGGCGCCGCACCTGTCGGTGTCTCAGCCGGCGTTGTGCCGGTAGAACGGCTCCTTGATCGGCGCCAACGGGGTGTTGCCGAGGATCAGGTCCGCCGCCTTCTCCGCGGTCATGATCACCGGCGCGTAGATGTTGCCGTTGGTGATGTAAGGCATCACCGACGCGTCCACCACCCGCAGGCCCTCCGTGCCGTGCACACGCATCGACCCGGGGTCCACAACGGACATCTCGTCGACGCCCATCTTCGCCGTGCAGGACGGGTGCAGCGCGGTCTCCGCGTCCTTCGCCACCCAGTCCAGGATCTGCTCGTCGGTCTCCACGCCGGGGCCGGGGGAGATCTCGCCGCCGTTGTAGCGGTCCAGCGCGGGCTGGTTGAGGATCTTGCGGGCCACCCGCACGGCCTCCACCCACTCGCGCCGGTCGTTCTCGGTGGACAGGTAGTTGAACCGCAGCGCCGGGTGCCGCCGCGGGTCCGTCGACGTGATCTTCACGCTGCCGCGGGTGTCGGCGTACATCGGTCCGACGTGGACCTGGTAGCCGTGCCCGCCGGCGGGTACCGACCCGTCGTAGCGGATCGCGATCGGCAGGAAGTGGAACATCAGGTTCGGGTAGGCCACGGTGTCGTTGCTGCGCACGAAACCGCCGCCCTCGAAGTGGTTCGTGGCGCCCGGGCCGGACCGCAGGAACAGCCACTGCGCGCCGATCAGTGGGCGCTTCCACGTCGCCAGGTGCGGCTGCATCGACACCGGCTCCTTGCAGGCGTACTGGATGTACACCTCGAGGTGGTCCTGCAGGTTCTCACCCACGCCGGGCAGGTCGTGGACCACGTCGATGCCGAGCCGGCGCAGCTCGGCCGCGTTGCCCACGCCCGACAGTTGCAGCAGTTGCGGCGTGTTGATCGCCCCGCCGCACAGCACGACCTCCTTGCCGTACACCTCGCGCGGCGCGCTCCGCCCGGTCGAGTACTCGACCCCGACTGCGCGGTTGCCGCGGAACAGGACCTGCGAGACGAACGCGCGGGTCTGCACGGTCAGGTTCTTCCGGTGCCGCACCGGGTGCAGGTAGGCGCGGGCGGCGGAGAGCCTGCGGCCGCGGCGCACGTTCCGGTCGAAGGGCGCGAACCCCTCCTGCCGGTAGCCGTTCACGTCGTCCGTGCGCGGGTACCCGGCCTGTTCCGCGGCCTCGAAGAACGCCTGGAACAACGGGTTCGACGCCGGTCCGCGCTCCAGTTCCAGCGGGCCGTCGTGCCCGCGCCAGCGCCCGTCCGGCGGGTCGGCCAGGCAGTTCTCCATGCGCTGGAAGTAGGGCAGGCAGTGCGCGTAGTCCCAGCCGGACATGCCGGGGTCGGCGGCCCAGCGTTCGTAGTCCATCGGGTTGCCCCGCTGGAAGATCATGCCGTTGATGCTGCTCGACCCGCCGAGGATCTTGCCGCGCGCGTGGTAGATGCGCCGCCGGTTCATGAACGGCTCCGGCTCGCTGCGGTAGCCCCAGTCGTAGAAGCGGCTGCCGATCGGGAAGGTCAGCGCGGCGGGCATGTGCACGAACACGTCCCACTTGGCGTCCGACCGGCCCGCCTCCAGCACCAGCACCTTCACCTTCGGATCGGCCGACAGCCGGTTGGCCAGCACGCAGCCGGCCGAGCCGCCGCCGACGATGATGAAGTCGTAGTTCTCGGTGCTCACGTTCGTCCTCCTCAGGAAAGCTCGTCGACGAGCCGGTCGCCGCGGTCGGCCTGGTGTTCGGGGAGCGTGCCAAGGCGGTGGCGGCCGCGGAGCCGGAACCACGCCAGGCCGATCGCGGCGACGATCCCGATGAAGATCAGGGCCATCCAGCGCAGCGCTCCGCCGCCGTAGATCTGCTCGCGCGGCCACGCCAGGTTCACGGCCATCCCGGCGCCCCACAGCACGGCGACGACGTTGACCGGCAGGCCGAGCCGCCCGAGCGAGAAGTGACCGCCGGCGTCGCGGCCCGACCACCCGCCACGCAGCCGCTTGACCAGCATCGGCACCGTCACCAGCAGGTAGGCCAGGTAGATCATGACCACCGCGACGCTGGTGACCGCGGTGAAGATCTGCGGTGTCCCGATGTTGACCAGCAGGATCGCCACCGCGACCGCGCCGATGAGGATCGCCGGGACCACCGGCGTGCCGGTCTTGGCGTTGATACGCGCCAGCCGCACCCCGAACGGCAGGGCGTTGTCGCGGGCCATCGCGAACATCAGCCGGATCCCGGCGGTGTGCACGGCCAGCGCGCACACCGTGATGGCGACGACGATGCAGCCCAGGAACACCTTGCCCAGTGGCCCGCCGAGCACCTGCAGCACGATCAGCTGCAGCCCGCCCGACGACGTGCCCAGCCGGGGATCGGACAGGTCGGGCGCGGCCATGATGGCGAACAGCAGGATCAGCCCGCCGATCACGAACGACGCGATGACCGCGCGCAGGATCGCCACCGGCGCGGTGCGCCGCGGGTTGACCGTCTCCTCGCCAAGCGAGCTCGCCGTGTCGAAGCCGTACATGACGTAGGCCGAGGCGATCGCGGCCACCAGGAACACGCCGGCGTAGCCACCCACGTGCCCCTCGCCGAGCCCGTGCGTGTCGACGAAGACACCGGGGCCGCGCACCACGTTCACCGCGAGGATGACGACCAGCAGGACCGCCGCGATCAGCTCGATGAACACGCCGATGCTGTTGATGCGCGCCATCAGCTTCACGCCGAAGGCGTTCACCAGCGTGGTGAACAGGATCAGCACCGCGCCCCAGATCACCGCGGAGATCCCGAAGTCGTGGGCGCCGCTGCCGTCGCCGACCAGCTGGAAGCCGGACCACAGCTGCGGCAGCGTGACCTGGTAGGCCAGCACCACGCTGGCCAGGGTGACCACGGAGGCGGTGAACATCATCCAGCCTGCCAGCCACGACGTGGTGGGCCCGGCGAGTCTCTTGGACCAGTTGTAGACCGAACCGGCGACCGGGTAGCGGGCGGCCAGCTCGGCGAAGCACAGGGCCACCGCGATCTGCCCGACGAAGACCATCGGCCAGGACCACCAGTAGGCCGGCCCGCCGGTGCCGAACCCGAAGTAGAACAGCTGGAACGTGCCGGTGAGGATGGAGATGTAGCTGACCCCGGCGGCGAAACTCGCGAACTTGCCGATGCTGCGGTCGAGGGACTGCCGGTACCCGAACTCGGACAGTCCGTGGTCGTTGCTGGTGCTCACGCGCGCCTCCTCTTCAGTACTGCGGCGTGGAGAGGGGAGTCCCGGTCAGCCCTTGAACCAGTGCTGCGGCCGGGGATCGATGTTGTGGTAGATGTGCTTGGTCTCGCGGTACTCCTGCAGGCCGGACGGGCCCAGTTCGCGGCCGATGCCGGACTTGCCGAAGCCGCCCCACTCCGCCTGCGGCAGGTACGGGTGGTAGTCGTTGATCCAGACCGTGCCGTGGCGCAGCGCCCCGGCCACCCGCTGGGCGCGGCCGGCGTCGGAGGTCCACACCGCGCCGGCGAGGCCGTAGTCGGTGTCGTTGGCCAGCTCGACGGCCTCCTCCTCGGTGGCGAACCGTTCCACCGTGACGACCGGGCCGAACACTTCCTCGCGCACCACGGCCATGTCGCGGGTGCAGTCGCTGAACACCGTGGGCCGGAGGAAGAAACCGTTGCGCAGCGCGGGATCCTCGGGCCGCGTGCCGCCCGCGCGCAGGGTGGCGCCGTCGGCGATCGCCCCGGCGATGTAGCCCTCGACCTTCGCGCGGTGCTGCTCGGAAATCAGGGGGCCGCACTCGGTGTCCGGGTCGAGCCCGTTGCCGAGCCGGATCCGCTCGGCGCGCCGGGCGAGCTCGCCGACGAACCGGTCGTGGATCCCGTTCTGCACGATCAGCCGCGCGCCCGCCGAGCAGACCTGTCCGGAGTGGACGAACGCGGCGTTGAGGGCGAGGTCGACTGCGGTGTCGAAATCTGCGTCGTCGAAGACCACGTTGGGGTTCTTGCCGCCGAGTTCCAGCGCCACCCGGCGGACGCCGCGCGCCGCGGCGGCCATGATCTTCTCGCCGGTCGCCAGGCCGCCGGTGAACGACACCAGGTCGACCCCGGGGTGCTTGACCATCGCGGCGCCGACCGCGCCAGGGCCGAGCAGCAGGTTCACCACGCCCGGCGGCACACCGGCCTCCTCGGCGAGCGCGACGAGCCGGATGGTGGTCAGCGGGGTGAGCTCGCTCGGCTTGAGCACCATCGTGTTGCCCGCCGCCAGCGCGGGGGCGATCTTCCAGGAGATCTGCAGCAGCGGGTAGTTCCACGGGGCGATCAGCGCGCAGACGCCCACCGGCTCGTGCACGATCCGGCTGATCGCGGCCGGGTTCCCGGTGTCCACCACGCGCCCGGCCTCCTGCGCGATCGCCGCGGCGTAGTAGCGGAACACCGCGACCACGTCGTCGACGTCGACGCGCCCTTCGGCGAGGGTCTTGCCGGTGTCGAGGCTTTCCGTGCGGGCGATGTCCTCGCGGTCGCGGACCAGCAGGTCGGCGATGCGGCGGAGCAGTTCGGCGCGTTCGCCGGCGGTGGTGCGGCGCCACGGCGAGCCGGGGCGGAACGCCGCTCGTGCGGCTTTGACGGCCCGGTCCACGTCCTCCGGGCCGGCGAGGGCGACCGTCTGGATGACGGAGGCGTCGTAGGGGTTGCGGACGTCGGTGCGGGACCCGTCGCGCCCCTCGGTCCAGTTCCCGTCGATGTACAGGTCCTTCATGAGCCCTTTCCGATGCGGTAGCGGGCAACGCCGGCGCGGGAGATGTGATGCGCGGCACTTCAGTGCGTACATTTGTACATGAGAGTGCGTACGGATGTCCATACTCGTCGGCTACGATCGTGTTAACCGGGTGTCTTCGCAGGTGAGGGGTGTGCACGGTGGTGTCAGGGCAGGCGGCCGGATCGCGCCGGCAGCGTCCCAACGATCCCGGGCGGCGCACGAAGATCGCGCGGGCGGCGATCGACGTGGTGGCCGAGCGGGGGATCGACGGGCTGACCCACCGGGCGGTCGCCGCGGCGGCGGGGGTGCCGCTGGGGTCCACCACGTACCACTTCCGCACGCTGGACGACCTGCTCGAGGTCGCGCTGAGCCAGGCGGCCGAGGACAACGTCCGCGGCCTGCGGGAGTGGGAGCGCAGCGTGCCGCCGGACGCGGACTTCGCGGCCGCGCTGGCGGAGCTGGTGATGCGGTACGTGCGTGACGAGGGCCCGCACACGGTGGTCGAGTACGACCTCTACGTGGCGGCCATGCACCGCCCCCGGTTGCGCCCGGTGAGCGCGGCATGGGACGACGCGCTGATCGAGCTGTTCGGCTCCCGGACGGACGCCCTGACCGGGCGCCTGCTGGCCGGACTGTTCTGCGGATTGCTGATGCAGTTGGCGATCGCGGACGGCACACCGTCTATTTCGGACATCGAGGCGCTGTTTCGTCGCGCTATCGCCGGTCCTGCTTCCTGAGCCGGTTGCCGGGCGCGCGATGAACGGGTGGTTCATCGATGCATGAGTGGTCCACCCGCGAAGCGATGAATGGACCATTCATCGGGGTGCGACCTGCCCAGTCGTTCGGGGCATGAACGGACCGTTCATCCACCCGCCACATGCCCCGTGGCGGCGGGGTGAACGGACCATTCATCGAGCCAGGACGTGCTGGCCCGCGCCCAAGGGATGAATGGACCGTTCATCGCGGCACCGTCGGTCCACTCGCTCGCGAAGGCATGAACGGGTCATTCAGCGACGCACCACTGGTCCACCCGCGCCCCGTTGAACGGGCCATTCATCGGGGCGCGACATGCCCAGCCGCTCGAAGGCATGAACGGTCCATTCATCGATGCACGACTGGTCCACTCGCGAACCTATGAACGGTCCATTCATCGGGGCGCGAGATGCCCAGCCGCCCCGAAGGCATGAATGGACCGTTCATCCACCCACGACAGGCCTTGCGGCGGCAGCATGAACGGCCCATTCGTCAAGCCGGGACATGTTGGCTCGCTCCCGAGGGATGAATGGACCGTTCATCGCGGCGCCACCGGCCCAGCCACTCGCGAAGGCGTGAACGGACCGTTCATCCACCCACCACAGACTCCGCGGCGGCATGGGTCTGCCCAGGTTTCGGTTGACTCCTGATCTGTGAGGCCGGCGGCCTTGCTGGAAGGATGAGGATCGTGCCGAAGCCGTTCCCGAAGGAGTTCCGTCGTGACGTGATCGCGGTCGCCCGTCAGGGCGACCAGTCGGTCGCGCAGGTCGCGAGGAGTTTCGGAATCTCGGAGTCCTGCCTGTCGCGGTGGCTGAAGATCGCCGACCGCGAGGACGGTGTCAGCGCCGACCGCCCGAGTTCAGCCCCGCACGGGGACCTGGAGGCGGAGAACCGGGAGCTGCGCAGGCGCACGAAACAGCTGGAGCAGGAGAACGAGATCCTGCGCCGCGCGACCGCCTACTTCGCGCGTGACGTGCTCCCAAAATGATGTACCCGCTGGTCGGCGCACCTCGCCGGCGACGGCATCCCCGTCACGGTGACCTGCAGGGTGCTGGGCTTTTCCAAGCAGGCCTTCTACAAGTGGAAGGTCAAACCGGTCAGTGACCGCGACTACGACGACGCTCATCTCATCAACGCCGCGATCGACATCCACCACGATGACCCCGAGTTCGGCTACCGGTTCATCGCCGACGAACTCGCCGCCGCGGGCTGGCGGGCCTCGCGCAACCGCGTCGGCCGGTTGTGTTCCCAGCAGCGGTTGTGGTCAGTGCACGCCGGCAAACGAGGGCGCCACCGACGCCCCGGGCCACCCGTGCACGATGACCTCGTCCGTCGCGAGTTCACTGCCCAGCGGCCCGATCAGCTCTGGCTGACCGACATCACCGAACATCCCACCGGCGAGGGCAAGCTTTACCTCTGCGCGGTCAAAGACGCCTGCTCCAAACGGATCGTCGGCTACTCCATCGATTCGCACATGACCTCCCACCTTGCCCTTGCCGCGCTACGCCACGCCGTGACGCTGCGCGAACCGGCCGGGACCGTGGTGCACTCCGACCGCGGCAGCCAGTTCCGCTCACACGTCTACCAGCGCGAGCTGCGCGCGGCCGGCCTGCGCGGATCAATGGGACGAGTCGGAACCTGCGCCGATAACGCCGCGATGGAATCCTTCTTCAGCCTCCTGCAAAAGAACGTGCTCAACCGCCGACGCTGGCCCACCCGGGCGCAACTACGCCTGGCCATCGTCACCTGGATCGAAACCACCTACCACCGCCGACGCCGCCAACACACCCTGGGGCGACTGACTCCGATCGAGTTCGAGACACTGCTCAACGCCGCTGACGCGGCCTGACCCACCCACAAAACCGGAGTCAACCGAACTCTGGGCAGTCCCCATGAACGGACCATTCATCAAGCCAGGACATGTTGACCCACGCCCAAGGGATGAATGGACCGTTGATCGCGGAGCCACCGGCCCACCCACTCGCGAGGGCATGAGCGGGTCATTCATCGACCCGCGACTGGCCCACCCGCGAAGCTGTGAACGGACCGTTCATCGGGGCGCGAGATGCCCAGCCGCCCGGAAGTGCCACCGGCCCATCCACACGCGAAGGCATGAACGGACCGTTCATCCACCCACCACAGCCCTCATCATCGCGGCATGAACGGCCCCTTCATACCGGTTCGGGAGCGGTGGCGCGCAGCTCGCGGCGCCAGCGGCCGAACACCTTCGGCTGGTTCATCGCGAACACCGCCACCGGGCGGTCGCCCCGCCGGAACACCGCCGTGAACCGGCGCGCTGCCGGGTCGCCGTCGACGATCTCCATCCGGTCGCCCTCGCGGCGGTGGCCCGCGAACTGCAGGCGCGCCCCGTACTGATCGGACCAGAAGTAGGGCGCGCGCGGGCTGGGCAGCTGCTCGTGCCCGAGCAGGGTCGCCGCGGCGGTGGCCGGCTGCTCGAGCGCGTTGGTCCAGTGTTCGAGCCGGATCTCGGCGCCGGCGAACGGGTTGTGCGACACCGCGCAGTCGCCGACCGCCACCACCGACGGGAAGCCGGTCGCGCACCGGGCGTCCGTGCGCACGCCCCGCTCCGCGTCCAGACCGGACCCGGCCAGCCACTCGGTGTTCGGCACCGCGCCGACCCCCACCACCACGACGTCGGCAGGCAGCTCGCGGCCGTCGGTCAGGTGCACCGACCGCACCCGTTCCGCGCCGGTCAGGCCCGCCACACCAACGCCGGTGATCAGCTCGACCCCGTGCTCGCCGTGCAGCGCCGCGCACACGCCGCCCAGCTCGACGCCGAGCGGTCCGGCGAGCGGCACGGCCTGCTGCTCGACCACCGTGACTGCCAGGCCGAGCCCGCGGGCGGTCGAGGCGACCTCGGCCCCGATGAACCCGGCGCCGATCACCACCAGCCGCGCGCCGGGGACCAGTTCGGCCCGCAGCGCGATCGCGTCGTCCAGGGTGCGCAGCGTGTGCACACCGGCGAGCGGCGAGCCCGGCAGGCGGCGGGCCCGCGCGCCGGTCGCCAGGACCACGCCGTCGCAGGTGATCCGCTCGCCCGAGTCGAGCACGATCGTCCGCAGTGCCGGGTCCAGGGCCACGGCTCGCGCGCCCAGGCGCCAGTCCACGTCCAGGTCCTCGTCGTCGTTCTCCAGCGCCAGGTCGGCGGCGGACATCGTGCCGGCGAGGAACTCCTTCGACAGCGGCGGCCGGTCGTAGGGCCGGTGCGGCTCGTCGCCGACGACGACCACCCGGCCGTCGAAGCCGGCCTCCCGCAGCGCGCGCGCCGTGGACAGGCCGGCCAGCGACGCGCCGGCGATGGCGATCACGCGCATCAGACCCCCATCCGCTGCGGCGCGTTGACGTTGACGTAGATCTGCCCGTCGACCACGACGACCTCGTGCGTGCGCACCGGCTTCTTGGCCGGGGGCCCGCTCGGCATGCCGGTGCGCAGGTCGAAGCAGGCGGCGTGCAGGGGGCACTCCACCGCGCAGCCGTCCAGCCAGCCGTCGGCCAGTGAGGCGTCCTGGTGGGTGCAGGTGTCGTCGATCGCGTACAGCGTGCCGTCGACGTTGAACACCGCGATCGGCACTTCGGCTTCGATGCGGACGGCTTCGCCGACGGGGAGGTCCTGGAGAGCGCAGACGGGAATCATGAGGCAGCTCCGTTGTGTAATGCACAACTACACGTGCTATCCGCAACAGAGTGCGGCAGCGTGGGGGGAGCGGTCAAGGCCCGGAAGTGGGAAATTGTGTCATGTGAGTAGAGTTGCGGTATGCGGAACAACGAGCGCTCTACGAACGGGTCCGCGAGTCAGGTCCAGTCGGTGGACCGGGCGATCGCCATCCTGGACATCCTCGCCAGACGCGGCGAGGCCGGGGTTACCGAGATCGCCCAGGAACTGGACGTGCACAAATCCACCGCGTTCCGCCTCGTCGGCGCGCTCGAGGCGTGGCAGCTGGTGGAACAGGTCAGCGAGCGCGGCAAGTACCGCCTCGGGTTCGGCATCGTGCGCCTGGCCGGCGCCACCACGGCCCGGCTGGACCTGTCCCGGGAGAGCCGCGCGGTGTGCGAGCGGCTCGCCGCGGAACTCGACGAGACCGTGAACGTCGCCGTCGTGGACCAGGGGCAGGCGACCAACATCATGCAGGTCTACGGCTCGGCGGCGGTGACCGCGCGGAACTGGATCGGCCAGCGCACCCCGCTGCATGCCACCTCCAGCGGGAAGGTCCTGCTGGCCTGGGCCGGCGACGACGACCGGGAGTCCGCGCTGGCCGAGCTGCCCGCGTTCACGCCGAACACGCGCACCGACCGGGCCAAGCTCGCCGAGGAGCTGGAGCAGGTCCGCGAGCGCGGCTGGGCGTGCACCGTGGAGGAGCTGGAGGTCGGGCTGAACGCGGTGGCCGCCCCGATCCGCGCGGCGAACGGGGACGTGATCGCGGCGCTGTCGGTCTCCGGGCCGGCGTACCGGATGGAGCCGTCGTCCTATCCGGACATCGCCGAGAAGATCGTCGCGGGCGCCGAGGAGATCAGCTTCCGCGTCGGCTACCTCGGCCCGCGCTGACGGTTGGTCCGCCGCGGCAGGAGGCGGTGAGCGCGGTGCAGCCGGGCAGCGGGGGGATGACCACGTGCCCGCGGACCGCTCGGGACAGCGCCGGCGCCTCGGCGACGCGGGCGGCTGTTCGCGACAGGAGCGGCGCCCACAACGCACGGCCCGGTCGGTCCGCGGGCGCCGGGGGTTGACCGTGCGTCGGCGGAGTGCTGGGGCAGCGCCGCGGCCCGGCATGCCGGTCCCGCGTGTGCGGCGCCGGGCCAGGTATCCGCTGCGGATGCAGCCGGGCCGCGGGTGTCGCGGCAGGGGTTGCTGTTGTCGTTGGGTGGTATGGGCCGTCCACAGTGCATTGCCCGGTCGGTCTGCGGGCGCCGGGGGTTGACCATGCGTCGACGGAGTGTTCGGGGCAGCGCTGTGGCCCGGCGCCGCGGTTCCGCGTGTGCGGCGCCGTGGGCCAGGTGTCCACTCCGCACGGAGCAGCCGGGCCGCGGGCGCGCGGCAGGGGATGCTGTTGCCGTTGAGCATTCCGGACCGTCCACAGTGCACGGAGGGGCCGATCCACGGGCACCACGGGTCAGGGGAAGACCACGGTGCTGTTGCCGTTGAGCAGGACGCGGCGTTCGCAGTGCCAGCGGACCGCCCGGGAGAGCGCCAGCGCCTCCGCGTCGCGGCCTACCGTTTGCAGTGCGCGCGGATCATAGGTGTGGTCGATGCGGATGACCTCCTGCTCGATGATCGGCCCCTCGTCCAGGTCGGGCGTCACGTAGTGCGCCGTCGCGCCGACGAGCTTCACTCCCCGGTCGTAGGCCTGGTGGTAGGGCTTCGCGCCCTTGAACCCGGGCAGGAACGAGTGGTGGATGTTGATCGCCCGGCCGTGCAGCGCCTTGCACAGCTGGTCGGACAGCACCTGCATGTACCGGGCGAGCACCACCAGCTCCGCCTCGTACTCCTCCACCACCTCCAGCAGCCGCGCCTCGGCCTGGGGCTTGGTCTCCGGCGTCACCGGGATGTGCAGGAACGGCAGCCCGGCCGCCTCCGCCATCGGGCGCAGATCGTCGTGATTGGACACCACCGCCACGATGTCGGCGCCCAGACTGCCCGCGCGCCAGCGGAAGATCAGGTCGTTGAGGCAGTGGCCCTGCTTGGACACCATCACCAGAACGCGCGCGTTGCGGTCCGGGTGGAACGCGTACGACATGGCGAAGTCCGCGGCGACCGGCTCGAAACCGCGGGACAGCTCGGCGAGGTCCACGTCCGCGTCCGTGGTGACCTTGGTGCGCAGGAACAGCCGCTTGCGCACCGGGTCGTCGAACTGCTGGTACTCCTCGATGTTGCCGCCGTGCTCGACGAGGTAGGCGCTGACGGCGTGGACGATCCCGGTCCGGTTCGGGCAGTCCAGGGTGAGCGTGAACGAGCGCGTCATCGATGTCTCCTCAGCATTCCACGATGTTGAGAGCCAGCCCGCCGCGGGCGGTCTCCTTGTACTTGTCCTTCATGTCGGCGCCGGTCTCGCGCATCGTCTTGATGGCCTTGTCCAGCGACACGTGGTGGCGGCCGTCGCCGCGCACCGCCATCCGGGCGGCGGTGATCGCCTTGACCGAGGCGATCGCGTTGCGCTCGATGCACGGGATCTGCACGAGCCCGCCCACCGGATCGCAGGTCAGGCCGAGGTTGTGCTCGATGCCGATCTCGGCCGCGTTCTCCACCTGCTCCGGGGTCCCGCCGATGATCTCCGCCAGACCGGCCGCGGCCATCGAGCACGCGGACCCGACCTCGCCCTGGCACCCGACCTCGGCGCCGGAGATCGAGGCGTTCTCCTTGAACAGCGACCCGATCGCCCCGGCGGTGAGCAGGAACCGCACGGCCGCGTCGTCGTCGAAGGCGGGCAGGAACTTCTCCGCGTAGTGCAGCACCGCGGGCACGATCCCGGCCGCGCCGTTGGTCGGCGCGGTGACCACCCGGCCACCCGCCGCGTTCTCCTCGTTCACCGCGAGCGCGAACAGCGTGACCCACTCCATGGCGTGCAGCGCGTCCGGCTCGCCCGAGTCGCGTTCCAGCCGTTCCCGCAGGTCGTTGGCGCGCCGGCGCACCTTCAGCCCGCCCGGCAGCACGCCGCCGGTGTGCGTGCCGCGGTGCACGCACTCGCGCATCACCGACCAGATCCGCAGCAGCCCGGCGCGGATCTCCGCCTCGCCGCGCCAGGACAACTCGTTGGCCAGCATCAGGTCGCTGATGCGCAGGCCCGTTTCGCGCGTGTGGGCGAGCAGCCCGTCGGCGGTGGTGAACGGGTAGCGCACCGGGGTGGGATCGGGCACCAGCGCCCGGCGGCCGGTCTCGTCCTGGTCGAGCACGAACCCGCCGCCGACCGAGTAGTACTCGCGCCGGTCGAGCACTTCGCCGTCGTCGCCGAAGGCGGTGAACACCATGCCGTTGCTGTGGAAGTCCAGCCGCTTCCGGCGGTGCAGGACGATGTCGTCGTCGACGGCGAAGGCGATCCGGTGCTTGCCGAGCAGCGAGATCGCGCCGTCCGCCCGGGCCGCGGTCACCGCGGGCTCGGCGGCGACCGGGTCGACCAGGTGCGGCTGCTCCCCGGTCAGCCCCAGCACGACGGCCTTGACGCTGCCGTGCCCGTGCCCGGTCGCGCCCAGCGAGCCGAACAGCTCGCAGCGCAGCCCCGCCGTGCGCGGCAGGAGCCCGGTGTCCGCCAGACGGGAGGCGAACAGGTACGCGGCCCGCATCGGGCCGACCGTGTGCGAACTGGACGGACCGATGCCGACCTTGAAGAGGTCGAAGACGGAGACCGTCATGGTCCCTCCTGATGTAGGGTTGATATACCAGAGTGGCGGATCGTGGTTTTCAGCGGAGAGGATGGCGTTCGTGACCGTTCGACAGCAGGAACTCGAGGGGCCGCCGGTCTCCCTGGCCGAGCGCGCCTACACGGCGATCCAGGACCGGCTGATCATGCTGGACATCCCGCCGATGGCGCCGATCGACGACACCGCGCTGTCCGCGTCGCTCGGGCTCGGCCGCACGCCGGTGCGGGAGGCGCTCAAACGCCTGGAGGTCGACCGGCTGGTCGTGTCCTACCCGCGGCGCGGCACGTTCGCCACCGGCGTCGACATCACCGACCTGGCCTACATCTCCGAGATCCGCGTCCAGCTGGAACCCCTCGCCGCCCGGCGCGCCGCCGAGACCGCCGGACCGGGCGTGAAGTCCGAGCTCGCCGAACTCGCCGACGAGGTCGCCGACCTGGACGTGCGGGCGCTCGAACGCACCGAGCTGATGCGCTGCGACCTGCGGGTGCACCGCGCGATCTACCGCGCGGCTGGCAACCCGCACCTGGAGGACACGCTGGTCCGCTACGACAACCTGGCGACCCGCATCTTCTGCCTGTTCCTGGACCGGATGCCGCACTTCGACCGGCACGTCGGCGAGCACACCGCCCTGCTGCGGGCGATCGCCGAAGGTGACGCGGACACCGCGGCCGAGCTGGCCCTCGTGCACGTCACCGGCTTCGAGAAGGCGATCCGCGCGATCATCTGACCGGTTCACGGCAGCGCCTCCAGGACCGCGAGGCCGTCGCGCGTGGCGGCGACGTCGTGCACCCGCACGATCTTCGCGCCGCGCTGCGCGGCCAGGACCGCGGCGGTCACGGACGCAACCGTGCGCTGCCCGACCGGACGGCCGGTGAGCCGGCCGAGCATCGCCTTGCGGGACAGGCCCACCATGAGCGGCACCCCGAGCGCGCGGAACTCCGGCAGCGCGCCGAGCAGGGCCAGGTTGTGCTCCAGCGTCTTGCCGAAGCCGAACCCGGGATCGGCGATCAGGTGCTCCGCCGGGATGCCGGCCGCCAGGCAGGTCTCGATGCGGGCGCGCAGGAAGTCCCGCACCTCGGCGACCACGTCGGTGTAGCGCGGATCGCGCTGCATCAGGTGCGGGGGCCGGAGCATGTGGGTCAGGCACACCGGCACCCCGAGCTCGGCCGCGGCCCGCAGGGCGCCGGGGTGCCGCAGCGCGCGCACGTCGTTGATCATCGCGGCCCCGGCGTCCACCGCGGCACGCATCACCTCGGGGCGGGACGTGTCGACCGAGATCGGCACGTCCACCACGCGGGCCAGCCGGGCGATCACCGGCACCACCCGGTCCAGCTCCTCGTCCAGGGTGGGCGGACGGGCGCCGGGCCGGGTGGACTCGCCGCCCACGTCGAGCAGGTCGGCTCCCTCGGCCGCCAGCCGTTGCCCGTGCTCGACCGCGGCCGCGTGGGAGTGGAAGAGACCGCCGTCGGAGAACGAATCCGGCGTCACGTTGACGATGCCGCAGACCAGGGTGGGTGGCTGGGTCAGCAGCTCCGGCACCGGTGTCCGGACGGCGAGGGGGTTCCCGGTCATGACTGTCCTAACGGGACGCGGCGGTGATGGTGTGCCGGAGCAGCAGCGCGGTGGTCACCGGCCCGACCCCGCCCGGCACGGGTGTCAGCGCCGCGACCCGGCCGGACAGCGACCGCGCGTCGGCGTCACCGGCGAGGCCGCCGTCCGGGGTGGGGTTGGTGCCCACGTCGACGACCACCGCGTGCGGGGCGGCATGCTCGGCGGTGATCAGCCCGGCCCGGCCCACGGCCACCACGAGGACGTCGGCCTCCCGGGTGGACGCGGCGAGGTCCGCGGTGTGGCGGTGGCAGATCGTCACGGTCGCGTCCCTGGCCAGCAGCAGCTGCGCCGCGGGCTTGCCGACCACCGTGGAGCGCCCGACCACCACGGCGCGGCGCCCGGCCAGGGGCACCTCGTAGTGGTCGAGCAGCGCCAGCACCGCCGCGGCCGTCGCCGGCGGGTGCGCGGGCAGGCCGGCGGTGAGACGGCCGAGCGACACCGGGTTGGCGCCGTCCACGTCCTTGGCCGGGTCGATCGCGGTGGCCAGCTCCTCCAGCCGGGCGGCGCCGGGCAGCGGGGTCTGCAGGATGATCCCGTGCACCGCCGGATCGGCGCTCAGCCGCTCCAGCTCGGCGGTGATCCCGGCCCGGGTGGCGGCCGCGCCGAGGTCCACGACGTCGCACAGCACACCGCTGCGTGCCGCGGTCTTCGCGATCGAGCGCACGTACCAGGCGCTGGACTCGTCGTCGGTGGCGACCACGACGGCCAGGCGGGGGTGCACGCCCCGCTCGGACAGGGCCGCGGCGTCAGCCGAGACCTCGTCCCGGATCTGCCTGCCCAGCTCGGTTCCACTGAGGACGGCGGTCATCGCGTGATCTGCTTCCGCACGGCGGTGGTCACGTCGTCGGCGCGGGCGATCGCCTGGTCCACGGTGGCGATCGCCGCGGTCAGCTCGTCGCGGGCCGGGCCCTCGCCGATGCCGGACAGGTTGATCTCGACGTTCACCCTGGCCGTGGACAACGCCGCCCGCGCCGCGTCGGCCGCCGCGGCGACGTCGCTGATCACGTTGCGGTTGCCGATCGGCTGAAGCCGTTCGGTGAGGTTGACGATCTGCTTGGCGACCGCGATGACGCGGGCCGGAACCCGGCCGGCCTCCACCAGTGCCACGCCGATCGCCCGCGACCGGGCCACCTTCTCGCGCTCGGTGGATTTCGGGAGGGCGTAGGCGCGGGTGACGGCCTGGAACGCGGCGGCGTCCTTCTCGGCCAGCGCCAGCGCGAGGGCGCGCAGGTCGTCGGCGTTGGCCCGGATCTGCGTGATCGCGTCGGCGTCCTGCCGGTACTTCTCGCCGTCGCTGTACCGGGCCACCATCGCGACCAGCGCCGCGCCCTGGGCGGCGTGCAGCGCGGCGGTGGCGCCGCCGCCCGGGGCGGGCACCCGGGCGGCGAGCGCGTCGAGGAACGCTTCGAGGGTCAGTGTGCGCATCGGTGTCCGTCCTCAGCGCCGGATGCGCAGCATCTCGGGGTCGACCAGGGGTTCGGCGGCCACGGTGGCGCGCACCCGGCGGCCGAAGTAGCCGATCTCGACCGGCGTGCCCGGGGTCGCGGCGGCGGGCAGCCACGCGTAGGCGATCGGCACGCCCAGGGTGTGCGCGAACGCGGCCGAGGTGACGTACCCGGCGGGCTCGCCGTCGAGGAACACCGGCTCGGAGCCGAGTACCACGCTGCGGCCGTCGTCGATCGTCAGGCAGGACAGCCGGCGTGTCACCGTCTCGTCGGTGACCTCGGCGATCGCGTCCCGGCCGACGAAGTCGCCCTTCTGCTTGCGCACCGCGAACCCGAGCCCGGCCTCGTACGGGTTGTGCTCGGTGGTCATGTCCGTGCCCCACGACCGGTAGCCCTTCTCCAGCCGCAGGCTGTTGAACGCGGCGCGGCCCGCGGCCACCACCCCGAGCGGGCGGCCTGCCTCGAACAGGACGTCCCACAACCGCTGCCCGTACTCGGCGCTGGTGTAGATCTCCCAGCCGAGTTCGCCCACATAGGACAGTCGCATCGCGGTGACCGGGATCCCCGCGATGTGCGCGGGCATGCAGCGGAAGTACTTCAGCGCCTCGTGCGAGAAGTCGTCCCGGCTCAGCGGCTGGACCAGGTCGCGGGCCAGCGGACCCCACACGCCGATGCAGCACGTGCCGCCGGTGATGTCGCGGACCTGCACGTCCCCGCCCGCCTCGGACCGGAAGTAGGCCAGGTCCAGGTTGCCGTTCGCGCCGACCTGGAAGCGGTCCTCGCCCAGCCGGGCCACCGTCAGGTCGCTGCGGATCCCGCCGGCCTCGTCCAGCGCGAGCGTGTAGGTGACCGAGCCGACCGACTTGTCCATCTTGCCGGTGGTGAGCCGGTCCAGGAACGCCAGCGCGCCCGGCCCGGACACCTCCAGGCGCTTGAGCGGGGTCATGTCGTAGAGGGCGACCGCGGTGCGGGTCTTCCACGCCTCGGCCGCGGCGATCGGGGAGTGGAACATCGCCGACCACGCGTCCCGCGACGGCGGCTGCCACTCCGGCGGCAGGTCCTTGACCAGGTGCGCGTTCGACTCGTACCAGTGCGGCCGCTCCCAGCCGTGCGCCTCCAGGAAGAACGCGCCGAGCTCCTTCTGCCGCGCGTGGAACGGGCTGACGCGCAGGTCCCGCGGTGACAGCTTCGGCTGCAGCGGGTGCACCACGTCGTAGATCTCCACGAAGTTGCGCTGCGCGGTCTCGTCGACGTAGGCCTCGGTGGTCTCGATCTCGTCGAACCGGTGCACGTCGCAGCCGTGCAGGGCGATCTCGCTGCGGCCGTCGACCAGCAGCTGCGCGACCGAGCGCGCCACGCCGGAGGAGTGCGTCACCCAGACCGCCTCGGCGATCCAGAACCCGGCGACGTCGGGAGACTCACCGATCAGCGGGCCGCCGTCCGGGGTGAACGAGAAGATCCCGTTGAACCCGGTCTCGATCTTCGCCGACCGCAGCGACGGCAGCAGCTGCCTGCTGTGCTCCCAGGAGGGCGCGAAGTCCTCCTCGGTGAACGGCAGCATCGACGGCATCGCCGCCTCGGTGAGGTCGTCGTCGGAGACCTCGGGCAGGTCGGACAGGCGCACCGGCATCGGGCGGTGCGCGTAGGAGCCGATGCCGAGGCAGTCGACGTGCTCGCGGTAGTACAGGTCGCGGTCCTGGTGACGCAGGATCGGCAGCCCGGCCTCGGTCAGCTCGTCGTTGCGCCCCACCAGGTCCGCGACCTGGCCGGTGCGCACGTACTGGTGCGCCAGCGGCAGCAGCGGCACCCGCATGCCGACCATCTCGCCGATCGCCTGGCCCCAGAACCCGGCGCAGGACACCACGATGTCGGCGGGGAAGTCGCCGGCCGTGGTCCGCACGCCGGTGACCCGTCCGCCGGTGTGGGAGATGCCGGTGACCCGGACGCTGCCGTGGAACTCGGCGCCGCGAGATTCGGCGCGGCGCCGCAGGGCCACCACGGCGCGCGCGGCCTTGGCGAGCCCGTCGGTCGGGGTGTGGAACCCGCCGAGGACCTGCTCGGGGTCGAGCAGCGGGTGCAGCCGCACGCACTCCTCGGAGTCGACCACCTCGCCGGGCACGCCCCACGAGGTGGCCCAGCCCTGCTTGCGGTGCAGGTCGGCCAGGCGCTCCGGGGTGGTGGCGACCTCCAGGCCGCCGACCTGGTTGAAGCACCAGGCGCCGTCCACGTCGAGGCTCTTCAGCTTGTTGACGGTGTAGGTGGCGAACTCGGTCATCGTCTTCGACGGGTTCGTCTGGTACACCAGGCCCGGCGCGTGCGAGGTCGAGCCGCCGGTCAGCGGGAGCGGACCCTGGTCGAGGACCGTGATCCGGGTCCACCCGCGCTCGGTCAGCTCGTCGGCCAGGTTCGCGCCGACGATGCCGGCGCCGATGATGACAACCCGGGGTGTGGTGCTCATCGTGGTCTCCTGTCTGTGGTCTACGAGGTGGCCCCGGCGGGCTGGAACTCCAGCGCCGCGTCGAGGAGCCAGTCGGCGAGGTATCCGGCGAACGAGGGCCGCACGAACACGCGGAAGTCCTCGCCCGCGCCGAGCGCGAGCAGCAGCACCGGGGCCTGCCCGAGTGTCGTCTGCGCGGCGCTTCCGGCGGGGAACGCCAGCGGGTGCAGGTCGAGCGAGCAGCCGGTGGCCAGGACGTCCCGCGCGTGCCGTCCGCTGACGCGGATTCCGGTGCGCTGCGCGGAAACGTCGGTGGCGGCCCCGCCGCGCGGCCGCACCACGGCGCCCAGCCGCGCCTCCAGCTCGTGCCCTTGCCCGGCGGTGCTGGTGACCAGCCACTCGTCCGGGCCGAGCCAGACGATCTGCCCGTCGGCGGCGTAGACCCAGGTGTTGGGCTCGGTGGGCAGCGGGGTGCCGAGCACGTCGGCCGGTGGCGCGACGCGCAGGTCGACCGCGGCCACCGGCGGCTCGGCCTCCAGGTTCAGGCCGGTCGCGTTGCGCGAGGCGGCGGCCAGCGACGGGATCCACTGCTGCAGCGGATGCGTGGGGTAGAGGCGCGGGTCAGCCATCGCGGCGTGCTCCTTCCGGGTCGACCAGCACGATTCCGCCGATCTCGGCGGGCACCAGGGCGCCGTCGACCGGGACGTGGACGGTGTCGCCGATGCGCGCCTGCCCGCCCTTGACCAGGGCCAGCGCGAACGGGCGGCCCAGCTCGGCGCTGTGGTAGCTGGAGGTGACGTGGCCGAGCATCGGCACCGGCGGCGGGGGCAGGGTGCCGTCCGGGCGGAACTCCACGACCTGGGAGCCCTCCGGCAGCTTGGTCCGCGCGTCGCCGGGCAGGAGCGACACCAGCTGCTTGCGCAGCGGGTTGGTGTTCTCCGGGCGGGTGAACGAGCGCTTGCCGACGAAGTCCCGCTTCTTCTTCGACACCGCCCAGCCCAGGCCGAGGTCGTGCGGGCTGACGGTGCCGTCGGTGTCCTGCCCGACGATCGGGTAGCCCTTCTCCGCGCGCAGCACGTGCATGGTTTCCGTGCCGTACGGGGTGATGTTCCAGCGCGCGCCGGCCGAGAGCAGGCGCAGCCACATCGCCCTGGCGTACCAGGAGTTCACGTTGACCTCGAACGCCAGCTCACCGGAGAACGAGATGCGGGCGATGCGCACCGGGACGCCGTCGACCTCGGTGTCCTGCCAGGACATGAACGGGAACGCCTCGTTGGACACGTCCAGGTGCGGGAACGCCGCGGCGATCACGTCGCGCGAGCGCGGCCCGACGACCGGGAACACCGACCACTGCTCGGTCACCGACGTCAGGTGCACGCGCAGGTCCGGCCACTCGGTCTGCAGCCACTCCTCCATCCAGTCCAGCACGCGCGCCGCGCCGCCGGTGGTGGTGACGACCAGGAACCGGTCCTCGGCCAGCCGCAGCACCGTGCCGTCGTCGAACACCATGCCGTCGTTGCCGCACATGACGCCGTAGCGCACGCGCCCGACCTTCAGCGTGCTCATCATGTTGGTGTAGAGCCGGTCGAGCAGCTCGGCGGCGTCCGGGCCCTGCACGTCGATCTTGCCCAGGGTGGAGCCGTCCAGGATGCCGACCCCGCCGCGGACCGCGGCGCACTCGCGCAGCACGGCGGCGTCCATGTTCTCGTGCGGCGCCGGGTAGTAGCGGGCCCGCTTCCACTGCCCGACGTCCTCGAACACCGCCCCCGCCGCGACGTGCCAGCTGTGCAGCGAGGTGATCCGCTCGGGGTCGAACAGCTTCCCGCGCTCCCGCCCGGCCAGCGCGGCGAACGCCACCGGGGTGTAGGGCGGGCGGAACGTCGTGGTGCCGGTGTCCTCGACCGGTTTGCCCAGCAGCTCGGCGACGATGCCGGAGGCGATCACCCCGGACGTCTTGCCCTGGTCGTGTGCGGTGCCGATGGTGGTGTAGCGCTTGATGTGCTCGACCGACCGCAGCCCGGCGCCGACCGCGCGCTCGATGTCGGCGACCGTGGCGTCGCGCTGGATGTCCACGAACTGGCGGGCCGGGTCGCCTTCGGTGCGCCACAGCACCAGCGGCGGCGTGGTCTCCGGCTCCGCGGGCGTGGCTGGTGCGTCGTCCCCGGCGCCGTCGCGCAGGCACCCGGCGAGGTCGAACGTGCCGTTCGCGGCGCCGATCACCGACACCCCGGGGATCGGCTCGGCCGGGCGGAACGCGCCCAGCGCCGGGTCGTACCGCAACGCGCCGCGGACGTGGCTGAACAGGTGCGCGGCGGGGTTCCAGCCCCCGGAGGTCAGCAGCAGGTCGCACGGCAGCGACTCGGCCTTGCCCGCGGTGACCGTGTCCACGCCGGTGATCCGGAGCTCGCCGGTGGTGCCGACGACGGCGCTGCCCGGCCGCACGGCGATCGACCGTTCCCGGCACAGCGCGGCCCAGTGCTCCGGCGCGCTCGGGCGAGCGTCGAGGACGATGACCCGCGCCCCGGCGTGCTCCAGGTCGAGCGCGGCGGCGTAGGCGGAGTCGTTGGTGGTGAACACGACGACCTCGCGTCCGGCGAGCACCCCGTAGCGGTGCAGGTAGTCACGCGCCGCGGAGGCGAGCATGATGCCCGGCCGGTCGTTGTCGGCGAACACCACCGGCCGCTCGTGCGCGCCGGTCGCGACCACGACGTGCCGCGCGCGGATCCGGTGCACCCGCTGGCGCGAGAGGTTGCGCGGCGCGGCGGTGCCGAGGTGGTCGGTGCGCCGCTCCAGCGCCAGCACGAACCCGTCGTCGTACTGCCCGAACGCCGTGGTGCGCTGCAGGTGCAGCACCTCCGGGGCGGCGGCCAGCTCGGCCACCACCTCGGCGACGAACTCGCGCGACGGCCGCCCGTCGATCACCTCGGTGCCGGTCAGCGAGCCACCCGCGTCGGCCCGGTCGTCGACGAGCACGACCCGCTCCCCGCGCCGTGCGGCGGATCGCGCGGCGAGCAACCCGGCCGGGCCCGCCCCGACGACGAGCGTGTCGCAGTGCGTGTGCTTGCGGTCGTAGCGGGCGGTGTCGGCCACCTCCGCGAGCCGGCCCTGCCCGGCAAGCCCGCGCGCGACGAGCCCGTCGGTCAGCTCGACGGTCGCGGCGAGCAGCATCGGCTCCGGGAACGGCTCCTCGATCTGCACCAGCCCGGTCGGGTCCTCAACCCACGCCGCGCCGATGCCGCGCGGACGGCCGAACTTCACGCTCGTGCCCACCGCGTGCACGCCGTGGGCGAGCAGCGCCGAGGCCAGCGTGTCGCCCGGGTGGCCGGTGTAGGTAACCCCGTCGAAGGTGAACCCGACGGTGCCGGTGCGGTCGATCCGGCCGTAACCCTTGATGCGGCTCATGACGCCACCTCCGGTGCGGACTGGCCCATCGGGTACACGGCCAGGAACTCGTAGGTCCGGGTGTCGCGGACCGCGTTGAACCAGCGACGGCAGCCGGCCGCGTGGCTCCAGCGTTCGGCGAACGGGCCCTTGGGGTTGTCGCGGAAGAAGACGAAGTGCGTCCACTCCTCGTCGGACAACGCGGCGGGGTCGTCCGGGTAGGCGAGGTGGGCCTGGCCGCCGTAGTGGAACTCCACTTCCTCGCGCGGCCCGCACCACGGGCAGGTGATGAGTTGCATGCGTGGCTCCTAGTGGGCGACGGCGGCGGCGCCGTGCTCGTCGACGAGCGCGCCGGTGACGAAGCGGTCCAGGCCGAACGGCTCGACGTACGGGTGCGGCTCGCCGTTGGCGATCGTGTCGGCCAGGCACCAGCCCAGGCCCGGGGTGGCCTTGAACCCGCCGGTGCCCCAGCCGCAGTTGAGGTAGACGTTGTCGTAGGGCGTGCGGCCGACGATCGGCGAGGCGTCCGGCGTGACGTCCACGATCCCCGCCCAGCTGCGCAGCAGGTGCGCCCGCGCGAACACGGGGAACAGCTCCACCGCGGCCGCCATCTGCCGCTCGATGATGTGGAAGGCGCCGCGCTGGCCGTACCCGTTGTAGGAGTCCACTCCGGCGCCCATCACCAGTTCGCCCTTGTGCGCCTGGGACACGTAGACGTGCACGGCGTTGGACATCACGATCGTCGGGTGCACCGGCTCCAGCAGCTCCGACACCAAGGCCTGCAGCGGGTGCGACTGCAGCGGCGCCCGCACGCCCAGCTGGTCCAGCAGCACCGAGGTGTGCCCGGCCGCGCACAGCGCGACGGTGCCGCAGGCGATGTCGCCGCGGCTGGTCCGCACCCCGGTCACCCGGTCACCGTCCACAGTGAACCCGGTGACTTCGCAGTCCTGGATCAGGTCGATCCCGGCCTCGTCGGCCCGGCGGGCGAAACCCCAGGCGACGTAGTCGTGCTTGGCGATGCCGGCGCGCGGCTGGTACGTCGCGCCCAGCACCGGGTACCGGATGTCGCCGGAGACGTTGACGATCGGGCAGACCTTGGCGACCTCGTCGGGGGAGAGCCACTCGGCGTCGATGCCGTTGAGCTTGTTGGCCTCCACGCGCCGCACGCTGTCGCGCACGTCCTGCTCGGTGTGCGCCAGGTTCAGCACGCCGCGCTGGGAGAACAGGATCGGGTAGCCCAGGTCGTCTTCGAGGCCCTCCCACAGCTTCAGGGCGTGCTCGTAGATCGCCGCGGAGGCGTCCCACAGGTAGTTGGAGCGGATCAGCGTGGTGTTGCGGGCCATGTTCCCGCCGGCCAGCCAGCCGCGCTCCAGGACCGCGACGTTGGTGATGCCGTGGTTGCGCGCCAGGTAGTGCGCGGTGGCCAGGCCGTGCCCGCCGCCGCCGACGATCACGACGTCGTAGCCGCGCTTCGGTTCCGGGTTGCGCCACAGGAAGTCCGGGTGGTCGGGCAGGTGCGCGCCGGGGGGCTGGGGGGTGGTCATGCCGTCAGCTCCGGGTAGAGGGGGTGGCGGGCGGTGAGGTCGGCGACGCGGGCGGAGAGCTTGTCCAGGTCGGCGGCGGAGGCGTCCGGGCGCAGGGCCAGCGCGGCGATGTCGGCGACCTCGGCGAAGTCGTCGGGGCCGAACCCGCGCGCGGCCAGCGCGGGCGTGCCGAACCGCAGGCCGGAGCTGATCATCGGCGGGCGCGGGTCGAACGGGACGGCGTTGCGGTTGACCGTGATCCCGACCTCGTGCAGCCGGTCCTCGGCCTGCTTTCCGTCCAATTCGGACTCCCGCAGGTCGGCCAGCACCAGGTGCACGTCGGTGCCGCCGGTCAGCACCCCGATCCCGGTCTCGCGCAGGAACCGGTCGGCGAGGATCTTCGCGCCCTGCAGGGTGCGTTCCTGGCGCTCGCGGAACTCCGGCTCGGCGGCCAGCTTGAACGCCACGGCCTTGCCCGCGATGACGTGCTCCAGCGGCCCGCCCTGCTGACCGGGGAACACGCTGCTGTTGAGCTTCTTCGCCAGCGACCGCTCGGCCAGGATCACGCCGCCGCGCGGCCCGCCGAGCGTCTTGTGCGTGGTCGAGGTGACGACGTGCGCGTGCGGCACGGGGGAGGGGTGCAGGCCCGCCGCGACCAGGCCGGCGAAGTGCGCCATGTCGACCATCAGGTACGCGCCGACCTCGTCGGCGATCCGGCGGAACGCGGCGAAGTCCAGGTGCCGCGGGTAGGCCGACCAGCCTGCGACGATCAGCTTCGGCCTGCGCTCCCTGGCCAGCCGCTCGACCTCGTCCATGTCGACGCGGTGGTCCTCGGCGCTCACGTGGTAGGCCGCCACGTCGTAGAGGCGGCCGGAGAAGTTGAGCTTCATCCCGTGCGTCAGGTGCCCGCCGTGCGCGAGGTCCAGGCCGAGGATCGTGTCGCCGGGCTCCAGCAGCGCGGCCATGGCGGCGGCGTTGGCCTGTGCGCCGGAGTGCGGCTGCACGTTGGCGTACTCCGCGCCGAAGAGCGCCTTGAGCCGGTCGATGGCCAGGGTCTCGATCTCGTCGACGTGTTCGCAGCCCCCGTAGTAGCGGCGGCCGGCGTAGCCCTCGGCGTACTTGTTGGTCAGCACCGACCCCTGCGCCTGCATCACCGCCAGCGGCGCGAAGTTCTCGCTCGCGATCATCTCCAGGGTGTCGCGCTGGCGGCCGAGCTCGCGGCCGATCGCCGCGTGCACCTCCGGATCGGTTTGGAGCAGGGAACGCCCGAGCACGCGCTGGGGGCTGAGTGCGCCAGCGCGGCCGATGGCCACCGACATGCTGCCTCCCGGTCTCATACCTCTGTTCGCCGACTGATATATCAACTGGCCGCCACGCTACGGCTCGGCGTCCGGCGGGGTCAAGAGCCGATTCCGGCGAACCTTTGTTACTCGTGAGTCCCTTGTGCCGCAGGGATTCGGCCCCTCGTGTTGCCGTCAGGAAAACTCCGCGCCATCCCCGGTTCAGGTCTTGACAGACGCGGCGCGGAGGCCGCACTGTGGTCCGCGTCGCAGTTGCACATCACGCAGGTGTTGCGGAAGAAGCAACAACCAGTCCCCGGTCACTCACACCACCACGGAGCGTTCGTTGACCGAGAACACCACCACCGCGCCGTCCACCGACCAGCCCGGGCTCCCGTCGAGCCTGATCCCCACACTCGGCGGGATCACCTACACCGACGAGACGATCTTCGCGCTGGAGCAGGAGAAGATCTTCGAGCAGATGTGGTTCTGCGCGGTCCGCAGCGCGGACCTGCCGCAACCCGGAAACTTCCGCACCGTGCAGATCGGCCGCGAGAGCGTGCTGGTGACCCGGTCGCGCGACGGCGCCCTGCGGGCCTTCCTCAACATCTGCCGCCACCGCGGCGCGCGCCTGTGCGTGGAAGAGAGCGGCACGGTCAAGCGGAACTTCCAGTGCCCCTACCACGCGTGGACCTACAGCCTGGACGGCAAGCTCGTCGCGGCGCCGAACCTGACCTCGATGCCGGACATCGACCGCACCGAGTACGGCCTCAAGCCGGTGCACCTGCGGGAGTGGCTCGGCTACGCGTGGCTGTGTCTGGCCGAGGAGCCGCCGTCCTTCGAAGAGACGGTGCAGGCGGACGTGGCGGGCCGGCTCGGGCAGCTCGACGCGATCGGCAACTACGGCATCGACGAGCTGGCCCTGGGCAGGCGGATCACCTACGACGTCAAGGCCAACTGGAAGCTCATCATCGAGAACTTCATGGAGTGCTACCACTGCGCGACGATCCACCCCGAGCTGACCGAGGTGCTGCCGGAGTTCGCCGACGGCTACGCCGCGCAGTACTACGTGGGCCACGGCGCGGAGTTCGGCGAGGACGTCAGCGGGTTCACCGTGGACGGCAGCGCCGGGTTCGACCGGCTCGGCGGGGTGGACGAGCACCAGGACCGCCGCTACTACGCGATCACCGTGCGGCCGCAGGTGTTCGTCAACCTCGTGCCCGACCACGTGATCATCCACCGGATGTTCCCGATGGCGGTCGACCGCACGATCGTCGAATGCGACTGGCTCTACGCCCGCGAAGTGGTGGATTCCGGCCGCGACGTGTCACACTCGGTCGAGCTGTTCCACCGCGTGAACCAGCAGGACTTCGACGCCTGCGAGCGCTGCCAGCCCGCGATGTCCTCGCGCGCCTACGCCCGCGGCGGGGTCCTGGTGCCGTCCGAACACCACATCGGCGAATTCCACCAGTGGGTCGAGCGGACACTGGCCGGCGGGCGGTGACGCGGTGACCATCTCGCAGAGCGCAGGGGGGCAGCCGGACAACCAACTCGAGCAAGAGGCGGTGAGCGTCGTGCCCAGTACGGAAGCAACGACCCGGAAACCCGCGGAACCCAGAGCGCGCGGCGGGATGGATCGCGTGGTGTTCGTCGTCGCGGCGGTGGTCGCGGCGGCGTTCCTCGCCTGGGGCGTGTTCGCCACCGACAACCTCTCCAGCGTGTCCGCGGGGGTGCTGGACTGGCTGATCCGGAACACCGGCTGGGCGTTCCTGCTGGCCGCGACGGGGTTCGTCCTGTTCGCGATCTGGCTGGCGTTCAGCCGGTACGGCAAGATCCCGCTCGGCCACGACGGCGAGCGGCCGGAGTTCCGCACGGTGTCGTGGATCGCGATGATGTTCAGCGCCGGCATGGGCATCGGGCTCATGTTCTACGGGGTCGCCGAACCGTTGTCGCACTTCGTGGAGCCGCCGCCGGGCACGGTCGCGGGCAGCACCGACGCGGCGGTGGAGACCGCGATGGCGACGTCGCTGTTCCACTGGGCCATCCACCCGTGGTCGATGTACGCGGTGGTCGGGCTCGCCATCGCCTACGGCACCTTCCGGCGCGGCCGCAAACAACTGATCAGCTCGGCGTTCGCGCCGCTGTTCGGTGAGCGGGTGAGCGAGGGGCCGCTGGGCAGGCTCATCGACATCCTGGCGATCTTCGCGACGCTGTTCGGGTCCGCCGCGTCGCTCGGGCTGGGCGCGTTGCAGATCGGCAGCGGGCTCGTGCAGCGGGGCTGGCTGTCGGACAACCCGGGCACCGGCCTGCTCATCGGCGTGATCGCGGTGCTGACGGTGGCGTTCGTCGCCTCCGCGGTGTCCGGGGTGGCGAAGGGCATCCAGTGGCTGTCCAACATCAACATGGTGCTGGCCGCCGTGCTCGCGGTGTTCGTGTTCGTGGTCGGGCCGACGATCTTCATCCTCAACCTGGTGCCCTCCACGATCGGCGACTACTTCCGCGAGATGGGCGAGATGATCTCGCGGTCGGGCGCCTCCGGCGGCGAGAACATGGAGAGCTGGCTGTCCTCGTGGACGATCTTCTACTGGGCGTGGTGGATCTCGTGGACGCCGTTCGTGGGCATGTTCATCGCGCGGATCAGCCGCGGCCGCACGATCAAGCAGTTCGTGGTCGGCGTGATCCTCGTTCCGTCCGTGGTGAGCCTGGTGTGGTTCAGCATCATGGGCGGTACGGCGATCACGCTCCAGCGGAGTGGGACGGATCTGGCGAGCGCGGGCAGCGCGCAGTCGCAGATGTTCGGGGTGCTCGACCAGTTCCCGCTGGCCGCCGTGGCGAGCGTGCTGGTGATGGTGCTGGTGGCGATCTTCTTCGTCTCCGGCGCGGACGCCGCGTCGCTGGTGATGGGGTCGATGTCGCAACGCGGCGCGATCGAGCCGAAGCGCTGGCTGGTGGTGTTCTGGGGCGTGGCGACCGGGGGCGTGGCCGCGGTGATGCTGCTGGTCGGCGGAGGTGGCGACGAGGCGCTCACCGGGCTGCAGAACCTGACGATCATCGCGGCGGCGCCGTTCGCGCTGGTGATGGTGGTGCTGTGCGTGGCGCTCGCGAAGGACCTCCGCAGCGACCCGATGATCCGGCGAGAGGAGAAGAGCGCGGAGATCGTGGAGCAGGCGGTGCTGACCGGAAACCGCCACTACGACGGCGACTTCTGCCTGCAGGTGGCCCCCACGAGCGAAGGGCTGCCCGAGAGCAACGGCCAAGCACCGGCGAAGAAGGTGGAGTGAGGACCGGGCGCCGGGCGAGTTGCGTCCGAGGTCGCCACGGGCACTGCGGAACGAGAACTCGGTGCGATCCGGAAGGGGACGCTGATCCGCCGGGCCGGTGGCGCCGGCACCACCGATGAGAACATCGAACCAACGGGCCGTGGGCGGCATCCGATCCAGTTGTACCTCCATGGTGGCGGGTTCAGCAGCGGCCGCGCCGCCTCGCCATCGCCGGCGACTCGGCGGGCGCCGACCTCGGCGCCCGCCGTTGCCGCGGAACGCCTTGCGGCCCGCCTGGGGGATGTGTCGACAGAGCACGTGCTCACCACCGTGGACGGGTTGCCGCACGCTTTCCTCACGGCCGAGCGGTGCCATCCCTCCGTTCGGGCTGTGATACACGAGATGATCGACTTCCTGGTCGACCGCGTCTGATCAGTCGTTCGTCGGCTCCAGGGACAGCTGCCAGAACCGCGCGTACCGGCCGCCGCGGGACAGGAGCTCCTCGTGCGTGCCCTGCTCGGTGATCCGGCCGTTGTCCAGGAAGACGATGTGGTCGGCGCTCCGGACGGTGCGCAGCCGGTGCGCCACCATCACCACCGTGCGGCCCGCCATCAACCGCTCGATTCCCTCGTGCACCGCGGATTCGTTCGCCGGGTCCAGCGCCGACGTCACTTCGTCCAGCAGCACCACCGGAGCGTCCTTCAGCAGCGCCCTGGCGATCGACACGCGCTGGCGTTCGCCGCCGGAGAGCAGGGCTCCGCCTTCGCCGACGGTGGCCGACCAGCCGCCGGGCAGGCGGTCGATCACCTCGTCCAGCCGGGCCGACGTCGCCGCGGCGCGGACCTCCGCGTGGGTCGCGCCGGGGCGGCCGAGCCGCACGTTCTCCTCGATCGTGCCGTCGAACAGGTACACGTCCTGGAACACGACGGCGATCCGCGACATCAGATCCGCCGCCGCCATCGCCCGCACGTCCACGCCGCCGATCCGCACCGCGCCGGCGTCCACGTCGTAGAACCGCGCGATCAGCTGCAGCAGCGTGCTCTTCCCGGCACCGGACGGGCCGACCACCGCGAGCCGCTGACCCTCCGGAATGGACAGTGACACGCCGTCGACCACCGTGCGGTCGCCGTGCCGGAAGGTGACCCCGTCGAACTCCAGGTCGTGCCGCGCCGGCGTCACCGGGTCGGCCGGTTCCGGCAGCGGCTCGGTGCGCAACACCGCGTCGAGCCTGGCCAGCTCCGCACGGGCGCCACGCAGCTTGCCCCCGGTCTCGGCCAGCGACAGCAACGGATCCGCGCACCGGGCCGCCAGCACGAGGATCGACAACACCTCCGCCGCCCCGACGCCCGCGCCGAGCGCGAGGGCCGCGCCCAGCACCAGCAGCGCGGTGAACACCGCCTGCACCACGAGCGTCAGGCCGACCGCGCCCGGCAGCGCCGACAACGTGGCCCGCCGCGACGCCCGCTGCACGTTGCGCAGCGAGTCGTCCAGCAGCCGGAACCGTTCGGCGGTCCGGCCGCCCGCCCGCAACACCGGCTGCGCCTGGAGGAACTCGATCACCCGCGCCGTGGCCTGCTGGTCGCGCTCGTGGCGTTCGGCGTCCGCGGCCGCCGTGGCCCGTCCCGCCCACACCTGGACCGCCACCACCAGCGGCGCGGCCGCCAGCGCGGCCAGCCCCAGCCGCCAGTCGAAGGCGATCATCACCACGACGATCGTCAGCGGTGTCACACAAGCCGAGACGAACGGCGCCAGCAGGTGCGCGATGACGCTCATCGCCTGCAGCACGCCACGGCTGGCCAGCACGGACACCTCGCCGACCCGCCCGGCGCTGTACCAGCCCAGCGGCAGCCGGGCCAGGTGGTCGCCGAGCCGGTGGTACATCCCGCGCAACAACGTGGTGCCCACGCGAAAACCGGACAGATCGCTGGCGTACCGCAGCACCCCGTACACCACTACCGCGGCGCCGAACGCGATCAGCCACGGCCACACCTCGCCGGGGGAGGGGCCGAACAGCGCCCGCAGCACCGGCACCAGCAGGGCGTAGGACAGGCCCTCGGCGACCGCGGTGGCGGTCATCAGAGCGACGGTGCGCCGGACCGGCCGGGCGTGTTCGTGGCCGAGCACGCGCAGCAGCGTGGTGATCATCGTGGTTCCTCTCCCCGGGCGCGCCAGAACGCGGCGAACTTCCCGTTGCCGGCGAGCAGTTCGGCGGGACGGCCGCGTTCGGCGATCGACCCGTTCTCGAGCAGGACGACGGTGTCGGCGTCGGCGACGGTCTCCAGCCGGTGGGCGATGACCAGGATCGTCCGGTCGCCCGTCAGCGTGGCCAGCGCCCCGCGCACCGCGTGTTCGGTCTGCGGGTCGGCGAAGGCGGTGGCCTCGTCCAGCACCAGGACGGGCGCGTCGGCGAGCAGCGCGCGGGCGATCGCGATCCGCTGCGCCTCCCCGCCGGACAGGCTCGCCTCCTCGCCGAGCACGGTCTCGTACCCGCGCGGCAGTTCGAGGATCCGGTCGTGGATGTTCGCCAGGCGAGCGGCACGGACGACGTCCTCGTGCGCGGCCCCCGGCACCGCCAGCGCGATGTTGTCCGCGACCGAGGCGCGCAGCAACGACGTCTCCTGGAAGACGAACGACACCGTCCGGCAGAGCCGGTCGCTGCCGATCTCCCGCAGGTCGACGCCGCCGAGCGTGACCGAACCGGCTTCGGGGTCGAAGAACCGCGGCAGCAACTGGACCAAAGTGGACTTCCCGCTGCCGGACGGCCCGACGAGCGCGGTGACCGTGCCCGGTTCGAGCACCAGGTCGACGCCGCGCAGCACCTCGTGCCCCTCGGTGTACCCGAAGCGGACGCCACGCAGCTCGATGCGGTGCCCGTCGGGCTCGGCCGGGTGCGCGGGCTCGGGCAGCGGCGGCACCGCCAGCACCTCGCGGATCCGGCCGACCGCGCGACCGGCGGCCTGCAGGTCGTCGAAGCCGTGCCCGAGGGCCGCCACCGGGGCGGTCAGGCCGAGGCCGAGCAGCACGAAGGGCAGCAGGTCGGCCGGGGCGAGGCTGCCGGACGTGATCAGGGCGGCCCCGCCGATCAACACGACCACCAGCACGAACGGCGGTGACAACGCCAGCTGCATCCCGGGCGCGATGCCGGACATGCCGCGCACCCAGCGGAGGAAGGTGCCGACGAAGTCGTCGGTGGCGGTGCGGAACCTCCGGTGCGCACGCTCGGACCCGCCGAACGCCTTGACCACCGCGATGCCGCGCACGAACTCGACGACGGAGCTCGCGATCCGGCCCATGGCCGCGTCGAACTCCTGCTGCTCGCGCTGCCGGGCGGCGGTCATCATCAGCGGGACCAGCGCTATCGCCAGCACCACGGGCACCAGCGTGATCAGGGTGAGCCGCCAGTCGATCGTCACCAGGTAGGCCAGCGACACCAGCGGCACGACGAACGCGGAGACCAGCTCGCCCGGGGTGTGGGCGATGACCGGGTGCACGGCGCTGACGTCGTCGCCGACCACCTTGGCCAGCTCGCCGGTGCGGCGGCGGGCGAACCAGCCGATCGGCACGCGGCCCAGCCGCTCGGCCAGCAGGCGGCGGAAGGACAGCTGCACCCGGTCGTCCAGGACGTGCCCCACTCCGGCCGACGCGGCGGTGAACAGCATCCGGACGAGCAGGCCGGCCGCGCCCAGCGCGACGACCGTCCACACGCGACTCTCGCCGGCCGGTTCCGGGGACAGCAGCGTGCGGCCCAGTTCGACGACCGCGAGCAGCGGCGCCAGGCCGGCGACCGCGCCGATCACCTGCAGCACCACCACGGCAGCGAAACCTCCGGCGTGCGGCCGCAGCAGGCGTCCGAGGCTTTCCGTCATCGCGTCTCCAGTGCCGCCACGAGATGCCCGGCGAGGAAGGCGGTGATCTCCGCGCGGGCGGGCTTCGCCTGGGGGACAAGGCCGGGCATGCTGAGGAACGCGTGTGGCGCCCCGCGGTGTGCGGCGAGTTCGGCGGGGGTGCCGGCGTGGCGCAGCCGCTCGGCGTACCGGCGGCCGTGGTCGGCGAGCGGGTCGAGCGTGGGCACCACGACGAGCGCCGGGGCCAGCCCGCCGAGGTCGTCCGCCCGCAGCGGCGACAGCGGGAGCGGATCCGTCCCGGGTGGTGCGGCCAGGCGGTGGAACAGCCGCATCTGCTCGATCGTCAGCATCGGGCTCTGCGCGTGCTCGCTCATCGAGGGGTGGTCGTAGGCGGTCTCGGTCAGGTCGAGCGCCGGGTTGACCAGCACCTGGGCGCGCAGCCGCAGGCCGGTGTCGCGGGCGCGGATCGCGGACAGCGCGGCGATCAGCCCGCCGGTGCTCTCGCCGAACACCGCGATGCGCGCCGGGTCGCCCCAGGTTCCGGCTTGCTGGAGCACGTCCCAGGCGTCCTCGGCGGCCGCGGTCAGCGGGGTGCCCGGGGCGAGGAGGCGGTGCTCGACCGAGACGACGACGGCCGGCAGGCGGGCGGCGAGGTGGCTGTTGACCCAGTCGCACTGCACGGCCGTGCCGGTGAAGCCGCCGCCGTGCACGTGAATCACGACCGGCAGGTTCTCGCCGTGCCGCGGCCGGTGGACGCGGACCCGGATGGTGCGGCCGGGGGCTGTCACGTCCTGCCACTCGATCGTCGCGCCGCGGTCCGGGCGCCCGGTGATCAGCCGCGCCAGCCGGGAGGTGCGCTTGCGGTTGGTGCGCTCGCTGAAGGCGGCCAGTTCCGCGTCGGTCATCGCGGCCCAGTCCGGCTCCTTGGCGAGCGCGTGCAGCAGCCGGATGCCCGGCGGTGGTCGGTCGGCCATGTCCCCTCCTCGGATTACGCTACTGGCGGTAGCGATACCGATGGTAGCGGAATTGGCTAGGGTGTCGCCATGAGCTCCGCCAAATCGCCCGGCCGCCCCCGCGCCGGCATCGACGCCGAGGTCTTCGCCGCGACGCTGCGAACGGTCCACGAACTGGGCTACGCGGGCGCGACGATGGACCGCATCGCGGCGGCGGCGGGCGTCGCGAAGACGACGATCTACCGCCGGTGGCCGTCGAAGGGCGCGTTGATCACGGACTGCCTGGTGCACGCGTTCGGCCCGGTGCCCCTGGAGGGCGAGGGCCGGCAGGAGGTGCTGACCCGCGCGGTGCACTGGGCCGCGGCGAAGATCGCCGAGCCCGGGGTCGGCGCGGCGTTCGCAGGGGTGTTCGTGGACGCGGTGAACGACCCGGCGCTGCGCGAGGTCCTGACGACGCGGTTGCAGGACCCGTACCGCGTGGTGCTGCAGGACGCGCTGGGGGAGCCGGAGAACCGGGTGCTGCTGTTCATCGACGTGGTGGTCGGCACGCTGCTGCACCGGATGGGCATCACGGGCGGCCCCATGGCGGAGGCGGATGTGGCCGCGCTGGCGGAGATGGTGGTGCACCAGTTCCGCTGACGCGGGCGGGCTGCGCCCCTTCGCCACGCTCAGCGCCCCTGTCGGATACAACCGTTGACGTGCGGCGGCCCCGGGCCGATCCACCCAGGCCCGGGGTCACCGACTGGCGATCAGGGGATGTAGACCCCGTTGAACCACTGCCCGCTCGCGTCGTCGGAGTAGGCGTCCACGTTGAAGTTGTAGTTGCCGTGCCTGCCTTCCCACAGGTAGCCGGGCAGGCCGGACGCCGCGTTGGCGTCGCAGATGATGTCGTCCGTGCAGAGCGTCAGGGTCGGGATGTCGCCGAAGAAGTCGTCCGCTCCGGCGAGCGGCGCTCCGACCACCGGGGCGACCAGCGGGTGCGCCGCGGCGCCCGCGTTGCCCGGGCCCGCCGCCCGCTTCGGGTCGGCGATCAGCACGGCGTTCACGTCGTCGATGGTCGGCCAGTTCTCGGTCACCCAGGTGTGCACGACGGCCGCGCCGAGCGAGAACCCGACGGCCTTCACGTGCTGCCCGGGGCAGACGTTGCGCTGGTCGCGGATCAGCCGGTTCAGCTCGTTGACGCCCTGCCGCGCGTTGATGCCGACCGGGATCGCCGGGTAGCCGACGCGCTGGCTGATGTTGCCCTGCCAGTACGGGTCGTCGGAGTCGTTGTCGCCGGTCCCCCCGACGACGATGGTGTAGGTCCCCTCGCACGGGGCGGCCTGCGCGGCGGGCGAGGCCACCAGGTACGCCGTCGCCGCGACCGCCAGTCCGGTCAGCAGTGCCGCGATCTTCTTCATCGATCCCTCCCGGTTCGTGTGGACGAAATCCCGGCGAACGGTAGGGGCGGGCGATGAAAGACCGGTGAAACCGCGTTTCACCGGTCACCCACCCATGCGGCCGGGTCCCCGGATGCCGTGACCCGCACCGGGTCGTGAACTGGTTTGATGGTGACGGACATCGTCTCGATCTGGGGGATCCGTTGCCGAAGGTCAGTGTGATCACGGCTGTCCACGACGGGGGACACCACTTCCTGCGGGAGGCCTACACCTCGCTGTGCGACCAGGAACTGCCGCCCGGCTGGGAGTGGGAGTGGTGCCTGCAGGAGGACGGCGACAGCGGCGTGGTGGACTGCCTGCCGCCCGATGAGCGCGTCTTGCCGGGTTCCGGGCTGCCCGGCCGTGCCGCGGTCGCGCGCACGATGGCGCTGGCGCGGGCGACCGGCTCGGTGGTGCGCACGCTGGACGCCGACGACGTGCTGCTGCCCGGCGCGCTGGCCAGGGACATCGAGGCGCTGGGCCGGGTGGCGTGGTGCACCTCGGCGTGCGTCGACCTGCTGCCGGACGGCTCGACGCGGCCCGGACCCTGCGACCCGCCGCCCGGGCCGGTCCCGCCGGGCCGGTTCTACGCCGAACAGCTCGACGACCGGTTGTCCGTGCAGGCCAACACGTTCGCGGCGCACACGGACCTGGTGCGCGCACTGGGCGGCTGGCCGGCGCTGACCGGCGCGGAGACCGTCGGGCTGCTGCTGGCGGCCGAGGCGGTGGCGTCGGGGGAGTTCATCGCCGAGCCGAGCGTGCTCTACCGCAAGCACGACGCCCAGACCACGGCCGCCGACCGGTACTGGGACAAGGCCGAATCCGCCGCGCGCCTGGAAAGCGTCCTGGCCCGCGCCGACGCGCTGCGCCGCTCGGGCTGGCACTGGCAGTCCGGTTAGGACGGTCTGCTGAGCCACGTCCCGACCTGGCCCAGCACGTCGCCTTCGTAGTCGGTGCCGACCAGGCGGCCCAGGTCGGCCACCGACACCCGCCGCAGCGCGGCCCGCCACGCCTTGTCCGCCTCGAACACACCGAGTGGACCAGCCCCGCGCGGGACAACGACTGCAGCTGCTTCGCCAGGTACGTCCCGGACACCCCGTGCGCCTCGGCCAGGCGCGAGTGCCCCATGAAGATCGCGGTGATCGGCACCGGCCTCATCGGCTCCTAGGTTGTCGACCGGGCCGTCGCCGCGGGCCACGACGCTGCCGGGCACTCGCTGGCCCCCGGCGTCGACCTGCTCACCGGGGAGGGGCTCGACCAGGCGGTGCGCCTGCCGTCCACGCCGATCCAGCCGATCAGCTCTGCCGAGGTCGCCGCCGCGGTCGCCGAGGCCGCGACCGAAGCCCCACTGGGCGGCGCCCGCGAGGTCGGCTGCCCCGAGGTCGTCCCGCCCGACGAACTGGGCCGCATCACGCTCGCCGCGACCGGCGACGGCCGCCGGGTGGTCACCGACGAGACGGCAGGCCTGTTCGCCGCGGTCAAGGGCGACGTGCTCACCGGCGGCCGTCCCGCCACCACCCGCTACCGCGACTGGCTCCAGTCCCGCTGGCGTGATCCGCGGCACCAGGGCCGCTCCGGTCGTCACAACCCGGCCTCGAGCAGCGCGGCGCGCGCGTGCACCTGAACACCCAGGTCACCTCGGCGGCCGGCGGGCACGTCGTGTTGTCCAGCGGCGAGGAGTTCGACTCGGAGCTGATCGTGTGGACCGCGGGCGACGGCGCGAACCCGGTCACCGGCAGGCGCACCGACCTGCCGGGGGACGAGCGCGGGCTGATCGTCGTGCGGCCGGACCTGCGGGCCGGGACGGAGGCGGCGCCGGTGCCGGACGCGTGGGCGGCCGGCGACGCCGCCGCGGTGCCGGCCTCGGCCGTGCCGGGCGCCCGGACGGTGCCCAACGCGCAGCACGCGTACCGGCAGGGCAAACTCCTGGCGCGCGACATCATCGCCACGCTGCGCGGCCGCGCCGAAGCCGTACGTGCACCACAGCCTCGGCGCGATCGCCACGCTCGGCCTCGGCCGCGGCATCTTCCAGTACCGGCGGATCGTCGTCACCGGGCTGCCGGCCTGGCTCATGCACCGCGGCTACCACGTGCCGGCCGTGCCCAGCTGGGAACGCAAGGTGCGGGTGCTGGCGGTCTGGCTGACCGCGGCGCTGTTCGGGCGGGACATCCTTTCGCCGGCGTCGGTGCAGCACCCGCGGGAGGCGTTCGTGACCGGCGGGGAGCCGGTCCGCGCGGAGTCGCGAGCGCGGCCCTCAGAGGCGCTCGTCGCGCATCACTTCCAGGTTGTGGAACACCGGGTCGCCCTCGCAGAGGGCCATCATCTCCTTCGCGAACCGGTCCGTCTCTGGCAGGGACGAGTTGCGCATGGCGTCCTCATAGGACGGGAACTCGACGAACTCCATGTAGGTGCCGGGGCGTTCCCGGTCGCTCATCAGCACCGCGTGCGTGGCGGTCCGCTTGCCCCGCGTCTCCGCCAGCCAGCGGTCCATCATGTCGTTCATCTGTTCCGGGTGCTCGGTCTTGTACTCGATGACCTGTACGAAAGTCATTTCCCGCTCCTTTTCAGACCCGGGAGAGGTCATGGTCCGCCCCTGCCGCGCGGCGGTCAACACCTACACGTCGTAGGTGAGCGCGAATTCGTACGGGTGCGGCCGCAGCCGCAGCGGGTCGATCTCCGTTTCGCGCTTGAAGTCGATCCACGTCTCGATCACGTCCTCGGTGAAGACGCCGCCCGCGAGGAGGAACTCGTGATCGGCTTCGAGCCGGTCGATCACCGCCTCCAGCGACGCGGGCACCTGCGCCACGTCCCGCGCCTCCTCGGGCGGCAGCTCGTACAGGTCCTTGTCGATCGGCGACGGCGGCTCCAGCTTGTTGCGCACCCCGTCCAGCCCCGCCATCAGCATCGCGGAGAACGCCAGGTACGGATTGCCTGAGGAGTCCGGGCAGCGGAATTCGATCCGCTTGGCCTTCGGCGACGAGCCGGTCACCGGGATGCGCACGCACGCCGACCGGTTCCGCTGCGAGTACACCAGGTTGATCGGCGCCTCGAAGCCCGGCACCAGCCGGTGGTAGGAGTTCGCGGTCGGGTTGGTGAACGCGAGCAGGCTCGGCGCGTGGTGCAGGATCCCGCCGACGTAGTGCCGCGCCAGGTCGGACAGCCCGCCGTAGCCCGCCTCGTCGTAGAACAGCGGGCCGTTGTCGTCCCACAGCGACTGGTGGCAGTGCATGCCCGAACCGTTGTCGTTGTACAGCGGCTTCGGCATGAAGGTCACCGTCTTGCCCTGCTCCCAGGCCGTGTTCTTCACGACGTACTTGAACAGCTGCAGGTCGTCGGCCGCGTGCAGCAGCGTGTTGAACCGGTAGTTGATCTCGGCCTGCCCGCCGCTGCCGACCTCGTGGTGCGCCTTCTCCACCTCGATGCCCACGCCGGCCAGGTTGCGCACCATCTGGTCGCGCAGGTCGGCGAAGTGGTCGCGCGGCGACACCGGGAAGTAGCCCGCCTTGAACGGGGTCTTGTAGCCGAGGTTGCCGTGTTCCTCGTCGCGGCCGGTGTTCCACCAGCCCTCCACCGAGTCGACCTCGTAGAACGCGGTGTTCTCCACGTTGCCGAAGCGCACCGAGTCGAAGATGTAGAACTCCGCCTCCGGTCCGAAGAACGCGCGGTCGGCGATGGTCGACTCGCTGATGTACTCCTCGGCCTTGCGGGCGATGTTGCGCGGGTCGCGGCTGTAGGACTCGCGGGTGAACGGGTCGTGCACGAAGAAGTTCATCAACAGCGTCTTCTCCGCGCGGAACGGGTCGACGCGCGCCGTGTAGGGGTCGGGCAGCAGCAGCATGTCCGACTCGTGGATCGACTGGAACCCGCGCACGGACGAGCCGTCGAAGGCGATCCCCTCTTCGAAGGCGTCGGCGTCGAAGGCCGCGGCGGGCACCGTGAAGTGCTGCATGATGCCGGGCAGGTCGCAGAACCGGACGTCGACGAACTCCACGTTCTCGTCGGCGATGTAGCGCAGGACTTCGTCTGCGTTGGCGAACATGGCTGGCTCCTTTGCCGTCGCGGCCGTGGAATCCCCAGAGTCCTCGCGTCGGGGGTTCAATGGAAGGATGCGGGACGGCACCATCGAGACCGCGACGTGGAACCCGGCCACCGGCTGCGATCGGGTCAGCCCCGGATGCGACAACTGCTACGCGATGGCCTTCGCGCGGCGGCTGCGGGCCATGGGCAGCCCCGCCTACACCCGCGACGGCGATCCCCGCACCAGCGGACCGGGTTTCGCTCTCACCCCGCGCCCCGGGGCGGCTGGCGCTCCCGTCGCGCCGGCGAGCGCCCCGGCTGGTGTTCACCGGCTCGATGACCGACCTGTTCCACCCCCGCGTGCCCGAGGAGGAGCCGGTCGGCGCGCCCGGCCTGCTCGTCGCTCTCGATCGTCACGCCCCACCAGACGTGCGGCAGCGGCTCCGGCGCGAGCCGCGCCAGCACGCGAAACCCCGGCCGCGGTTCGGTTCCTGTCCCTGCAGCCGCTGCTCGGCCCGCCGCCGGACCCCGGACCTGACGGGGCTCGACTGGGTCTACGCCGGTGGCAAGCCGGGGCCGCACGCGCGGCCGAGTGGGTCCGGCCGGTGCGGGACCGGTGTGCCGCCGCGGGGATCCCGTTCCTGTTCAAGCAGTGGGGCGGCCGGACCCGCAACGCGGGCGGGCGGCTCCTCGACGGCCGCACCTGGGACGAGATGCCGGGAGGCTGGACACCCGCCGGCCGCCGAGCCAGGGTGTCGTCATGACGTCGACGAGCGTTTCCGGGTTCGTGCGCGCGCCGCGCCGGGAGGTCTACCGCGCCCTGGTCGACGGCGAGGCGATCGCGACGTGGCGGGTGCCGGACGGGATGACGGCCAGGGTGCACGAGTTCGACGCCCGCGAGGGCGGGCGGTTCCGGGTGTCGCTGGTGTACGACGACCCGGGCCGCGCCGGCAAGTCCGGCGGCGCCACCGACACCTACAGCGGTCACTTCGCGGTGCTCGAGCCGGGGCGGCGCGTGGTCGAGGTGATCGAGTTCGACAGCCCCGACCCGGCGTCCCAGGGCACGATGACCATGACGACCACCCTGACCGACGCCGAGGGAGGCACGAAGGTGGTCATCCGGCACGACGGGGTCCCGGCCTCGGTCGCCCCGCAGGACAACGAGACCGGGACCCGGATGGCGCTGGCCAAGCTGGCCGCGTTCGTCGAACGCTGAGGTCAGGCGACGTACTGCGCGAAGGACTTGCGCACCTTGTTCACCTTCGGCAGCGCGACCGCGAGGCAGTAGCCCTGGCCGGGGTTCTTGGCGAAGAAGTCCTGGTGGTACTCCTCGGCACGGTAGAACTCGCCCAGCGGCTCCAGGGTGGTCACGATCTCGCCGTCCCACCAGTCCGCCGCGCGCTTGATGGCCGCTTCGAACTCGGCGCGCTGCGCGTCGTCGGCGTAGAACATCGCCGAGCGGTACTGGGTGCCGACGTCGGCGCCCTGGCGGTTGAGCTGCCGCGGGTCGTGCAGGGTGAAGAACACGTCGAGGATGACCTCGGCCGGGATGACCGTCTCGTCGAACGTCACCGCGACCGCCTCCGCGTGCCCGGTCCGCCCGGTGCACACCTGCTCGTACGACGGCTGGGCCGTGTCGCCGCCGGTGTAGCCGGACACCACGTCCTGCACCCCGCGCAGCGTCCGGTAGACCGCGTCCAGGCACCAGAAGCACCCGCCGGCCAGCACGAACGTCCGCATCTCGCATCACCTCTCACCGAGTAGTCCGGCTTGCACCGGGTCAACCCCGCGTGCCGGTCCAGTATTCCGCGCCACGTCCCTTGTGGACTCCTCAGGCCGGTGCGACGCGGAAGACCGGCCAGCCGATCTCGGTCCGCCACGCCGCCGGGTCGGCGGTGTCCCGGGGGCCGCTGAGGTAGACCTCGCGCACCGGGCCGGCCACGGCGAGCGCGTGGTCCACCACCCAGCGGCCGAGCTCGCCGTAGGTGACGTCGATCGTGTCGTGGTCGCCCGGGTGGGTGGCGACGGCGAGTTCCGCGGCGGGCAGCGTCACCGGCCGCACCCGCCCGGCCGGTGCGGGTGGTTCGGCGACCGGCAGGTAGACCACCATCCGGCCACGGCCGTGGGTGAACAGCTCGTTGTCGTACAGGCCGCCGGGCGGGCCGGCCGGGTCGGGCACCACCGCGTCCAGCTCGGCCATCGCGCCCGCGTACCAGGCGAGCACGTCCGCCTCGGCGACGGTGCCCTCGACGGCCGCGACCGTCGTGGCCGGGGTCCGGCGAAGCTCGACCGCCAGCTCGCCGGGTTCGGGCGTGAGCAGCCTGCGCAGCGACGTGACCGCCGCGCGGGTGCGTTCCAGCTGGTCCTCGAGCCGCCGCAGGTGCTCGCCGACCAGCAGCGCGCGGGCTTCCGGGTCGGGGCTGCCGAGGATGCGGCGCACCTCGGGCAGCGGCACGTCGAGCTCCCGCAGCCGGTGGATGACCTGCGCGGCCGGGATCTGCGCCGCGTCGTAGTAGCGGTAGCCGGTGGCCGGGTCGACGCGGGCGGGTTCGAGCAGTCCGGCGTCGTGGTAGCGGCGCAGCGTGCGGATGCTCAGGTGGGTCAGCCTGGCGAACTCGCCGATGGTCAGCACCAGCGGATTCTGCACCCTCTCCCCGGGGGAGGGTCCAGCGCTTGACCCTCCCGCGCCGTCACGGCGGAGTGTGCCGGGCATGAACGAATCTCTGGAGGGGCGGCGCGCCCTGGTGACCGGCGGCGGGCGGGGCACCGGCGCGGCCGTCGTCGCCCGGTTGCGTGCCGCCGGCGCCGATGTCCTGGCCACCGCCCGCACCCGCCCGGACCACGCCGACGGCCCGTTCGTCGCCGCCGACGTCACGGCGCCCGGCGGGGTCGAGACGGTGGTGCGGGAGGTGCGCGACCGGTTCGGGACGCTGGACATCCTGGTGCACACCGTGGGCGGGTCGTCCGCGCCGGGTGGCGGGTTCGCGGCGCTGACCGACCGGCACTGGCAGGACGAGCTCGACCTCAACCTGCTGGCGGCGGTCCGCCTGGACCGGGCGCTGCTGCCGGACGTGGCGGCGGGTGGGGCGGTCGTGCACGTGTCGTCCATCCAGCGGCGGCTGCCGCTGTTCGAGGCGACGCTCGGGTACGCGGCCGCGAAGGCCGCGCTCACCACGTACAGCAAGGGGCTGGCGAAGGAGCTGGCGCCGCGCGGGGTGCGGGTGAACGTGGTGTCGCCGGGCGCGATCCGCACCTCCGCGGCGGATGCCCTGGTCGCGCGCCTGGCCGAGGCCGACGGCGTCGACGAGCGGACCGCGTGGGACCGGCTGACGGCCGCGCTCGGCGGCATCCCGCTGGGACGGCCCACGCTGCCGGAGGAGGTCGCCGAGCTGGTGGCGTTCCTGGTGTCCGACCGGGCGGCCGCCATCACGGGCGCGGAACACACGATCGACGGCGGCACGGTGCCGACCGTCTGAGGAGGAGAACGATGACCGAACTGCCACAGGCGATCCGCGACTACCTGGACGCCCCGAGCGCCGCGGGCTTCACCCCTGACGCCGTGGTCACCGACGACGGCCGGACGTACCGCGGAACGGAAGAGATCGACGGGTGGCTGCGCCGCGCGGCCACGGAGTACCAGTACACGGCCACGCTGACGGGGGCGTCCCACTCGGCGGGGGAGTGGACGGTGACGCAAAACGTGACGGGGAACTTTCCTGGTGGGGAGGTGGATCTGCGCTACCGGTTCCGGCTGCGCGGGGAGCGGATCGCCGCGCTGACGATCGCGCCCTGAGGTTGGCGAGGCCGCGGGGATCGCAGGCCCGGCACCCGGTCTCCACGCCGGGTGCCGGGATCCAGCCGTCGGCCGCTGGGCCTGCGCCTGCCGTTCTGCACGACCCGGCGAGTGCGGTGGCCGCTCCGCGGCCGCCAGGTAGGGCGAGGTCGTGGTCAGTGGTCGAGCACCAGCCCCGGCAGCAGATCGCTGAGCCGCTCACCCGCGTCGGGGCGGAGGGTCAGCGTTCGGCCGTCCGCGTCGATCTCCACCAGGCCCTCGGTGCGCAGCCGGGTCAGGATCGCGTGTCCGAGGGCTCCTCCCAGGTGCGGACGGCGCAGCGTGCGGTCCAGGCAGCTCGTCGCCGTCTTGCGGCGGCCCGCCGTCAGCGAGTCCGCGTCTATGCCGAGCCGCGCCAGCACCTCCGCCGCCCGCGGGCCGAGCTCCAGCTCGTCGGTGTCGGCCCGGCGGCGGAGCGCGTCCTCGGCCAGCAGGTGGTCCAGCACGGCCACCCCGAGCCGCCCGGCCGCGTGGTCGTAGCACAGCCGCTCCGGGGGCGCGGCCGGTCCGGGCAGCGGGAGCGCCCCGCCCGCGTAGTCGGCCAGCGCGTCCAGCACCGCGGTGATCGCGGGGTCCTTCAGCCGGTAGGTGACGTGTCGCCCGCTCTGCGACGTCACCACCAGCCCGGCCTGCCGCAGCTTCGCCAGGTGGTTGCCCAGGCGCGCCGGGCTCACGCCGAGCACGTCCGCCAGCTGGGTCATCCCGTGCGGTCCCTCGTGCGCGAGCAGCTGCAGCACGGTCAGCCGGATCGGGTCGGCCAGCTCGCGCGCCAGCCCGGTCACCGTCGCCACCACCGGCTGCTCGGCGCTGGTCCATCCGAGGGAGGTCACGCCCCAGACCCTACCATCGACTTTCACGTTTCACGAATACGTGATAGGTCTATGCGATGCGTCGCTACTGGCACGAGCAGATCCCGCCGCCCGGCCCGTTCCGGGTGCTGGCGCTCGGCGTGCTGGTCACCACGGCCGGCGGCGGCGCGTGGTACACGACCTGGGCGGTCTACTTCACGTCCGTCGCCGGGCTGCCTGCCCCGGTCGTCGGCCTCGGGCTGATGCTCGCGGGCGGCGCGGGCCTGCTCGCGGCCACACCGGTCGGCGCGCTGGCCGACCGGCTCGGGCCGCGGGAGCTGCTGATCGCCCTGATCGCGGTCGAGGGCGTGTCGATGGCCGCGTTCGTGTTCGCCCACCACGTCGCGGTGTTCCTGGCCGTCGCGGTCGTCAACACGGCCGCCGACCGCGCCACCGCCGGGGTCCGCACCGCCTACGTCGCGCAGCTGGCCGACGAGGAGACCCGCGTGGCGCACCTGGCCCGGCAGCGGGTCGCCAGCCACCTCGGCTACACCGTCGGCGCGGCGGCGGGAGCGGCCTGCCTGACGCTGGGCAGCCCGGCCGCGTTCCACGTCCTGATCGCGGTCAACGCGCTCACCTCGCTGGCCTCCGCCGCGCTGCTGACCCGTGTGCCGAGGGTGCGGCCGGTCGCGCTGGCGCGCAAGCCGCGCACCGTGCTCGCCGACCCCGCGTTCCTCGCGGTCGTCTCGACGACCGGCCTGCTGTCGCTGTGCTGGGGCCTGGTTTCGACCGCGCTCCCGCTGTGGCTGGTCCGCGACACGCACCTGCCCGCCGGGCTGGCGGGCGTGGTCGTCATCGTCAACTCGCTCGGCGTCGCGCTCCTGCAGGTCGTCGCGAGCCGCGGCTGCACCGGTCCGCGCCGCGGCGCCGCGCGGGCGGTCTGGTCGGGCGCCGCCCTCGCGCTGGCATGCCTGCTGTTCGCCGCGACGGGTGGCGGCAGCGGCGCCATCGCCGTCGGCCTGGTGCTGCTCGCCGCGGCTGCTCACCTGGCGGGCGAGCTGTGGTTCATCGCCGCGAAGTGGGCGCTCACCCTCGACCTGACCCCGCCCGGCGCGACCGGCCGCTACCAGGGCCTGGCCGCCACGGCCCAGGCCGGCGCGCAGATGCTGAGCCCGGCGCTGATGACGCTGCTCGTCGGCACCTGGGGCCGTCCCGGCTGGTTCGTGCTCGCCGGGGTGTTCCTCGCCGCCGGGCTGGGGACGGTCCCGGCGACTCGCTGGGCGGTCCGCACCCGCGTGGAAACCAGTTCTCGTGCGGCGTGACCGGCGCCCAGACCAGCGACCTTGTCCCTGACGAGAACATGTTCTAGTTTTGGGGAGTGGAGAGCGATCTGGGCCTGGCCGGAGCCGTGGTCCTGGTGACCGGCGGGGTGCGTGGCGTGGGCCGCGGCATCACGCGGGTGTTCCAGGACTGCGGCGCGCACGTCGTGACCTGCGCCCGGCGCGAGCCCGAGGAACCGGCGGGCCAGTTCATCGCGTGCGATGTGCGTGATCCGGATCAGGTGTCGGCGCTGATCGGCCGGATCGTGGACGAGCACGGTCGTCTGGATGTGGTGGTGAACAACGCGGGTGGCAGTCCGTTCGCTTCCGCTGCGGAGGCGTCGCCGCGATTCCACGACAAGATCGTGCAGTTGAACCTGCTGGCGCCGTTGCTGGTGGCGCAACACGCGAACGCGGTGATGCAGCGGGGCTCGGGCGGGTCGATCGTGATGATCTCCAGCGTGTCCGCGACCCGTCCGTCGCCGGGGACGGCCGCGTATGGGGCGGCGAAGGCGGGGCTGGACAACCTGACCGCGAGCCTGGCGGTGGAGTGGGCGCCGAAGGTGCGGGTCAACGCGCTGGATGTCGGGTTGGTGCGCACCGAGCAGGCGCATCTGCACTACGGCAGCGACGTGGCAGCGGTGGGGAAGACGGTGCCGTTGGGACGGCTGGCCGAGCCGGAAGAGGTCGGCCGGTGTGCGGCGTTTTTGGCTTCGCCGCTGGCTTCCTACGTCTCGGGTGCGACGTTGAAGGTGCACGGCGGCGGTGAGGTGCCCGCGTTCCAGGCGGCCGCGGATGTCGATCGGGAGGATTCATGACTCTGTGCCAGGACCGGGTGGTGATCGTGACCGGCGCCGGCCGCGGGATCGGGCGGGCGCACGCGCTGGCGTTCGCGGCCGAGGGTGCGCGGGTGGTGGTCAACGACGTCGGTGTCGCCCTCGATGGTTCCGCGACCGGCGACGGTCCGGCCGCCCAGGTGGTGGCGGAAATCGAGACTCTCGGTGGCAAGGCCGTGGCGAACACCGACGACGTGGCCGACTGGGCCGGTGCGAAAAACCTCATCAACACCGCGCTGGAGCAGTTCGGGCGGCTCGACGTGCTGGTGAACAACGCGGGTTTCGTGCGGGACCGGATGCTGGTCAACCTCGGCGAGGAGGAGTGGGACGCGGTGATCCGCGTGCACCTCAAGGGTCACTTCGCGCCGTTGCGGCATGCCGCGGAGTACTGGCGCGGTGAGGCGAAGGCAGGGCGGACGCCGAGTGCGCGGGTGATCAACACCAGTTCCGGCGCGGGTCTGCTGGGCAGTGTGGGGCAGTCGAACTATTCGGCGGCGAAGGCCGGGATCGCGGGCTTGACCGTCGTCGCTGCGGCGGAGCTGGCCCGGTATGGCGTGACGGTGAACGCGATCGCCCCCTCAGCCCGGACCCGAATGACCGAGGAGGTGTTCGCCGCCACGATGGCCCGTCCCGACGAGGGCTTCGATGCGATGGCGCCGGAGAACGTCTCGCCGCTGGTGGTGTGGCTCGGCAGCGCGGAATCCGCCGGTGTGACGGGCCGGGTGTTCGAGGTGGAGGGCGGGAAGGTGTCGCTGGCGCAGGCGTGGCGGCACGGCCCGTTCGTGGACAAGGGCTCCCGGTGGGAGCCGTCCGAGCTGGGTCCGGTGGTGGAGAAGTTGATCGCGGAGGCGCCCGCGCCCGAACCCGTTTACGGAGCGTCCTGATGCCGATTCTGACCAAACGCGACGGTCACGTCGAGATCGTCACGGTGGATTTCCCGCCGGTGAACGCGTTGCCGGTGCAGGGCTGGTTCGACCTCGCTGCCGCTGTGCGTGCCGCGGGGGAGGATCCGGATGTGCGCGTGGTGGTGCTGCGGGCGGAGGGCCGCGGGTTCAACGCCGGGGTGGACATCAAGGAGATCCAGCGCACCGCGGGCTACGAGGCGCTGGTGGGCGCGAACAAGGGCTGTTATGCGGCTTTTGGTGCGGTGTATGACTGTGCGGTGCCGGTGGTGGCGGCGGTGCACGGGTTCTGCCTGGGCGGTGGGATCGGCCTGGTCGGCAACGCGGACGTGGTGATCGCCTCCGAGGACGCGACCTTCGGGGTGCCCGAGGTCGAACGTGGTGCGCTGGGCGCGGCGACGCACCTGGCCCGGCTGGTGCCCCAGCACCTGATGCGCACCCTGTACTTCACGGCGCGCACCATCACCGCCGCCGAGCTGCACTCGTTCGGCTCGGTGTACCAGGTGGTGCCGCGTGAACAGCTGGATGAGAGCGCTTTGGCGGTGGCGCGGGACATCGCCGCGAAGGATCCGCGGGTGATCCGGGCCGCGAAGGAGGCGCTCAACGGTATCGACACCCAGCACGTGCACCGTAGTTACCGGTTCGAGCAGGGGTTCACCTTCGAGCTGAACCTGCTGGGCGCCTCGGATGAGGCTCGGGAGGAGTTCCTCAATGGCCGATAAGCGCATGACCACCGACGAGGTCGCGGCGGAAGTCCGGGACGGCATGACCATCGGCATCGGCGGCTGGGGTTCGCGGCGCAAGCCGATGGCGTTGGTGCGCGCTCTGCTGCGGACGCCCGTTCGTGACCTCACGGTCGTGTCGTATGGCGGGCCGGATGTTGGGTTGTTGTGTGCCGCGGGGAAGGTCAAGCGGGTGGTGTTCGGGTTCGTCACGCTGGACTCGATCCCGTTCGACCCGTGGTTCGGCCGAGCCCGCGAAACGGGCTCGATCGAGGTGACCGAGTACGACGAGGGCATGTTCGCGGCGGCGCTCTCGGCGGCGGCGCAGCGCTTGCCATTCTTGCCGCTGCGGGCGGGGCTGGGCTCCGAGGTCATGCGGGTCATTCCCGGCCTGCGCACCGTGCGCTCACCCTATGCCGATGGAGAAGAATTGGTGGCCGTGCCCGCGCAGGAACTGGATGTGGCGCTGGTGCATCTGAACCGCGCCGACGCCCGGGGGAATGCGCAGTATCTCGGCCCGGATCCGTACTTCGACGACCTGTTCTGCCTGGCCGCGAAGAAGCGATTCGTCTCCGTGGAGAAGGTGGTGGACACCGCGGAGTTGACGGGGCCGGTGCAGTCGCTGCTCCTCAACCGTTCGGCGGTGGACGGTGTGGTGGAGGCCCCGCGGGGTGCGCACTTCACCACCGCGGTGCCCGATTACGGCCGGGACGAGCGGTTCCAGAAGCACTACGTGGCGTGTGCGAAGGACGTGGACGCGTGGCCGGGGTTCGTGGACCGGTTCCTGTCCGGCGACGAGGCACGGTACTTGTCCGAGGTGGATCGATTCGAGGCGGCGGCATGAGCGCGACCAGGGCCGAGATCGCCGTGGTGGCGGTGGCCGAACTGTTCCGCGGCGACGGGGAGATCGTGGCCAGCCCGATGGGCTATATCCCGTCGCTGGGCGCGAAACTCGCCCGCCTTACCTTCGAGCCGGACCTGCTGCTCTCCGACGGCGAGGCCTACCTGATCAACGCCGAGGGCGTGGTGGAAGGGTGGCAGCCGTTCCGCAAAATGCTGGACACGATCGTCCCGCACGGGCGGCGGCACGTCGTGATGGGTGCCAACCAGATCGATCGGTTCGGCAACCAGAACATCTCTGCCATCGGCGACCACTCCCGCCCGACGAAGCAGCTGCTCGGAGTGCGGGGCGCGCCGGGCAACACGGCCAACCACCGCACGAGCTACTGGGTGCCACGCCACAGTCCCCGCGTGTTCGTCGAGTCCGTGGACATCGTGTCGGGCGTGGGCTACGACAACGCCGCCAAAGCCGGACTGAAGTACCACGACGTGCACCGCGTGGTGACCAACCTCGGTGTGTTCGACTTCGCCACCCCGGATCATTCGATGCGCGCCGTCTCGCTGCACCCCGGTGTCACACCCGCTGAGGTCGCGACGGCGAGCGGTTTCGAAATCGACCTGTCCGGGGCAGGCGTGAGCCGCGAGCCCACCGACGAGGAGCTCCGGCTGATCCGCGAGGTGCTCGACCCGAAGGGCCTGCGGGACAAGGAAGTCCCATCATGACCCTCAACACCGCGCTCACGCGGCTGGTCGGGGTGCGGCACCCGGTCGTGCAGACCGGGATGGGCTGGGTGGCGGGGCCGCGGTTGGTGTCGGCCACCGCCGAAGCAGGCGGGCTGGGCATCCTGGCCTCGGCCACCATGACCTACCCCGAACTCGAAGCCGCCATCGCGGAAGTCAAGCAGCGCACTGACCGGCCCTTCGGCGTGAACCTCCGTGCCGACGCCACCGACGCTGGCGACCGGGTCGACCTGCTCATCCGTGAGGGCGTGCGCGTCGCCTCCTTTGCGCTGGCGCCGCGCAAGGAGATGATCGCCAAACTCCGCGATCACGGCATCGTGGTGATCCCCTCCATCGGAGCGGCCCGGCACGCCGAGAAGGTCGCCGCCTGGGGCGCGGATGCCGTGATCGTCCAGGGCGGCGAGGGTGGCGGGCACACCGGGGGAGTGGCGACGACGCTGCTGCTGCCGTCGGTGCTCGACGCGGTCGACATCCCCGTCGTCGCGGCGGGTGGCTTCTTCGACGGCCGCGGACTCGCCGCCGCACTCGCCTACGGCGCCGCGGGTGTCGCGATGGGCACGCGGTTCCTGCTGAGCAAGGAAAGCACCGTGCCGGAGGAGGTCAAGCGGGTCTACCTCGCGCAGAACCTCACCGGCACCGTCGTGACACGGCGCGTCGACGGGCTGCCGCACCGCGTGTTGCGCACCGAGCTGGTCGAGAAGCTGGAAGACACCGGCCGGGTCCGGGGCACCATCCACGCAGTCCGCAACGCCCTGCGCTTCCGCAAGCTCACCGGCCTCTCCCTGCCCTCCATAATCCGCGAGGGCCTGGCGATGAAACACGGCAACGAGATGACGTGGAGCCAGATCATCATGGCCGCCAACACCCCGATGCTGCTGCGCGCCGGCCTGGTGGAGGGCCGCACCGACGCGGGCGTCCTCGCCTCCGGCCAAGTCGTCGGCATGATCGACGACCTGCCGACGGTGGCTGACATCATCGACACCACCGTCACGCAGGCCGAGGAGATACTTCAGCGGCTGGGTGGTTGAGGGGAGGCGCGGTGCGCCTCCCCGTCCGGTCACAACCGTTCGATGATGGTGACGTTGGCGGTTCCGCCGCCTTCGCACATGGTTTGCAGGCCGTAGCGGCCGTTGCGGCGTTCCAGTTCGTGCAGGAGGGTGGCCAGCAGCTTCGTGCCGGTCGCGCCGATCGGATGGCCGAGGGCGATGCCCCCGCCGTTGACGTTCACCCGCGCGGGGTCGGCGCCGGTTTCGTCGAGCCACGCCAGCACCACGCTGGCGAAGGCCTCGTTCACTTCGAAGAGGTCGATGTCGTCCACGGTGAGCCCCGCCTTGCGGAGGGCGTGGGCGGTGGCGGGGATGGGTCCGGTGAGCATCCAGACGGGATCCGCGGCGCGCACGGAGATGTGGTGGATGCGGGCGCGGGGAGTGAGCCCGTGTTCTTGCACGAACTTTTCGGAGGCGATCAGCGCGGCGCTGGCGCCGTCGGAGATCTGGCTCGCCACCGCAGCGGTGAGCCGGGAACCTTCGGAGAGCGGCTTCAACCCCTGCATGCGTTCGAGGCTGGTGTCCCGGCGCGGGCCTTCGTCCACCGAGAAGCCGTCCACGGCGGCGATCTCCGCGGCGAACCGTCCGGAGTCGATCGCCTCCAGCGCGCGCTGATGACTGCGCAGCGCATAGGCTTCCATGGCCTCGCGGGTGATGTCCCAGTGTTCGGCGATCATGTCGGCGGAGCGGAACTGCGACACCTCGACGCTGCCGTAGCGCTCCTGCCAGCCCTTGGAGCCGGAAAACGGGTCGTCGAAACCGTACTCCCGCCCGGCGAGCATCGCGGCGCTGATCGGGATGCGGCTCATGTTCTGCACCCCGCCCGCGAGCACGAGGCCCTGGGTCCCAGAGAGCACGGCTTGGGCGGCGAAGTGCACGGCCTGCTGGCTGGACCCGCACTGCCGGTCGACGGTCACCCCGGGCACGTGGTCCGGGAACCCCGCCGCGAGCCACGCGGTGCGGGCGATGTTGCCGGATTGCGGTCCGAGGGTGTCGGTGCAGCCGAGGATCACGTCGTCGACCAGGTCCGGGTCCACCCCGGCCCGGGAAACCACCGCCCGGATGATGTGCGCGGCCAGGTCGGCGGAGTGCCACCCGGACAACGCACCGCCACGCCGGCCGACGGGGGTGCGCACGGCGTCGAGGAGAAAGGCTTCAGGCACAACGGCTCCCTAGGGGTGCTGGCTTGACACGGACACGACTTCACCGGTCATGTAGCTGGCGTAGTCGCTGGCGAGGAACACGATCACGTTGGCGACCTCCCACGGCTCCGCCGCCCGCCCGAAGGCTTCCCGGCCCTGCAACTCCTGCAGCAGTTCGTCGCTGGTGACCTTCGCCAGGAACAGGTGCATCGCCAAACTCGGCGCCACCGCGTTGATCCGCACCCCGTGCTCGGCGGCGTCCAGCGCGGAACACCGGGTCAACGCCATCACCCCGGCTTTCGCGGCGGCGTAGTGGGCCTGCCCGGCCTGCGCCCGCCACCCGATCACCGACGCGTTGTTGACGATCGCCCCGCCACCGCCCTGCTCGACGAACTGCCGCAGCACGGCGCGGGTGCAGCGGAAGGTGCCGGTCAGCGTGATGTCGAGGACCCGGGACCACTCCTCGTCGGTCATCTCCAGCACCGAGCGGGTCCCGCCGAGGCCCGCGTTGTTGATCATCACGTCGATCCGGCCGAACTGTCCCACCGCCCCCGCCACCAAACCCTGCACCTGGGTTTCGTCGGTGACGTCGCAGGTGATCGCGTGGACCTTGCCCAGTTCGGCCAGCTCGGCGGCCTTCTCCGCCAAGCGGCGTTCGTGCCAGTCGCTGATCACCACGTTGGCGCCTTCTTCCAGGCAGCGTTTCGCCACCGCGGAGCCGATGCCGGTGCCCGCGGCGGCGGTCACCACCACGACCTTGTCCTCCAGCAGGTGGTGTCCGGGCGGGTAGTGGGGGATCACCGGGCCTCCTTGGGCAGGCCGAGCACCCGCTCGGCGATGATGTTGCGTTCGATCTCGTCCGAGCCGCCGTAGATGGTGTCGGCGCGGGTGAACAGGAACAGCCGCTGCCACTCGTCCAGCTCGCCGTCGGCGACCAGCGACCGCGCCCCCCGCGCCCGCACCGCGAGTTCGCCGAGGCGGCGGTGCCACTGCGCCCACATCAGCTTGCCGACCGCGACCTCCGGCCCCGCCGCCTGACCCAGCGTCCGCAACGCGTGCGCCCGCAGCACCCGCAGGCCCATCCGGGCGCGCTCCAGATCGGCGCGCAGCAGCGGATCCTCCCACGTGCCCAGCCGCTTGGCCTCCGCCTCGATACCGTCCAGCTCGCGGCGGAACCCGATCTGCTGCCCCAGCGTCGACACCCCGCGCTCGAACCCGAGGGTGGCCATCGCGATCCGCCACCCCTCGCCCGGCTCACCGACCACCATCGCGGCCGGGGTGCGGGCGTCGTCGAAGAACACCTCGTTGAACTCCGAGGTCCCGGTCAGCTGCTGGATCGGCCGCACCGTCACCCCGTCCTGCCGCAACGGCACCAGCAAGTAGGACAACCCGCGGTGGCGCTGGGACCCCCGCTCGGTGCGGGCCAGCACGAAACACCAGTCCGCGACGTGCGCCAGCGAGGTCCAGATCTTCTGCCCGTTGACCACCCACTCGCCCTCGCGCAGCTCCGCCGAGGTGGAGACCGCCGCCAGGTCCGACCCGGCCCCGGGCTCGGAGTAGCCCTGGCACCACAGCTCCTCCACCGCCACGATCTTCGGCAGGAACCGCGTCTGCTGCTCCGGCGTGCCGAACGCGATCAACGTCGGCCCCAGCAACTGCTCCCCGATGTGGTTGACCCGCGCCGGCGCCCCCGAGGCCGCGTACTCCTCGTGAAAGGCGACCTGCTCCTTCAGCGACAACCCACGCCCACCGAACTCGCTCGGCCAGCCCACGCAGGTCCACCCCGCCGCCGCCAGGTGCCGCTCCCACGCCAGCCGCAGGTCGAACGCCTCGTGCTCCCGCCCCGGCCCGCCCAGCCCGCGCAGCGCCGCGAACTCACCGGTCAGGTTGTCCGCCAGCCAGTCCGCGACCTCACGGCGGAACCGCGTCAGCTCCAACGCACGCCTCCTTGCTGCCCGGCCCACCGGGCACCTAGGGTAATGAGAACACGTTCTAGTTTCCCGGTCCAGGGGAGGGTGCGGTGGGGCAGACCACGATCCCGGCCGTCGTCCGTGACGCCGCGGCGAAGTTCGGCTCGTCCGAGGCGCTGGTCGACGGCGGCGTCCGGCTCGATTTCCGGCAACTCCTGGAACGTGTTCAGGTCGTAGCCGGGGCGTTCGCGGCGCGCGGGATCCAGCCCGGCGACCGCGTCGCGATCAACCTGCCGAACACGCACCACTGGGTCCTGTCGGCGCTCGGCGCGCTGTACACGGGAGCGGTCCTGGTGCCGGTCAACACCCGGTTCACCGCCGCCGAGACGGTGGACCTGCTGGTCCGCAGCCGCGCCAAGGCGCTCGTCGTCGCGGCGGACTTCCTCGGCGCCGACCGGCACGCCGCGATCAAGGCGACCGGCGCCACGCTGCCCGACCTGGGCACCGTCGTCCGCGTCCCGCTCGAACAACCGCATCGCCCCGTCGAGGGCACCCTCGGCTGGGACGAGTTCCTCGCCGCACGCGTGCCCGCGGCCGAGGTCGAGGCGCGCGCGGACGCCGTCCGGCCCGACGACGTCAGCGACATCCTGTTCACCTCCGGCACCACCGGCCGCTCGAAGGGGGTGCTGTCGGCGCACCGGCAGGTGGTCGACGTGGCGGCGGCGTGGGCGGAGTGCGGCCGGGTCACCGCCGACGACCGGTACCTGGTGATCAACCCGTTCTTCCACAGCTTCGGCTACAAGGCCGGGATCGTGGTCGCCCTGCTGACCGGGGCCACGATCGTGCCGCAGGCGGTGTTCGACGTGCGGTCGACCCTGGCGACGATCCGCCGCGAGCGCATCTCCGTGCTGCCCGGCGCGCCGACGATCTTCCAGTCGCTGCTCCAGGAAACGAACCGCGGGGACACCTCGTCGCTGCGCCTCGCGGTCACCGGCGCGGCGACCGTGCCCGCCTCGCTGGTCCGGCGGATGCGGGCCGAGCTGGGGTTCGACACGGTGTTGACCGCGTACGGGCTCACCGAGGCGGTCGTGGTGACGATGTGCCGCCCCGGCGACGACGCGGAGCTGGTCGCGCGCACGTCCGGCCGGGCCACCGCCGGGTTCGAAGTGGCGATCCGCGGGTCCGAGGTCGTCGTCCGCGGGCCCAACGTGATGCTCGGCTACCTCGACGACCCGGAGGCGACCGCGCAGGCGATCGACGAGCAGGGCTGGCTGCACACCGGCGACGTCGGCGAACTCGACGACGCGGGCTACCTGACCCTCACCGGGCGGCTCAAGGACATGTACATCTGCGGCGGGTTCAACGTCTACCCGGCGGAGGTCGAGCACGCCCTGACCGAACTGGACGGCGTGCGCGACGTCGCCGTCGTCGGGGTGCCGGACGAGCGCATGGGCGAGGTCGGCAAGGCGTTCGTCGTCGGCGCCGGGCTGACGGCCGAGCAGGTGATCGGGTTCTGCCGGGAGCGGCTGGCCAACTACAAGGTCCCGCGGCTCGTCGAGTTCGTGGACGAGCTGCCCCGCAACGCTTCCGGCAAGGTGCTGAAGCGGCAGCTGAGGTGAGGAGAACGCATGACCGAGGACGTCGTCCGCTACGAGCGCCGGGGCGCGGTGGCGCTGGTGACGATGAACCGCCCCGAGTACCGCAACGCGCAGAACTCGGCGATGACCTACGCGCTGGACGACGCGTTCACCCGCGCGGTGGACGACGCCGAGGTGAAGGTGATCGTGCTGGCGGGGGAGGGCAAGCACTTCTCGGCGGGACATGACATCGGCACGCCCGGGCGGGATGTGGACCAGAGTTTCGAGCGCCGGGCGGTGGTGTGGTGGGACCACACCACACGCGAGGGCGGGGACCAGCGGTTCGCCCGGGAGTCCGAGGTGTACCTGGGGATGTGCCGCCGGTGGCGGGAGATCCCGAAACCGATGATCGCGTCGGTGCAGGGTGCGTGCATCGCGGGCGGGCTGATGCTGGCCTGGGTCTGTGACCTCATCGTGGCTTCCGACGACGCGTTCTTCGCCGATCCGGTGGTGCGCATGGGCATTCCGGGCGTGGAGTACTTCGCGCACCCGTGGGTGCTGGGGCCGCGGGCGGCGAAGGAAGTCCTGTTCACCGGGGAGCGGTTCAGCGTGCAGCAGGCCAAGGAGTGGGGCATGGTCAACCGGGTCGTGCCCCGTGCCGAACTCGAAGCGCGCACTTTCGAGCTGGCGGAGACGATCGCGCGGATGCCGCAGTTCGGGCTCGCGCTGGCGAAGAAGGCGGTCAACCAGGCCGAGGACCTGATGGGCCTGCGGTCCGGAATGGACTCGGTGTTCGGGCTGCACCACTTCGCGCACGCCCACAACGCCGAAACCTCCACCGATTCCCTCGGTGGGCAGGACGCGCGGTCGATGCGGGACGGGGCGCAGCGCTGATGGACCTCGACATCGATGCCGAGTCGGCGGCGTTCCGCCACGAGGTGCGGGAATGGCTGGCGGCACACGTGCCAAGGCTCCCGTCCATGGACACCGCGGAGGGCTTCGCGGCGCACCGCGAGTGGGAGGCGCAGCTGGCCGACGCCCGGTTGTCGGTCGTGTCCTGGCCGCGCGAGTACGGCGGGCGGGACGCGTCGCTGTTGCAGTGGGTGCTGTTCGAGGAGGAGTACTACGCCGCGAGCGCACCCGGGCGCGTCAGCCAGAACGGGATCTTCATGCTGGGCCCGACCTTGTTCGCCCACGGCACCGCCGAGCAGCGGGAGCGGATCCTGCCCGCGATGGCGCGGGGTGAGCAGGTGTGGGCGCAGGCCTGGTCCGAACCCGAAGCCGGGTCCGACATCGCCGCGTTGCGCAGCAGCGCGGTCCGCACCGAGGGCGGGTGGTTGCTGTCCGGGCAGAAAACCTGGTCCTCCCGCGCGGCCTTCGCCGACCGCGCGTTCGGGCTGTTCCGCACCGACCCCGGCGAGCGGCGGCACCGCGGACTGACGTATTTCATGTTCGACCTGCGCGCCGAGGGCGTGACCGTGCGGCCGATCCCGCAACTGGACGGGGAGCCGGGGTTCGCCGAGATCTTCCTGGACAACGTGTTCGTGCCCGATGCCGACGTGATCGGCGAACCGGGCCAGGGGTGGCGGGTGGCGATGACCACCGCCAACAACGAACGCGGCCTGTCGCTGCGCAGCCCCGGCCGCTTCCTCGCCGCCGCCAACCGGCTCGTGGACCTCTGGCGATCGGCAGGGGAACCGGCCGCGTCGCGGGACCGGGTGGCGGATGCCTGGATCGGGGCGCGCGCCTACCAGCTCTACACCTTCGGCACCGTCTCCCGGCTGGCCGAGGGCGGCGAACTCGGGCCGGAATCCAGCGTCAACAAGCTGTTCTGGTCCCACCTCGACCTCGACCTGCACGACACCGCACTCGACATCCTCGGCCCGCACGCCGAAACCGACCAGGCCTGGGTGGACGGCTACCTGTTCTCCCTCGCCGGCCCCATCTACGGCGGCACCGACCAGATCCAGCGCAACACCATCGCCGAACGACTCCTGGGACTGCCGAAGGAGGCCCGCCGATGAGATTCGCGCTGTCGGCCGAACACCGGGACTTCGCCACCAGCCTGCACGACTACCTCACCGGCGCCGACACCCCCACCGCCGCCCGCGCCTGGGCGCACGGGCGGCACGAACCCGGCCTCAAACTCCTGCGCGGCCTCGCCGAACTGGGCGTGCCCGCCCTGCTGATCGACGAAGCCCACGGCGGCCTCGGCGCCGGTCCCGTCGACCTGGTGGTGGCGTTCGAGGCGCTGGGGTACCACGCCGTCCCCGGACCGCTGGTGGAAACCGCCGCGGTCGCGCCCGCCGTCCCGGCCGCCCAGGCGTGGTGGCCGGCACTGGCGTCGGGGGAGGCGTTGGCCACCGTGGTGGCGCCGCCGCAGGTGCACCTCGCGCTGGACGCCGACATCGCGGACGTCGTCCTCGCGCTGCGCGACGGCGAAGCGCACGAGATCCGGGCGGCCCGGCCGGAGCCGGTGCGCTCCCTCGACCCGGCCCGCCGCCTGTTCCGGGTGGACGGTGCGGCGGTGTCCCTGGGCTCGGTCCCGGAACGCGCCTTCGACCTGGGGGTGCTCGCGGTGGCCGCGCAGCTGCTCGGCGCCGGGCAATGGCTGCTGGACGCCTCGGTCGCCTACGCGAAGCAACGCAGCCAGTACGGCCGGCTGATCGGCGAATACCAGGCGATCAAGCACCTGCTCGCCGACGTCGCCACCCACCTCGAACTCGCCCGGCCCCTGGTGCACGGCGCCGCTGTCACCGGCAACCCGCGGGACATCTCGGCCGCCAAGGTCAAGGCCGGCGACGCCGCCTACCTGGCCGCCCGCACCGCGCTGCAGGTCCACGGCGCCATCGGCTACACCGCCGAACACGACCTCGGCCTGCGACTGACGAAGGTGCGGGCCCTGGTCGGCGCATGGGGCGACGGCGGGTTCCACCGCGAGCGGGTGCTGGCGCGATGATCGATCCGATGTGGACAGAGGAGGCGCGAGCGCTGCGCGAGTCCGTGCGGGCCCTGCTGACCCGGCGGTCCGGGCCGGAAGCGGTGCGGGCCGCGATGGACTCACCCCTCGGCTACGACGACAAGCTGTGGTCCACGCTGTGCGAGCAGATCGGCGTCGCGGCGCTGGCGATCCCAGAGGAGTACGGGGGCGCGGGCGCCGGGCTGGCCGAGGCGTGCGTGGTGCTGGAGGAGCTGGGCCGCACCCTCACCCCGGCCCCGATGCTCGGCTCGGCGGTGCTTTGCGGGCAGGCCCTGCTGCTGACCGGCAACGACGAGGCGTGCCGTCGGCTGCTGCCCGGCATCGCGGCGGGCAGCAGCCTCGCCGCGCTGGCGTGGTCCGATGAGGACGGACGCTGGTCGCCTGCGTGCGAGTTCCGGGACGGGCGCGTCGGCGGCCGGGCGCACTACGTGCTCAACGGCGACCACGCGGACGTCCTGCTGGTGGTGGCGCGCACCCCGGACGGCCCGGGCCTGTTCGAGGTCGAACCGGCCGACAGCCGCTGGGAGGCCGTGACGACCCTGGACCCGACGCGCCGTCTCGCGGTCGTCACGCTGGCGGACGCCCCCGCGCGGCGGCTGGACACCGGCGGGTTCGACACCGAGCGGCTGCGCTGGACCGCGGCCGTGGCGCTGGCCGCCGAGCAGACCGGCGCCGCGGCCAGGGCGCTCGAGCTGACCGTCGAGTACACCAAGCAGCGGCGCCAGTTCGGCAGGCCCATCGGCGGTTTCCAGGCGCTCAAGCACCGGATGGCCGACGTGCACGTCCACGTCGAGGCCGCCCGCTCGGCGCTGTACGGCGCACTGACCGGGGACGACCTCGCGCTCGACGCGGCCACCGCGAAAACCGTGTGCTCGGAAGCACTGCGACACGCCGCGGCCGAGATGATCCAGCTGCACGGCGGGATCGCGATCACCTGGGAGCACGACGCGCACCTGTACTTCAAGCGCGCCCACGGCAGCTCGCTGCTGTTCGGTTAGGACACCGGGTGCGGCTCCGGCGGCTCGAAGGTCGCCAGCATCTGCTCCAGCGCCGCCTGGTCCGGGCCGACCCACGGGTCCGCGTCCGGGGCCGTGGCGACGCGGTCCAGGAACTCGGCGGTGCGACCGGGCGCCGGGGGCAGGTGTGTGCTCAGGATGACGGCCGGGTCGAAGGTCCGCAGCGGCGCCAGCGTGGCCAGGTAGCGGTCGTGGTCCACGTTGTGCACCCACGGGCTGTCCACCGCGGCCCACAGCAGCTGGCCGGCGTGCAGCGCCTCCGCGGGGGCGTTCGCGACGTCGTCGCACGTGGCGAGTTCCGCGGTCGGCATCGGGGCGCCGAAGCAGTCCGAGCTGACGCACACCCCGCTGCTGTGGTCGAAGAAGCCGACCGTGGCCGGGCTGTCGAACAGCGGCGGCCGGAAGGCGGTCAGCGTGCGGCCGCCCGCGTCGAGGGTCTGGCCGGGGTTGAGCAGGTACACCCGCTCGACCGGCAGCGGGCGCTCGGTCGACATGATGCCCATCGCGAGGTAGGTGGTGATCAGGCGGGCGTGCGGGGCCAGTTCGAGCAGCTCGAACAGGGCGCCGGTGTGGTCGCGGTCCGGGTGGGTGAGCCAGATCCACCGCACGTCGGCGGGGTCGATCACCGCCCCGAGCGCGTCCAGGTAACCGCGGCCGGGCAGGCTCAGCCCGGTGTCGACGACGACCGGTTCGGCGCCGTGCAGGACGAACGCGTTGACCGGGAGGAAGCCGATGCCGGGCACCTCGAGCTGGTCGCTCAGGACGCTGACGTCGCGCCCGATCCTGTTGATCTCCATGGCATCCGCCCTTCCTGACGTGGTGCCGGAAACGGTAGGCCCGGCAGGCGCCGGTGTGATGGGGCCGAAATACCCGTTTCAGGAAATCGCGGTGCTCGGTCACGGGCGGTCGCCCTCTTGCGCGGCCGCCAATGTGTGTTACCTTGGGTAACAGTAAACCGAGGTAACAGGCAATCGGGAGGGTGCCATGACCAGCGTCGGCGCACACGAGCACTCGGACACTGCGCAGCCTGACCACCGGTCGGTCGCGCAGCGGTTGCTCGACTCGTCCGAGACGTTGTCCTACGACCCCGTCAAGGAGGTCGACTGGGACACCCCGCTGGACACGAGCTACCACGGCGCGAGCCCGGAGTGGAGCACCCTGTACGGGACCGCGTACTGGAACGAGATGACCCCCGAGCAGCAGCGCGAGCTGACCCGCCAGGAGGCGGCGTCGGTGGCGAGCACCGGCATCTGGTTCGAGATGATCCTGCAGCAGATGGTGCTGCGCGACTTCTACGCCAAGGACCCGACCGACCCGGCGTTCCAGTGGGCGCTCACCGAGATCGCCGACGAGTGCCGCCACTCGATCATGTTCGCGCGCGGCGCGGCGAAGCTGCGCGCCCCGGCCTACCGCCCGCGCCGGCTCGCCGTCGAGCTGGGCCGGTTCTTCAAGACGACCGCCCGCGGCGAGGCGGCCTACGCGGCGATCCTGGTCGCCGAAGAGGTCCTCGACGTGATGCAGCGCGACTGGATGCGTGACGAGCGCGTGGTGCCGTTCGTGCGCACCATCAACAACATCCACGTGGTCGAGGAGTCGCGGCACATGAAGTTCGCCCGCGAGGAGACCCGCGAGCGGCTGAAGAAGACCGGGCCGCTGGGCCGTCAGTACAACGCGCTCGTCGTGTCCATCGCCGCGTACTTCATCGTCAGCAGCATGTGGAACCCGAAGGTCTACGCGAACGCCGGGCTCGACACCAAGCGCGCGCTGCGCGAGGCGAAGGCCAACGAGCACCACAAGTCGATGCTGCGGTCGAGCTGCGCCGGGCTGATGGAGTTCCTGGACTCGGCCGGCCTGCTGACCAAGGCCGCCACGGTCTTCTACAAGCGCGCGAACCTCCTCTGACCATGGCCTTCGCGATCACCCAGACCTGCTGCAACGACGCGTCGTGCGTGGCGGTGTGCCCGGTCAACTGCATCCACCCGACGCCGGACGAGCCGGACTTCGGCACCACCGAGATGCTCTACATCGACCCGCGCAGCTGCATCGACTGCGGCGCGTGCGCCGACGCCTGCCCGGTCGACGCGATCTTCCCGGTGGACGCGCTGGCCGAGTCGATGCGGCCGTACGCCGGGATCAACGCGGACTTCTACGCCGACCGCGAGCCGGCCGCGGCCGATCCCGCGCCGAACTTCCACGCGTGGGGCCCGCCGGTGTTCAGCCGCACCATCCCGGCCAACTTCCCGGCGCTGGACGTCGCGGTCGTCGGCACCGGGCCGGCCGGCATGTACGCCGTCGAGGACCTGTTGCTGCACACCAGTTCCCGGGTCACGCTGATCGACCGGCTGCCGGTCGCGGGCGGGCTGGTGCGGTACGGGGTCGCGCCGGACCACCCGTCCACCAAGAAGATCGGGGAGACGTTCGCGCGGTACCACCACCACCCGCGGCTGCGGATGCGGCTGGGCGTCGAGGTGGGCCGGGACGTCACGGTGGACGAGCTGGCGCGCCGCCACGACGCGGTGATCTACGCGGTGGGCGCGTCCTCGGCGCGGCGGCTGGGGATCGCGGGCGAGGACCTGGCGGGCAGCGTCGCGGCGACGACGGTGGTGGCCTGGTACAACGGCCACCCGGACGTGCCCGCGGACGCGGTCGACCTCTCGGCGGAACGCGTCGTCGTGGTCGGGACGGGCAATGTGGCACTGGACGTGGCGCGGATCCTGACGACAGACCCGCGTTCGCTGGAGGGCACTTCGATCGCTCCGGCCGCGTTGGAGCGGCTGAAGTCGAGCCGGGTGCGGGAGGTCGTGTTGCTCGGCAGGCGAGGTCCGGAGGCGGCGGCGTACACCACGCCCGAGCTGCTGGCGCTGACCCAGCATGAGGACATCGACCTGGTCGTCGACGCGCACGACACGCGCATCACCGAGGCGATCGACACGTCGCCGCGGGCCGCCCTGCTGCGCGACTGCAAGCAGGAGACGGTCGACTGGACGGCGCCGCCCCAGCCCGGCAAGCGGCGAATCGTGCTGCGGTTCCACTCCGCGCCGGAGGAGATCCTCGGTGCCTCGCGGGTGCGGGGAATCCGGGTGTCGGGGGACGTCGAGATCCCCGCGGGCGGCGTGGTGCGCGCCGTCGGCTACCGCGGCGTGCCGCTGCCCGGGCTACCGTTCGACGAGGACAGCGGCACGATCCCGAACGACGGCGGCCGCGTGGCGCCGGGGACGTACGTGGTGGGCTGGATCAAGCGGGGGCCGTCCGGCGGGATCGGGGCCAACCGGGCGTGCGCCGAGGAGACGGTCGGCCGCCTGCTGGAGGACGCGCTCGCGGGACGGTTGCGAACACGGCGCAAGCCGGGGCTGGTGGAGCGTTTGACGCGCCGAAGCTGAGCGGTTCCCGGCTCGCCCCTCGGTGCGTAGCGCGCGGCGGGGCGGCCGCAAGCCCATGCTGCGGCTGCCCCCGCATCCCGCGGCGGCCGAGCTGGTGCCGCTGCCGCGCCGCGTCCGGGTGGGGTGCCGCCCGGGAGTGCTGTTTCCGGATACTCGGTGCGCCTGAGGGGGCTCACCGCGCCGTGGTGCCGTCGCGCCGCGGTGCCGCTGCGCTGGCGCCGACCGGCAACCCGGCACCGCGCCGCGGGCCGCTG
>NZ_AFWY03000024.1:0-97988 GCF_000231075.2 Amycolatopsis sp. ATCC 39116 | reverse complement strand
GCCCGCCCCGCCGCGACGCGAACCGCCGCCGCGACGGGTCGAACCGGCCGCGCCCGCCCCCGCGGCGGCCACGGCCTCGGCGGCCTCCGGTGGCGGCAACCAGCAGTGGCCGATCCAGCCGCTGCCCGGCGAGCCGCCGCTGACGCTGTTCCGCGGCAAGGAGATGCGCGAACTGCCCGCGGGCAGCGAACTCGACCGGTTCGGCGGCCCGAACGGCAACCTGACCTACGCGGCCGGGACCCCGTTCGAGGAGCGCTCGCTGGTGCCGGAGTGGGTGACCCGCCCGTACCACGTGTACCGGGTGCAGCGGCCGATCGAGGCGCTCGCCGGCGTCGCGATCCCGTGGTTCAACCAGCCCGGCGGCGGCGCGGCGTACCTGCTGCCCGCGTCGATCGAGGACCTGCTCGCCTCGGGCGACCTGATCGAGCTCGACCCGGGCGAACCGCCGATCGACTGAGGCCAGCCCGGCGCGCGGCCCGGGGTCAGTCGACCACCAGGCCGTGCGCCGCGGCGAAGGCGATCGCCGTCTCCAGGTCGACCCGCGCGCCGCGCAGTTTCGCCTGCACCAAGGCGTTCGCGTCGAGCTTGGCGCCACGCAGGTCTGCACCGGTCAGGTCCGCGCCGCCCAACCGGGCGCCGCGGAAGTCGCTGTCCCGCAGGTCGGCCTCGGTCAGGTTCGCGTCCACGAAACTGGCCTCCCGGAACCGCAACCCGGACAGCGACCGGCGCCGCAGGTTCGCCCGGCTGAAGTTGGCCAGCGAGAAATCGCTGTCCCGCACGGACATCCCACGCAATCCACCGTCCACGAAGGACGATCCGAGCAACGAGCACGCGCTCCACGTGCTGTCTGCCAGCACCGTCCGGTCGAACACGCACGACCGGAACGCCGAGGCCTGGTGCCGGGACTCCCCCAGATCCGCGCCCGAGAAGTCGCACTCGTCGAACGTGCAGCCCTGCGTGACCAGCCGGCGCAGGTCGGCGCCGCTGAAATCGCACCGGCTGAACTGCCGCTTCTCCCACGTCGTCCCCGGCAGCACCGCGTCCCGGTAGTCCTCGGCGATCTCCATCCGGCGAGCTAATCACACCCGCCAGACCGGGCTGTCGACGTAGTGGTTGTCGTAGCGCTCCTGCGACTCCCGGATCTCCCGCGGGTCCGCCTCGCCGCGGTTGACCCGGTCCAGCAGCCGGTAGTAGTCGAACCGGTCCATCCCGGGCGTGAACGTGACGAGCACGTCCGCGGGAGACCCGGCCGCCGGCGCGAACGCGTGCGGCACCCGCGGCGGCACGGTGAGGAAGTCGCCCTCGCCGAGGGTGACCACCTCCTCGTCGAGCAGGACGTCCAGGCGGCCGCTCAGCACGAAGAAGACCTCGGTGGCCTTGGTGTGGAAGTGCGGCGGCGCGCCGGTGGCGCCGGGCTCGAACGTCGCGCGGTTGCTGGTCAGCGTGTCCGTGTCGGTGAGCAGCGTGATGCGGCTGCCCGGGGCGTCGGCGAGAACTTCGGCTTCGGTGGCGCGGATCAGGTTCATGCCTCCACTCTCGCCGTCTCGAGCGCGGCGACCAACGACAAAGCCAGGCTCGATCGATAACCTGGGTGTTATGGATGTGGAGCGGCGGGACATCGAGATCTTCCTGGTGCTCGCCGAGGAACTGCATTTCGGCCGCACGGCCGAGCTGCTGCGCGTCTCGCAGGCGCGGGTCAGCCAGACGATCCGCACGCTGGAACGGCGCATCGGCGCGCGCCTGTTCGACCGGACGAGCCGCCGGGTCGCCCTGACCGCCATCGGGCAGCGGCTGCGGGACGAGGTCGCGCCGGCCCACCGGCAGATCCAGGAGGCGTTCGAGCGAGCCAGGGCCGCCGGCCGCGAGCGGAACACCGTGCTGCGCCTGGGTTTCGCGGCACCCGCGGTGGCCGACCTCATCGCGGACCGGCTGGAAACCGTCCGCGCACAGGGTTTCCGCGTCCAGATCAAGGAAGCCGCGTTCGACGATCCCCTGCGGTCACTGCGGGACGGCGAGGTCGACGCCCTGGTCACGCTGCTGCCGGACCCCGGAGTGGTGGTGCACACCGAGCCGCTGGTGCTGGCGGTGGCGGCGAAACACCCGTTCGCCCGCCGGAAATCCGTGTCGCTGGAGGACCTCGCGCGCGACACCGTGCTCCGCGCCCTCTGGCCGCCACGGCTGCCGTGGACCACGCCCGCGGGCCGTCCCATCGAACTCGGCCCCGCACCCGGGACGATCCAGGAACTGTTCCTCGCCGTGGAAGCCGGCGAGGGCATCAGCCCGCTCGCCGAGCACGCGACGCGCTACTTCGCGCGCCCGAACCTGGCGTTCGTGCCGTTCTCGGACGCGCCGCCGGTCGACTGGAGCCTGGTGTGGCGCGAGGAGACCGCAGCGGTCCGCGCCCTCAGCTCAACCCGGTGACCCGCCGGGCGATCTCGGCGTCCAGCACGCCCTGGTCGCGCAGCAGGGGCGTGCGGGGGTTCCACCATGCGATCGCGGAGACCTCGTCCTCCTGCGGGGTCACCGCGGGCTCGGTCGCGAACCCCGTCCGGTACACCGCGGCGTACTCGCGACGCACTGAATCGCTCAACACGAACCGGGCCACCGCGGCGAACCGCAGCCCGCTCACCACGATCCCGGTCTCCTCGGCCAGTTCCCGGACCGCGGCCTGGTGCGAAGTCTCCCCCGGTTCGATCATCCCGCCGGGCAGCTCCCACTGCCCGCGCCGCCGGTCGAACACCAGCAGCACGCGGTCGTCCACCTCGACGACCACCAGCGCGAGCGGCATCGGCACCGCGGGATCCGTCGAGACCCCGAACCGCACGCTGACCAGGGTGTTCCCGCGCGCGTCGGTGATCGGCAGGCCGTTCACCGGAAGTCCCGCGACTTCGACGGCACCCGCATCGACAGGTGCTGCAACCGGTCCGCGCGCACGCTCACCACCCCGTCCGCCCGTTCGATCACCCCGCGGATCAGCATCGCCGCGCTCCCCCGCGCCACCCGGTGGTACCGGCGCCACAACCCGGCGCTGCACACGACGTTGACCATCCCCGTCTCGTCCTCGATGTTCAGGAACGTGACCCCGCCTGCGGTCGCCGGGCGCTGGCGATGGGTCACCGCTCCGCCGATCAGTACCCGGGCGCCGTCTTCGGCGTCCATCAGTTTTCCGGCGGGCACCACGCCCAGCGCGTCCAGCCGCTCGCGGATGAACTCCGTCGGGAAGCTGTCCGGCGACAACCCGGTCGCCCACACGTCGGCGACCGCCTCGTCGATGTGGTCCATGCCGGGCAGCGTCGGCGCGTGCGCCCCGGCCAGCGTGACCGGCAGCTTCTCCGGCCGTTCCTGCGCCACCGCCCCGGCCGCCCACAACGCGCGCCGCCGGTCGCCGCCGATCTCGCCGAACCGGCCGAACGCCCCAGCCGTGGCCAGCGCCTCGATCTGCGGCGTGGTCAGCCGCACGCGCCGCGCCAGGTCGGCCATGTCGGCGAACGCCCCGCCCCGCTGCCGTTCCCCGACGATCTCCTCGGCGAGCTTCTGCCCGATCATCCGCACCGTGGCCAGCCCGATCCGCACCGCCAACCCGGAATCCCCGGGTTCGAGCGTCGCGTGCGGCAGGCTCGCGTTGATGTCCGGGCCGTGCACCGTGATGCCGTGCCTGCGGGCGTCGGCGACCAGCGACTGCGGCGAGTAGAACCCCATCGGCTGGGCCCGCAGCAGCGCCGCGCAGAACGCCGCCGGGTGGTAGCGCTTGAAGTAGGCGCTGGCGAACACCAGGTAGGCGAAGCTCAGCGCGTGGCTCTCCGGGAAGCCGAAGTTGGCGAACGCCATCAGCTTGTGGAAGATCCGCGCGATCAGCTCGTCGTCGAGGCCGTTGCGCCGGGCGCCCTCGTAGAACCGTTCCCGCAGCCGCTCCATCTTCCGCGTGGACCGCTTCGAGCCCATCGCGTGCCGCAGCTCGTCGGCCTCGGCGGCGGTGAAGTTCGCGACGTCCAGGGCGATCTGCATCATCTGCTCCTGGAACAGCGGCACCCCCAAGGTCTTGTCCAGCGCGTTGGACAGCAGCGGGTGGTCGTGCCGCCACTTCTCCTTCTTCGTGGCGCGCCGGATGTAGGGGTGCACCGAGCCGCCCTGGATCGGGCCGGGCCGGATGAGCGCGACCTCGATCGCCAGGTCGTAGAACGTCTTCGGCTTCAGCCGCGGCAGGGTCGCCATCTGCGCCCGGCTCTCCACCTGGAACACGCCGATCGCGTCCGCGCGCTGCAGCATCCGGTAGACCTCCTGGTCCTCCAGGTTCAGGTTCGCGAGGTCGACCTCGACGCCCTCGAACTCGCGCACCAGGTCGAGCATGTAGTGCACCGCGGAGAGCATGCCGAGGCCGAGCAGGTCGAACTTGACCAGGCCGACGGAGGCGCAGTCGTCCTTCTCCCACTGCAGCACGCTGCGGTCGGCCATGCGCGCCCACTCGATCGGGCACACCTCGCTCACCGGCCGGTTGCAGATCACCATGCCGCCGGAGTGGATGCCCAGGTGCCGCGGGAAGTCCTCCAGCGCGGCGGCCACCTGCAGCACCGGCAGCGGGATGTCGTGATCGGTGTCGTCCTTGGTGTCGTGCAGCGGGCCCCAGCGGTCGATCTGCTTGCTCCACGCGTCCTGCTGGCCGGGCGAGTACCCGAAAGCCCTTGCCGCGTCCCGGATCGCGGACTTGGCGCGGTAGGTGATCACGTTCGCCACCTGCGCGGTGCACAGTCGCCCGTACTTGCGGTAGACGTACTGGATCACCTCCTCGCGGCGGTCGGACTCGATGTCCAGGTCGATGTCCGGGTAGCCGTCCCGGTCCGGCGCGAGGAAGCGCTCGAACAGCAGTTTCCAGCGCACCGAGTCGACCTTGGTGATGCCGAGCGCGTAGCAGACCGCGGAGTTCGCCGCCGAGCCGCGGCCCTGGCACAGGATGTTGTTGCGGCGGCAGAACTCGACGATGTCCCAGACGATGAGGAAGTAGCCGGGGAAGCCGAGCTGCTCGATGATCCGCAGCTCGTGCTCGATCTGGTCCAGCGCCTCCGGCCGGTCGCGGTAGCGGTGTGCGGCGCCGCGGTAGACCTCCTCGCGCAGGAAGGACGCCTCGGTGTAGCCGGCGGGGACGTCGTAGGGCGGCAGCTCGGGCGCGACCAGCTTCAGGTCGAAGGCGCACTCCAGCCCGAGCAGCGCGGCCCGCTGCACCGCGCCGGGGTAGCGGGCGAACCGCTGCGCCATCTCCTCGCCGGACCGCAGGAACGACATGCCGGACGCGGGCAGCCAGCCCGCCATGTCGTCGAGGCCGCGTCGGGCGCGGATCGCGGCCATCGCGCCGGCCAGCCGTCCCCGGTCCGGGGTGGCGTAGTGGGCGGCAGTGGTGGCGACGGTCGGCAGGCCCTGCTCGGCGGCCAGCGCGGCGAGGACGTCGTTGTGCACCCCGTCCTCGGGGTAGCCGTGGTCGGTCAGCTCGACGTACACGCTCTCGAACCTCTCGCGGAGCCGCCGCAGCTCCCGCCCCGCCGCCTCCGGGCCGCCGCGGGCCAGCGCTTTCCGGACCGCGCCCTTGCGGCAGCCGGTGAGCACCACGACCTTGCCCGCGACCTCGCTCGCGACGGCGTCCAGGTCGTACACCGGGCGGCCCTTCTCGGCCCGGTCCGCCGACGCGGCGTGGTCGTGCCCGGCGAGCTGACCCGCGGTGATCGCCCGGCACAGGGCGGCGTAACCGTCCTGCTGCTTGGCGAGCAGGAGCAGGTGCTCGCCCTCCGGGTCGGCGACGCCGTTCTGCGGGCCGGACAGGCCGAAGCTCAGCTCGGTGCCGAACACCGTGCGCACGCCCAGGTCGCGCGCCGCGTCGGCGAACCGCACCACGCCGTACATGCCGTCGTGGTCGGTGAGCGCGATCGCGTCGAGCCCCAGCCGCGCCGCCTCCTCGACCAGCTCCTCGGGGTGGCTCGCGCCGTCCAGGAAGCTGAAGTTGGAGTGGCAGTGCAGCTCGGCGTAGGGCACCCGGCGCCGCCCGCCCGCGTGGTCGTCCCCGCGCGGGGCCTCGACGGTGCTCGGCCGGACGTAGCCCTCCCGTTTCCGGCTCCAGGCGGGGCTGTCCCCGCCGTCGGCCGTCGCCGGTTTGCCCGCCAGCCTGCGCTCCAGCTCCTCCCAGGGGACGGGCGGGTTGTTGAAGCCCATCAGTCCACCGGGCGGCGCGGCACCGGGATCGGCAGCAGCATCTGCTCGTCCTCGACCGGGTCGAGCGACTCGACCACCTTGCGCGGCAGCGCCAGCCAGTGCTGCAGGTCCCGGAAGTACTCGTCGTCCATCAGTCGTACACTCCCTCCACTGTCCAATGTGGACTCGATCCGCCCACTCTCGTCAGCAGGACCGCCGTTTCCGGTTCCCCGGCCAGCACGGCCTGCACCCGGGTGCGCACCCCGTCGCCACCCGGCGTCCACCAGTGCGCGTCGACCAGCCACGGGCCTGCCCAGTCCAGGACCTCCCGTGGCGGGCCGTCGCCCACCGAAACCCGGTGCGGTGGCGCGGAAAGCTCCCGCCGCCGCGTGATGTGCACCTCCGCGCCCGAGGCGTCGAGGACGCGCGCGGGCAGCGGCTGCGCGTAGACCGTGGCCGGGGACGGCGCGGGCAGCCGGCCCGGCCACGGCACGTCCGGCTGGCTCTGCGGGGTCCGCGGGTCGCCCCACGGCACCAGCCGGACGCGCTCGGCCGGACCGCGGCCGCCGTCGAGCACCGCGGTGAAGACGCTGTCCGGGCCGAGCAGGCCCTGCACCCGCACCAGCGCGCGGCCGGCCCGCTCGGTGGTCTCGTCGGACAGGCCGCGCAGGCCCTCCTGCCACAGCCCCAGCTGCAGCGAGTGCCCCTCGACGGTCTCCTCGGGCGCCAGTCGCAGCCGCTCCACCCCGGCGCTGGGCCGTTCGCCGGGCGCGGCGCGCAGCCAGCCTTCGAACTGCCAGCGCACGCGGTCCGCGATGCCCTGCGGCGTCAGCGGTTCCGCGCACCGCCACACGCGGCTCAGTTCCTCGCCGTTCTCGGTGGTGGCGTAGATGCCGAGGCGCGTGCAGGCCAGGCCGTGCCGGGCCAGGCCGCCGTGGAACCGCTCGGCGAGGGTGCGGGCCATGAACGCCGCGGCGTCGACGCGGTCCAGCGGCGGGTCGAAGGCCTTGGTGACGGTGAGCTCGGGCGGCGGCCGTCGCCGGTGCGGTGGCCGTTCGTCGAGGCCGCGCGCCAGCCGGTGCGCGATCATGCCGGCGCGGCCGAACCGCGCGGCGACGTCCCGTTCGGCGAGGTCGGCGAACGCGCCGAGCGTGCGCAAACCCAGGCGGCGCAACAGGTCCACCAGCTCGGCGCGGTCGGCGGCCGGCTGGTCCAGCTCGTCGACCGGCAGGGGCGCGAGGAAGTCGGCGGCCCGGTCGCGGTCGACGATGCGGGACCGGTGGGCGGCCAGCGTCGCGGCGAACAAGCCGTCGGCGATGCCGATCTGGCACTCCACCTGGTGGGAGACGTGCTCGACGAGCAGTTCCGCGAGGCGCAGCTCGCCGCCGAAGTAGCCGGACGCGCCGTCGGCGGGCACCGCGACCAGGCCGGGGCGGACCACCTCGACCCCGACGACCAGCTCCTCGACGGCGGCCGCGACCGGCTCGAAGAGGCGCGCGTCGCGGTCCTCGTCCGGGCCGAAGACCTGGAGTTCGGGACAGCGGGACTGCGCGTCCCGGCGGCGCATGCCGCGCCGGATGCCGGCCGCCCTGGCGACGGCGGTGCACGCGACGACCCGGTTGGCGTGGAACACCGCGGCAGGCAGGTGCAGGGGCGTGCCGTCGGCCAGGCACGCGGCGACGGCGGGCCAGTCCGGGCACCAGAGGACCAGCATGCGCGGTGGTTTGTCTACTGTGGACATGCCGCGCTCCTCGCGCCGGTGCGGTACCCCGGCCGTGCCAAGACACCCCACGCCGATGCCGGCATCGGCGAGCGTGGCACTCGCGGCCCGGCGCACCTCCCGCGCCGGGCCACCGTGCCGGTGGCGCCGCGCCGCGCCACCGCCGTCCCCGAGCCGCCTGCGCGCCTCGGCCCGTGGCCCGAAGCAACGGCGCTCGTCCCCGGAAGATCGGCGCGCATCAGCCCACCTCCCTGGCCAGTTCGAGCACCGGCTCGGGTGCTGCTGCCGGGGCCCCCGCAGACCCCGGCAGCAGCAGATCCGCCCGCCGGGGACGCGTCGCCGCGCCCCGGCCGGCACCCTGGACACGGACCCGCCGCTCACGCAGGTACCCGTGCCCGCCTTCGAGACCGGCCCAGCGGCCGGCCACGCAGTTCAGCTCCACCTCGGCGCCGGGCCACGGCCCCAGGGAGAGCAGCACGGCGCCCCGGTGCCGTGCCCGCGCCGAAAGTCGCCGTGCCTCCTGCGGCGCCGCGCCCCGAGCGGCGACCGCCACCACGTCCACCCCGTCCAGCAGCGCGCCGGTGACCGCGGCGAACTCGGCCCCTGGCCGCGGCACCAGCGCGAGCCGGCTCACCTCGACCCCGAGTTCCGCGGCGGCCACCAGACCGAGGTCCGGCATCCCCACCGCCGCGGCCCACGATCCGGTCGCCGTCGCCTCGGCCAGCAGCGCCAGGAGCAACGACGTCGATCCGCGCACCGCGATCGTGCTCCCGCGCCGCAGGCCCGCCGACGGCAGCAGGCGGCGCAACTCCGGCAGCACCGGCAGGACACGCCCGGTCAGCTGGGCGTGCTCCGCCGCGGCGGCCACCCCGCTCGCCGTGCTCACCCCGGGCAGAGCTGCCAGTGTCGCGACCGACATGCCACCTCCCCACGACGCGCCTGCGAGAACCTGCGGACGTCACCGTGGGGAAGCCGGCGACTGTTCGAACTACTGTTCGATGCGCCTAGTTTGCCTCGAACACCTGTGCGATGTCAAGCCGAGGCGCGGTCCTCCGCGTCACGCCGCGTGAGCACCAGCGGGCCGTCCTCGGTGATGGCGACCGTGTGCTCGGAGTGCGCCGTGCGGGAGCCGTCGGCCGACCGGATGGTCCAACCGTCGGGGTCGTGGACGATGCGGTCGGTCGTGCGCGCGAACCACGGTTCGAGCGCCAGCGTCAGGCCGGGCCGGAGCTTCAGGCCGCGGCCCGGACGGCCCTTGTTGGGCACGTGGAGGTCCTCGTGCATGGTGCGGCCGATGCCGTGACCACCGAACTCGGTGTTCACCGGATAGCCGTACGCCTCGGCCACGGACCCGATCGCCGCCGAGATGTCGCCGAGGCGGTTGCCCGGGCGAGCCGCCTCGATCGCGGCCTCCAGCGCCTCCTCGGTGGCGCGGATGATCCGCAGGTCCTCCTCGTCCGCCGTCCCGACGACGACCGTGCGCGCCGAGTCGGCCGCCCAGCCGTCGATGCTCACCGCGAGGTCCGCGGTGAGCACGTCGCCGTCACGCAGCGTGTAGTCGTGCGGCAGGCCGTGCAGGACGGCGTCGTTGACCGACAGGCAGATGACGTTGCGGAACGGGCCCTTGCCGAAGGACGGGGCGTAGTCCCAGTAGCAGGATTCGGCGCCGCGCCGCTTGATCATGCCGCGGACGTGGTGCTCCAGGTCCAGGAGGTTGACGCCCACGTCGGCGAGCCGGCCGACCTCGGTGAGCACCTCGGCCACGAAACGCCCGGTCACGTGCATGCGGTCGATCTCCGCAGGCGTCTTCAGTTCGATCACGGGTACCTCTCGTTCAGGAGAAGCGGTATAGTTATACCGCAACCCTAGCACCCCACCACGGGAAAAACCGCTCGCGCCCACCGGGTCCCGCGGTGATCATGAACGGGTGCTGCCCGATCCCACCGTCCTCCACCCGATGCCCGGCCAACCCCGCGTGGTCCTGCTCAAACCGCTGGTCAAGTCACCGCTGATCGAAGCGGGCGAGTACTCCTACTACGACGACCCGGATGACGCGACCGGGTTCGAGACACGCAACGTGCTCTACCACTACGGGCCGGAGAAGCTGGTCATCGGGAAGTTCTGCGCGCTCGGCACCGGTGTGCGCTTCATCATGAACGGCGCCAACCACCGCATGGACGGGCCGTCGACCTTCCCGTTCCCCACCATGGGCGGCTCGTGGTCCGAGCACTTCGACCTGCTCACCGGCCTCCCGAGCCGCGGCGACACGGTGGTCGGGCACGACGTGTGGTTCGGCTACCGTTCGACGGTGATGCCGGGAGTGCGCATCGGGCACGGCGCCATCATCGGCGCGGGCTCCGTCGTCACCAAGGACGTGCCCGACTACGGGATCGTGGGCGGCAACCCGGCCCGCCTCGTCCGCAGGCGCTTCAGCGACGAGGACGTCGACCGCCTGCTGCGCATCGCCTGGTGGGACTGGCCGGTGGAGCACATCACCGAGCACGTGCGGACGATCATGGCGGGCGGCGTCGACGACCTGGAGGCCGCGGCCGCCCGCCTCTAGCGATCAGTGGGCGAAGTGGCGCGTGCCCGTCAGGTACAGCGTCACGCCGGCCTCCTCGGCCGCCGCGATCACCTCGGCGTCCCGCACCGAGCCGCCGGGCTGGACGACGGCCTTCACACCGGCGTCGATCAGCACCTGCAGCCCGTCCGGGAACGGGAAGAACGCGTCGGACGCGGCGACCGCGCCCTTGACCCGGTCACCGGCGCGCTGCACGGCCAGCCGGGACGAGTCGACGCGGTTGACCTGCCCCATGCCGACGCCGACCGTCGCACCGCCGCTGGCCAGCAGGATCGCGTTCGACTTCACCGCGCGGATCGCCCGCCACGCGAACACCAGGTCCGCCAGCGTGTCGGCGTCGGCGGCCTCGCCGGTGGCCAGCGTCCAGTTCGCCGGCGAGTCGCCGGGCGCGTCGATCCGGTCGACGGTCTGCACGAGCACCCCGCCGGAGATCGGCCGGAACTCGATCGGGTCGGCGTCGGTCAGCGCGGGCAGCTTCAGCAGGCGCACGTTCTTCTTGCGCTTGAGCACGTCCAGCGCCTCGTCCTCGAAGTCCGGCGCGAGCACGACCTCGGTGAACACCTCGGCGATCTGCTCGGCGGCCTCGCGCGTGATCGGCCGGTTCGCCGCGATCACGCCGCCGTAGGCCGACACCGGGTCGCAGGCGTGGGCCTTGCGGTGCGCCTCGGCGATGTCCAGGCCGACCGCGATGCCGCACGGGTTGGCGTGCTTGATGATCGCGACCGCCGGGCCCTCGAAGTCGTACGCGGCCCGGCGCGCGGCGTCGGTGTCGACGTAGTTGTTGTAGGACATGGCCTTGCCGTGCAGCTGCTCGGCGTGCGCGAGCCCGCCGCGCCAGTGCCGGTACACCGCGGCGCGCTGGTGCGGGTTCTCGCCGTAGCGCAGCACTTCGCCGCGCTCCCAGGTGGCGCCGGTGAAGTCGGGGAAGCCGGAGTCGTCGGCCGGGGCGTAGGCGTTGGCGAACCACGACGCGACCGCGATGTCGTAGCTCGCGGTGTGCGCGTAGGCCTGAGCCGCCAGCCGCTTGCGGTCGGCCAGCGCGAAGCCGCCGGCGCGGACCTGCTCCAGCACCCACTCGTAGCGAGCCGGGTCGACCACGACGGCCACGTTGTTGTGGTTCTTCGCCGCGGCGCGGACCATCGCCGGACCGCCGATGTCGATGTTCTCCACGCAGTCCTCGGGGCTCGCGCCCGAGGCGACGGTCTCCCGGAACGGGTAGAGGTTGACGACCAGCAGGTCGAACGGCGCGATGTCCAGCTCACGCAGCTGCTCGACGTGCTCGGGCCGGTCGCGGTCGGCCAGCAGGCCGGCGTGCACCCGCGGGTGCAGCGTCTTCACGCGGCCGTCGAACGACTCCGGGAACCCGGTGACCTGCTCGACCGGCGTGACCGGCACGCCGGCGTCGGCCAGCGCCTTCGCCGTGCCGCCGGTGGAGACGATCTCCACACCCGCCGCGTGCAGCGCGGTGCCCAGTTCCAGCAGGCCCGTCTTGTCCGAAACGCCGATCAGCGCGCGCTTCACCGGACGCCGGTCTTCCACCGTCACCGCAACCTCACCTTCCGTCCCTCGACCGTGGCACCGGCCCGGCCGAGTCGTTCCACCACGTCCACGAGCAGCCGTCGTTCCACGACCTTGATCCGCTCGTGCAGCCTGTCCTCGTCGTCGTCCGGCTCGACCGCCACCGCCTCCTGGGCGATGATCGGCCCCGTGTCGACCCCGGCGTCCACGAAGTGCACCGTGCAGCCGGTCAGCTTGACGCCCAGCTCCAGCGCGTCGGCCACGGAGTGCATCCCCGGGAACGACGGCAGCAGGGCCGGGTGCGTGTTGATCACGCGGTTCGGGAAGCGCGTGAGGAAGTTCGTCCCCAGGATCTTCAGGAAGCCCGCCGACACGACCAGGTCCGGCTCGTAGGCGGCGACCGCCTCGGTGAGGGCCTTGTCCCAGGCGTTGCGGTCCGGGTGGTCGCTCAGCCGGACGGTGAAGTGCGGCACCCCGGCGCGCTCGGCGCGGGCCAGCGCCTCGACGCCCGTGCGGTCGGTGCCGACGGCGACGATCTTCGCCGGGAAGCCGACGCGTTCGGTCGCGTCCAGGAGCGCCTGCAGCAGCGTGCCCGATCCGGAGGCGAGCACCACCAGCTTGACCGGGACGGGCAGTTCCAACCGGCTGGAGTTCAACGCCTCTCCTTCGCCCGTGCCAACGTCGCACTGAGTCTAAGCTGCGCCGCGGGGCGGCTCCGTTGAGGGCGGTGGTGGGAGACGGGCGGGCTAACTGGGCTCGTCGGGCTTCCCGTTGGTGGGCGGTCGCTCCTCGCTGTCGTCCGGCTCGTCCTCGGGCTCCTCTGCGGTGTCCTCTTCCGGGTCCTCCTCGGCAAGCTCCTCGGCGCTCTCTTCGGCCTCGGCCTCCAGCTCCTCGAGCTCGGCGTCGAGGTTCTCCAGCTCGGCCTCGATTTCGGGCTCCACCTGGGGTTCCTCCGGCTCGGGCGCCGGCTTGGGGCGCGCGTGCGGGCCGGCGAACCAGGCGATCAGACCGCCGGGCACCGCGATCCAGCCGAACGCGGCGACGGACACCAGCCCGACCGGGATGGTCACCGGGTCGAACGCCCCGCCGCCGAGCCTGCCGCCGGCGAGCGTGCCGAGCAACACACAACCGAACCCGACGAGCGCGCCCGCGATGCCGACGATCCGCAGCCGGGCGAGCGGGTTCTCGTCGGCCCGCCGCAGCGACCAGCCGAGCAACGCGCCGACCCCGGCCGGCAGCAGCATCAGGACCGGCCACCACGGCGCGGCGTGCTCGGGAACGCCGGCCAGCACCGGCAGCCCGGGCACCGGACCGCCGGTGAACGAGAACGCGCTCGCCGAGAACGACCCGATCGAGAAACCCGGACCGGTGACGAAGGCCAGGCCGCCGACCACGGCGTTGGGCAGGTACCCCAGCGACAGCAGCAGCATCCCGGCGCCGCTGCCGAACCCGGGGGCGTTCGCCGCGAACAGCTGGCGGATCGTGCCCGAGGCGAGGACCAGGCCGACGGTGTGCACGAGCGCGCCGACCGCGAGCAGCCCGGCCAGGCCCAGCGCGCCGGCACGCAGCCCGCGCACCGCGAGCGGGTCCAGGTAGTCGCGGACGGCTGCCGCGACACCGGACCGCGACGCCGCTCCGGCCGCGGCGGCGACACCCGCGAGGACCGCGGGCACGGCGAACGCGGACAACGGCTCGACGCGCACCCCGGCGCCGTCGTCGAACAACGCGATACCGAGGCCGGCGAGGGCGTGCGCACTGGTCACGGCGGCGATCAACGGCACGGTCGCACCCGGCTCGGCATAGCCGAGGCGTTGCGTGGCGGTCGCCGCCGACCGGGCGACCAGCGCCAGCGCGCCGATCGTCGCCAGCAGCGGCAGCACGCCCAGCGGGCGCCCGGCGATCTCCACGGGCACCTGGTAGGCGGCGAGCCAGCCCGGCCCGGCCGCGCGCAGCACACCGCCGATCGAGAACTCCCCCGCCGCGGCCATGGCCGTGACCAGCCCGAACAGAGCCGCGACCACGACGTACCCGGCGACGATGGGACCGAGGACCGCCGCGGCGAACACCCTCGCCCGGACGACCGGTGAGCGCTCGCCCCGGTCTCCCGGGTCCGTCACCCCTTTCCCGGATCGGCGGTACGAGGTGAGCACCTGCATGCCTCGCACCCTCGCACCAACACTGCTCCGGCCGGGTGAGCCACGCCGTTCCTCCCTCATGCGGGTTAAGCCACACAACGGTGGTGTCGAGCAAGACGCGGCGCGCGAAACGAAAAGCGCCCCTTCCCTGGCCGGGAAGGGGCGCTCCTGCGGAGAAGATCAACCCTGGGGGCTGCCACCGGGCGGGGTGCCGGGGTGCTGGCCCTGCTGGCCCTCGGGCTTGGCCGCCGGGTTGTAGAACTGGCCCTGCTGCGGGGCGTAGACCGTGGACTGCTGCTGCGGCGGCGTCACCGGCGGGCCGTACTGGGTGCCCGACGGGCCGCCCTTCTGCTCACCGGGGCCCTGGCCGAACTGACCCGGCTGTCCGTAGGGCTGGCCGTACTGCGGCTGCTGCGGCTGCGGCATCTTCAGCACACCCGCGTCGAACAGCAGCGCCGCGACCGCGACCAGCATCTGCAGGATGCCCAGGATCAGGATCACCGTGTAGATGCCCGGGGTCTCGGCCTGCTCCGGGATGTGCACGACCACCAGGATCGCGGTGAGCGCGCCGAGCACGCTGAACAGCACCGCGAACGGGAGCGTCCGCGGGCCCCTCGGCAGCACCGACAGGCCGGCCAGCAGACCGCCCACGAGCAGGAACAGGACCGGCTGGTCGGCGCCCTGCGCCTCCTCGGAGAAGCCGATGAAGTAGTTCACCAGGCCCAGCAGGGCGATGAACAGCGTCAGGATCATGCTCAGGTTCGCCGGCGACAGGCTCGGGCCCTGCTGCGGCGGGGGCTGCTGCTGGGGGAACCCGCCGGTCCCCGGGGGCTGGCCACCGCCGCCCTGCTGCGGGTATCCCGGTCCACCACTGGGGAACGTCATCGCGCTTGCTCTCCTGTCTTCGCCCGAACCGGGGTGCCGATATGTCCGGGAACGATGCAACACGTCCCGGGGTTCCCGGTCACCCCATCCGGCTATCCGACGTGCCGGGACGGCAAACGGTTGCGTCGAATTTCGGGGGCCGGGACGCACGCCGGCCGGGCACCGCGAACGGTGCCCGGCCGGCGTGTGGACCGCTACGGGTCAGTGCAGGTTCTCGTACAGCTCCCGAGCCAGCGCGGCGGTCTCGGACGGCGTCTTGCCGACCTTCACGCCCGCGGCCTCGAGGGCCTCCTTCTTCGCCTGCGCGGTGCCCGCGGAGCCGGACACGATCGCGCCCGCGTGCCCCATCGTCTTGCCCTCGGGCGCGGTGAAGCCCGCGACGTAGCCGACGACCGGCTTGGTCACGTTCTCCTTGATGTAGGCCGCGGCCCGCTCCTCGGCGTCGCCACCGATCTCGCCGATCATGACGATGACCTCGGTCTCCGGGTCGGCCTGGAAGGCCTCCAGAGCGTCGATGTGCGTGGTGCCGATGACCGGGTCGCCACCGATGCCCACGGCGGTGGAGAAGCCGATGTCACGCAGCTCGTACATCATCTGGTAGGTCAGCGTGCCCGACTTCGACACCAGCCCGATCTTGCCGGGGCCGGTGATGTTGGCCGGGATGATGCCGGCGTTCGACTTGCCCGGCGAGATGACGCCGGGGCAGTTCGGGCCGATGATGCGGGTCTTGTTGCCCTTGGCGACGGCGTGGGCCCAGAAGTAGGCCGAGTCGTGCACCGGGATGCCCTCGGTGATCACCACGGCGAGCGGGATCTCGGCGTCGATGGCCTCGATCACGGCGTCCTTGGCGAACTTCGGCGGCACGAAGATGACCGACACGTCGGCGCCGGTCTCCTTCATGGCCTCCTCGACCGTGCCGAACACGGTGAGGTCCTTGCCCGCGATGGTGACGGTCTGGCCTGCCTTGCGGGCGTTCACGCCGCCGACGATGTTCGAGCCGGCCTGCAGCATCTTGGTCGCGTGCTTGGTGCCCTCGGACCCGGTGATGCCCTGAACGATGATCTTGCTGCTGGAATCGAGGAAGATCGACATGTCTCTTACGCTCCTGCCGCGGCCAGCTCGGCAGCCTTGTCCGCTGCGTTGTCCATGGTGTCCACCTGCGTGACCAGCGGGTGGTTGGCCTCGTTGAGGATCCGGCGGCCTTCCTCGACGTTGTTGCCGTCGAGACGGACCACGAGCGGCTTGGTGGCCTCGTCGCCCAGGATCTTGAGGGCTTCGACGATGCCGGTCGCGACCGCGTCGCACGCGGTGATGCCACCGAAGACGTTGACGAACACCGACTTGACGGCCGGGTCGTTCAGGATGACGTCCAGGCCGGCGGCCATGACCTCGGCCGAGGCGCCGCCGCCGATGTCGAGGAAGTTGGCGGGCTTGACGCCGCCGTGCTTCTCACCGGCGTAGGCGACCACGTCCAGGGTGGACATGACCAGGCCCGCGCCGTTGCCGATGATGCCGACCTCGCCGTCGAGCTTGACGTAGTTGAGGTCCTTCGCCTTGGCCTTGGCCTCCAGCGGGTCCTCGGTCTGCTTGTCGACGAGCTCTTCCTGCTTCGGCTGCCGGAAGGCGGCGTTCTCGTCCAGGGTGACCTTGCCGTCGAGGGCGACGATCTTGTCCTGCGGGTCGCGGACCAGCGGGTTGACCTCGACCAGGGTGGCGTCCTCGGCCACGAAGGTCTCCCACAGCTTGACGACCACGTCGGCCGCCTGGTCGCGGATGGCCTCGGGGAAGTTGCCCTGGGTCAGGATCTCCAGCGCCTTGGCCTTGTCGACACCGGCGATCGCGTCGACCGGCACCTTGGCGAGCGCCTCGGGCCGCTCCACGGCCAGCTGCTCGATCTCCATGCCGCCCTCGGCGGACGCCATGGCCAGGAAGGTGCGGTTGGCGCGGTCCAGCAGGAAGGAGAAGTAGTACTCCTCCGCGATGTCGGACGCCTCGGTCACCAGCACGCGGTGCGTGATGTGGCCCTTGATGTCGAGGCCGAGGATGGCTTCGGCCTTCTCCTTGGCCTCGGCCGGGTCCTTGGCGAGCTTCACGCCACCGGCCTTGCCACGGCCACCGGTCTTCACCTGGGCCTTGACGACGACCTGTCCACCGATCTTCTCGGCGGCGGCCTGGGCTTCTTCCGGGGTGCTCGCTACGGCGCCGGGCAGTACCGGCACGCCGTGGGCGGCGAAGAGGTCCTTCGCCTGGTATTCGTAGAGGTCCACTACTCCAGTCTCCTGACGACACACACCGCCTGAGTCACCGGTCGTCTCGCGAGGGGCGATCCGCAGGCGGGTGCTTGTTGCAAACCATGCTGCCGGACGGAGACGACCCTAGCGACCTGGGCTTTGGCTCGGGGCGGCGCATCCGGTGAACTCGGTCACCGTATGGATCCAGAGCGTGGTTTCGGGGTGTGAATCGAGCCACGCGCGGCCAGAACGGCGGCGATGACCAGGGCGAGGGCGCAGCCCAGCGCGAGCCACCAGCCCAGCCCCGCGTGCGCTCCGGCGATCTCATCACCCACGAGTGGCAACTCCGCGGCACGCAGCCCGGCGACGCAGGCGGCACCGGCGAGCAGCGCCGCGGCACGGGCGGGACGGCACCGCGGGGCGAGGACGCACGCGCCGAGGACGGTGAGCAGCGCGACCAGCAGGCCCCACGAGGGGGTGCCGAAGCTCGACCAGAGCGCGGGTTCGACGTAGTCCGGCGCGAGGATCGAGGGCGTGCCGAAGGCGCCGATGGCGAGTATCCCCGCGGCGACCAGCGGGGTGAGCAGGTCCGCGCCGGGCAGGGCGGGTCCGTCGCCGAGCGCGGTGGCCGGGTCGGTGGTCTCGTCCCGTTCGACCATGCCCGCGACGACGGAGCAGCAGGCAGTGATGGCCGATCCGACGATGGCGAGCGCGGTCCACAGCACCCCGGGCCCCGGGGTGAGACCGGCGCCGAGTTCGGTGGCGGTGACGGCCATGGTCAAGACGGCGGTGCCCGCGAGCGGGACCGTGACCCAGGCGACCGAGAGCGCGGGCCGGGCGTAGGCCGCGGGGCCGGCGGTGAACATGACGAGGCCGAGCACGCCGACCAGCAGCCCCGCGACGAGCAGTGCGGAGCGGGAGGGGCTCTGCGGGCCGTTGAGGGTCTCGGTGATGACCACCTGGGGCGTGAGGGCGCCGGCGACGGCCGCGGCGGAGGTGAGCACGGCGAGGACGCCGGTGACGATCCGCAGGCGGCGGATGCCGGGCAGGGTGATCTCGCCCGCCTCGTCGTCCTGGGCGGCGTCCCGGGTGGCCGCGGTGGGCAGGAACGCGGCGGCGATCATCCCGGCGGCCCCGACGAGCACGAGGATCGGCCCCGCCGCGAGGCGCACGCCGGGCAGGCTGAGCCCGGAGACGAGGTTCGGCAAGCCGACAACGGCGGCGGTGACGCCGAGCCCGAGCAACCCACCCCGGGCGACGGCCGTGCCCGAGCCGGCGAGCAACACGGTGGCGACGGGCAGAGCGAAGGCGAGCAGCAGACTCCCGGCGAGCACGAGACCCGGGCTCTCGAACGCGCTATCGGCGGGCAGGAAGGCGTCGGTCGAGGTGAAGGGCGCCATCATGACCCCGACGCCCGCAACGACCGCGGCGAACATCCCGAAAACCAACCCCCCACGGCTCACTTCGGCCGCCTCGGGCCAGGTGCTCTCGGGAGCAGGGGTCTGGTCGGCGAGGTTGGCGGGGGTGGCGGCCCGGCCAGGGCCCGCGCCGGGGGTGCAGCCACTGCGGGCAGCAGCGGCTCGGCCAGGGCGGGCGCCAACGGCCGGACCAGAGGCGCGGCCGGAGGCAGGCGCCGAGTCGGAGTCGCCACCGGGCGCAGCGGTGGGGCCGGAGCCGGCGTCGGGGGCAGCGGTGGGGCCGGAGCCGCCGCCGGGGGCAGATGCCCGGTCCGAGCCGCCGCCGGAGGCCGCAGGCCGATCAGAGCTGCCGTCGGGGACAGAGGCCCGGTCCGAGCCGCCGCCGGAGGCCGCAGGCCGATCAGAGCTGCCGTCGGGGGCAGAGGCCCGGTCGGCGGCCTCGGCGCGGGTGGTGGCTCGGCCAGCCTCGTCGGCGCGCGTGGTGGCTCGGCCAGCCTCGTCGGCGCGGGCGGCGGCTTCGCCCGAGGTGGCGGCTTCGCCCGAGGTGGCGGCGTCGCTGGAGGTGGCGGGCCTGTCGGCGGCGGAGTCGTCTGTCGCTCCGTCGCCGATGGTGGCGGAATATTCGGTTCGCGAATTGCGAGCCGGAAGGGCGCCGGTCTTCTTGTCTGCGTTCCCGGTGCGCTCCCCCTCATCACCGGCGGACAGGTCATCACTTCCGCTGGCAGCTGCGCCACCGGCCGCATTCGCGGCGTTGCGGCCACGCGCCGCGGTGCCGCTGGGTGCGTCACCGCCGGTGGTCCGGGCGGTGCGGCCGGGATCGGTGCTGGGGCTGCTCGGGCCAGGGCCTCCGGCGGCGCGGGCGGCGGCAGCTTCGGCGGCGGCGGAGGCCCTCGGGGTCCACGGAGTGTCCGCCTTCGGCGCGGCGGCTCGTGTTGCCATCACCCCCGCGACCATCGCGGCCACGTGGCCCGCCAGCAGGAGCCACAGTCCGGGCGCGGTGCCGGGGTCGGCCAGCGAGTGCAGCCGGAACAGCTCCGGGCGCGCCGCGCGGACCGGGTCCGTCAGCAGGATCAGGTCGAGCACCAGCCGCCCGGGTGCGAGCGCCGCCACGGCGGCCAGCACTCCCGCCGCCGTCTGGTGGCGTCCCTTCAGCGCCAGCACCGCGACCACGGCCATCGGCGCGACAGCGAGCACCACCAGCAACGGCACGCTGTTGAACCCGCGCGCCACGCCGTTCACCACGGGCACGGCGGCACCCACGGCGAGCAGCACGGCCGAGACCGCACCCACCACGTAGGCCGCGACGGACGGGGACCGGCCCGCGGTGGTCGTGTCGGGGATGGCGTCGAGCTGCACGGCAGCCGCGCCGCCGGTGCTGTCAGTGTCCATGTGTTCTCACGTCGTCGAGGGTCGGAGGAGCGGTCGGGACGGCCGGCCTCGGCGTCCGAGAGCCGCGGGCGCACCGCAGCCTGTGCCTGACACCGGCGCCCGGCACCACCGCCTCACAGACGATCGCAGGCCCGCGCGGTCTCGCTACCGACACCGGCGCCGACGCTAGCAAGCCTCCGAGGTTGCCCCCGGAACGCCACGAACTAACAAACCGTGTCGCACGTCACACCAACGGCGGAATATCCCCTCTACCCAGTGTCATCGCTGCTGCTGGACAGCCGGCCCGCGCTCCACGTTCGGCCCAGACGGCGGCCGGTTCTTGCCGTCGACCACATCCCTTCGTTACTGTCCCCCGGTCCCCATCACGGTCAGGTCACGATGTGGGCGACGGGCAGCCAACCCCCGAACGGTTGCCCACCGGGATCCCCCGCCCGGCGCCCGCGGTCTGACCCCCCGAGCAACGGAAGGCCCTGACTTGGCTCGATACCGCTCCCCCGGCGGCCAAGCTCCTTCCCCGGAACTCGACGACGACGCTATGGACGGCGCCGTCGTCCGTGTCCGGGGCGCCCACCGGCTCCCTGCGCCTTCGTCGGCGCTGCGCGGCCGGGTCGTCGTCGCCGCGGTCGCGGCCGGCGCGTTCGCCGCTGCCGCCGCAGGACAGACCCTCCAGGCCGTGCAGACCTCCGACGCCGGTGTGACCCCGCTGGCCAACGCCGAGGACGCCAGCGCGTCGTTCGCCGTCGGTGGTGACGCCCCCACCGGCGCTCCCGAGATCCTTCCCGCGGCCAACTTCACGGACGCGTCGGCCGAGGTGCAGCGCCTCACCGACAGCGAGAACGTCACGATGGCCCGCCAGGCCCGGGACGCCGAAGCCGCCCGCGCCGCCGCCGAAGAGGCCGCCCGGCCGAAGACCTGCCTGCCCGCGAAGGGCACCTACACCTCCGGCTTCGGCGCCCGCTGGGGCACCAGCCACTACGGCATCGACATCGCCAACTCGATCGGCACCCCGATCTACGCCGCCTCCGACGGCACCGTGATCGAGGCCGGCCCGGCCAGTGGTTTCGGCCTGTGGGTGAAGATCCAGCTCGAGGACGGCACCGTGCAGGTGTACGGCCACATGAACAGCTACTCGGTGCGCGAGGGCCAGAAGGTCAAGTGCGGCCAGAAGATCGCCGAGATCGGCAACCGCGGCCAGAGCACCGGCCCGCACCTGCACTTCGAGGTGTGGCTGAACGGCACCAAGAAGGTCGACCCGCGCACGTGGCTCGCCGCCCGCGGCGTCTACCTCTGACGGCCCCTCCCTGGCTCGCTCACGGGGCGTCCGGCCGCACGAAATAGGCCACCGCGACCTGCCAGACCCCGCACAGCCGCCGCGAAGTACGGCGGCACAGCACGCACCGGCCGTCCGGCCCGCCGTGCCGCTCCAGCAGCGCCTGCCAGGCTCCGAGGACGACGAGGGCCTCCGCGGCGGGTAGTGCGCCGTCGCGAGCCGCACGCGCGACCATGCGCTCGACGCGTTCGAGGACGCCCGCCCGCACGTACGGGAACCACTGCCTGCCCACACCATGACCTCCCGAGGGTTCGAACTTTCGTTCGAGACAGTTGTATCGGAGGGGTCTGACAGTTTTGGCGCGGTCGGGCAGCGGGGGTCGACGTTCGCTCGAACGGGTTAATGGGGCGTGCTCACGCTTGAGTTGCGGGCAGCGGTAGGCGGGGTGCAAGGCAGCTGGCAGCGGTGGCGGCCGGGGGACGGCACGCGCCGCAGCGGCGGGGCTCATGCCATGGCGGCAGATACGGCGCAGGCGGCCAGCAGCCTCGGCGCGCGGCCAGACGGCGCGTGACGGTGAACAGGATCTACAGCGTGAATGGATGCCGCGGTCGGCGGCGGAAACGGCACCAGCGGGCGACCGCGGTGACGGCAGCGGTGGCGGCCGAGGAACGGCACGCCACCGCGGCCAGCAACACCTACAGCTTCACCATCGGCACGCTGCCGATCAGCATCAGCTTCACCTTGCCCGCACTGCCGAAATCGATCGTCGCCGTGGCGCGGGGGCCCTCGCCGGACGCCTCGACCACCGTGCCGAGTCCGTACTTGTCGTGGTTGACCCGGTCGCCCACCTCGAGCTTCAGCGCGACCGTGTTCTGCCAGCCCTTGAACGGCGTCGACCGCATGCCGCGGGCCGCGATGCCCGCCTGCGCGGAATCCTCGCCGAAGCGGGAGCGGCGGCCCCAGGTGGTCGCGGCGCGCGGAGAACCGAAGGACGACTCGGCGGCGGACGACGGCTCCTCGCGGCGCCAGTCGAGCAGCTCGGACGGCACCTCGTCGAAGAACCGGGACGCCGGGTTCGTCATCGGCTGCCCCCACGCCGACCGGGTGATCGCCCGGCTCAGGTACAGCCGCTGCCGCGCTCGCGTGATCGCCACGTACGCCAGCCGCCGCTCCTCTGCCAGCTCGGCGGGCTCGCCCAGCGCACGCAGGTGCGGGAACACCCCGTCCTCCCAGCCCGTGCAGAACACCACCGGGTACTCCAGCCCCTTGGCGGTGTGCACGGTCATCAGCGTGACCACGCCGGAGTCCTCTTCCTCGCCGTCGGAGTCCGGCGTCGGCACCGAGTCGGCGTCCGCGACCAGCGACACCCGCTCCAGGAACGCCGCCAGCGAGCCCGGCTCGGGCACCCCGTCGTCGTCCTCGGCGAGCGGCGCCATCTCGGCCGCCTGCTCCGCGAACTCGCGGGCGACCGTGACGAGCTCGGTCAGGTTGTCCACGCGCGAAGCGTCCTGCGGGTCGTCGGACTCCTCCAGCTCCGCCCGGTACCCGGTGCGCTCCAGCACCGCTTCGAGCACGTCCGCGACCTCCGCGCCGCTGTCGACCAGCTCGATCAGCCCGTCGAGCAGCTCGACGAACCCGGCGATCGCCTTGGCCGAGCGCGGGTTGAGCAGCGCGACCCGGCCCGCCGCGGCGTCGCGCAGCGCGGCCGCGAACGAGATCCGCTCGCGCTCGGCGTGGGTGGCCACGCACGCCTCGGCCCGGTCGCCGATGCCCCGCTTGGGCACGTTGAGGATGCGGCGCAGGCTGACCGTGTCCTCCGGGTTGGCCAGCACCCGCAGGTACGCCAGCGCGTCCCGGACCTCGCGGCGCTCGTAGAACCGGACGCCGCCGACCACCCGGTAGGGCAGGCCGAGCCGGATGAAGATCTCCTCGAACACCCGCGACTGGTTGTTGGTGCGGTAGAAGACCGCGACGTCGGAGTACTTCGCCTGGCCCTGGTCGACCAGGGCGTCGATCTCGCCCGCGACGAACGCCGCCTCGTCGTGCTCGTTGTCGGCGACGTACACGCCGATCTTCTCGCCGTCGCCGGAGTCGGTCCACAGCCGCTTGTCCCGGCGGTTCGGGTTGCGCGCGATGACCGCGTTGGCCGCGGACAGGATGGTCTGGGTGGAGCGGTAGTTCTGCTCCAGCAGGATCGTGCGTGCGTCCGGGAAGTCCCGCTCGAACTCCTCGATGTTGCGGATCGTGGCGCCGCGGAAGGCGTAGATCGACTGGTCGGCGTCACCGACGACGCACAGCTCCGCGGGCTCGACACCGGACTCGCTCGTCGACGTGCCGACCAGCTCCCGCACCAGCGTGTACTGGGCGTGGTTGGTGTCCTGGTACTCGTCGACCAGCACGTGCCGGAACCGGCGGCGGTAGTGCTCGGCCACGTCCGGGAAGGCCTGGAACAGCTCGACGGTGCGCATGATCAGGTCGTCGAAGTCGAACGCGTTGGCCAGCCGCAGCCGCCGCTGGTACTCGGCGTAGACCTCGGCGACACGGCGCTCCAGGTCGTTGGACGCCTTCGCCGCGGCGTCCTCCGGGTCGGTCAGCTCGTTCTTGTGGTTGGAGATGTGCACGGCCAGCGCGCGGGCCGGGTAGCGCTTGGGGTCGATGTCCAGGTCGCGCGCCACGAGCGTGACCAGCCGTCGCGTGTCGTCGGCGTCGTAGATCGAGAAGTTCGACGACATGTCCAGCGTCTTGGCCTCACGGCGCAGCAACCGCACGCACATCGAGTGGAACGTGGAGACCCACATCGCGTTGGCCCGCCTGCCGACGAGGTCGCTGACGCGCTCGCGCATCTCGGCCGCGGCCTTGTTGGTGAACGTGATCGCCATGATCTCGCCCGGGTGCACGCCGCGTTCGGCCAGCAGGTAGGCGATCCGGCGGGTCAGCACCCGGGTCTTGCCCGACCCGGCGCCCGCGACGACCAGCAGCGGCGCGCCCGCGTGCGTGACCGCCTCCCGCTGCGCGGGATTGAGGTCGGCGAGCAGGTCGGCGTGGCGGCCCGGCGCTGGGCGCGCGGGCGGCTCGGCGGGGAGGTCGAACAGGGTGCTCATCGGTTCTCCACGCTACTCGGGGGCACTGACGGTTTACCGCGCCGGACGTACCGCCAGGTGTCGTCGGCGGACGGACGCGCGCCCGCTCGCCGCGGCGGAGGATCGACGGCATGGACGCACCATCGAACCGGATCCGCGCCGGAGACCAGGACCGGGAGCGCGTGGCGACCCGGCTGCAGGAAGCGAGCGGCGAGGGCAGGCTGACCCTAGGCGAAGCCGAAGATCGCCTCGCCGCCGCCTACGCCGCGACCTACGTCGACGAACTGTCCGCGCTCACGCGGGACCTACCGGAACCAACGCCGCCGCGCCCCTCGCGCTTCCCCGTGCCCCTGCGGGTGCACGCCGCGGTGGCGGCCGTGCTGTCCGCGCTGCTCGTCACGCGGTTCGCGGTGTCGGACGCGGAGTTCTTCTGGCCGGCGTTCCCGATGTTCTGGCTCGGCGTGAGCCTGGTCGCACACGCGGCCGTCCGCGCCCGGGGGCGAGTTGTGCCATACTGATCTCGTGCAGCACCACGCGTACCGATTTTTCTACGGGATCCGGACTCCGGCTCCCGTGATCGCGTAGGTGCCCACACCACACCGTCACCACAAGCCCCGGAGTCCGCGGACCCGGGGCTTTCGTCGGCTTCGGGGCCGTGCGGGTCCGGGAACCGACCGGAGGGCCCGATGAACGCACAGACGAACGAGAAAGCCACCCCGCCGGAGACTTCCGGCGAACCCGTCGCCACGGCCGAGGAGATCGCCGAGCTGCGCAAGGAGATCGACTGGCTCGACTCCGAGATCCTGCGGCTCGTCAAGCGCCGGGTCGAGGTCTCCCAGACGATCGGCGCCGCGCGGATGGCCGCGGGCGGCACCCGCATCGTCTACAACCGCGAGATGGACGTGCTCGCCCGCTACCGCGAACTCGGCCCGGACGGCCGCCAGCTCGCGATGGCGTTGCTGAACCTGGGGCGCGGTCGGCTCGGCCGCTGAAAATCGTCCGATTTCCGGGGCTTCCCGGAGGTCCGGTGGCTCGGCGGACGGGCACACTGGAGACATGATTAACGTCATCGCGGTCATCATCGCGATCGCCAGTGTGCTCGCCTCGCTAGCCCATGTGGGTTACCTGGCGCTGCTGAACAACGCGGCGAACAAGCGGGCCGGCGGCGCGCCGGTCGCGCAGTACGTCCGCAGCCGGTGGGCGCTCGCCGGGGGAACCTCCGCCGCGGCGCTCCTCGCGTGGCTGTTCACGTCGGGTGGCACCGGGATGGACATCCTCGCGATCATCGTCGCCGCGGGCAGCGGCGCGGTCGCGACCAAGGCCCTCCAGTCGACCCAGGCGCGCTACCGAAGCGGTGGGTGACCGGAGCGCCGACGCCCCAACAGAGTGAACTTGCGGGCTCACGCTTTGACGACCGGCGCGGGCTCTTACTCTTTAGGGCGTGGGATGCCCCAGATTCGGCTCCGCGCGCCCGGCGACAGGCCGTGCGCGTGCAGACGAACGTGCACCCGCACATGCACGGCCTGCTCCATTCGGTCGAATCGGCCTCTTTCCGGCGTCAGACGACGCAGAGGGCGGTGTCCACACGGCATGACACGCGGGGCCGATTTCACGGAAAGCTCTCGTTCCCGGACCGGCCGGCACCGCCGTGGTGCCGGAACCTGGACCCCGGTCGTCCCGGCGCACCCGCCGGCCGCCCGGCGGGCTCCGGAGCCGGTCCGGCCGATGCCGGTGCACCCGCGAAGCTCCGAGCCGTTCGACGCCCCCGCCCGCGGCTCGCTGCCGCTGACCGAACGCACCTCCACCACCGACGTCTTCCCGGCCGCGCACGGTGAGCTCCCCCTGCCCGAGCCGCCTGCCCCGCCCGAGCAGCCCGCGCCGCCTGCCGCGAAACCGGGACAGCGCCCCCAGCGGACCAAGGTCAAGCTGACCCCGCCGCGCCGCCGCGAGGCCGAGGACACCGACGTGCGCGTGTACGAGGCGGCCCCGGTGACCGGCCTCGGCTCCTTCGACCTCGGCAACGTGCCCGCGTCGGTCACCCCGCCGCGGAGCTGGCGCAAGGCCGCCTGGTTCGCCACCGCCTCGTCGGGCGGCGTCGTCGTCGCGCTGATGTTCGCCGGCTCTGCGTTCGTCGCGAAACCGGCGCCGGACCAGGCCGGCGGCGCGTGGGTGCCCGGCCTCGGCGGCGGGGTGCCCACCCTCTCCGGCGAGCAGATCGCCCCGCCCAGCTCCGGCGGCGACGAGAGCGGCACCTCCAGCACGTCCCGCGACGACATAAGGGACACCGGCGCGACCAGCGCCCGGCCGACCGAGAGCGCGGGCGTGCGCGCGCCCGCGGGATCGAGCACGGTCCGCGACACCTCGGCGACCGGCGGGCCGGCGAGCGGCACGACCACCGCGACGCCGACCACCAGCAGCGTCCCGCCCAAGCCGGCGCCATCCCCCGCGCCCTACGAGGCGGACCCGTACCGGTTCGCCGCGTACGCGGACGAGGACCCGAAGACACTGGCCAGCAACTCGCAGACCTACCTCGACACCGTCACCGAGAACCCCGAGGCCGCCGCGAGCCTGACCGACGGCGAGCTGAAGCAGGAAGGCCCGCAGGGGCTGGAGCGCAAGTACGCCGAGGTGGCGTACTTCCAGGTCAAGCACATCCGCGTGCACCAGTACGACGGCAAGACGGTGTGCACCGTGCAGACCGTCTACAAGGACGGCCGCGAGGTCACCGAGGAGCGCACGCTGGAGTTCTCCGGCGACAAAATCACCAACGACGGTGCCTGACCACCGCACTGCTCCAGGTGGGTGACGGTGACTGCCGTTCGTCGTTCCCCGGTGCCCCTCCACCGATCGGGTGTGGCAGGTAACGCGGTACGGGGGTTCGCTGATTAACAGCTAGACAGCCCCGGCCAGTCCCCCCGAGACGGAAGATCCAGACGACAGGTCCATGAGAGTCGCACACGAACGGCGTCGCGCCACCCGCACGCCGGACGCACTCCGCGTCGAGGAGCTGATCTCCCCCGAGATCCTCGACAACGAGATGGTCGACCGCGAGTACCTCACACAGGTGTTCCGCGAGCCGCGGAAGTACCTGCCGCCGCCGCGCGTCCGGACCAGGACCGAGCCGCAGCGGGAGCCGGAGAGCCGGGGCGCGAAGCTCGCCAAGCTCACCGGGCTCACCATGGCGGGCACGCTGCTCGTGGGCGCGGTCGTTGCGTCGTCGGTGCTCAGCCGCGGCCGGGACCAGTCGGCAGCGCCGGTCAGCCCCGCCCCGCCGCAGATCACCGGGGCGGCCGCGCTCGGCGGGTTCGCCGCGGGCGGCGCGCCGGGCGGCAAGCAGGGCAGCAACACCGTGGGTCACGCCGAGGCGACCAGCACCCCGCTCACCCAGGTGCCGGTGGCCCAGACCCAGCCCGCGGAGACCGGGGCGCCCGTCGCGCCCGAGGGCTCCGCGACCACGACGACGACCGCCCCCGTGCTGACCGACGCGGAGAAGCTGGCGGTGGTCAACGAGTTCTACCGGCGGGTCGATTCCGCACCGGAGAAGGCGCTGGACCTGCTCAGCCCGGCGCTGGCCGGTGAAGAGGCCGGCGACCTGGTGCGGGCGTGGAGCACCATGCGCCAGGTCGAGGTGGTGGAGACGCGCGTGCAGCCGGACGGGTCCGTGCTCGCCGTGGTGCTGATGCGCCGCGACGACGGCACCCGGCTGCGCGTCACCCAGCAACTGGGGCTCGACGAGGCCGGACGCAGCATCTCGGAAGCGGTCCTGCTGGCCGCCGAGGAGCTGTAGCGGACGTCATACCAGGCACGGTCCGGGCCGCCCCAGACAGTGCCGGATGCATGCGCGCAGAGTGAGCACCCTAGCCTTGATTGACGGATCTGGCCCAACCCCCGGCCCACGGGCCGAGCTACGTGCATAGGCTTCCAGGCGTGCGGCACTGTCGCGCCCTGAAACAGCCCCCGAAGGAGGTCGCGTGAGCGACGAGGGTCGCCTGGTCGCCGGCCGGTACCGGATCGAGCGGCGAATCGGCAGCGGCGCCATGGGTGCCGTGTGGCAGGCGCACGACGACGTACTCGGCCGCTCGGTCGCGATCAAGCAGTTGCTTCTGCAACCGGGGCTGGACCAGCACGAGGCCGAGGACGCCAAGCAGCGCACGATGCGTGAGGGCCGCATCGCCGCCCGCCTGCACCACCCGAACGCGATCTCCGTCTTCGACGTCGTCACCGACGACAACGGCCACCCGTGCCTGGTGATGGAGTACCTGCCGTCGACGAGCCTCGCCGAGCTGCTGCGCGACCGGAAGACGCTGCCGCCGCGCGAGGTCGCGCGCATCGGCGCCCAGATCGCGGCCGCGCTCAAGGAGGCGCACGCGGTCGGGATCGTGCACCGGGACATCAAGCCGGGCAACATCCTGCTCGCCGACAACGGCGTGGTGAAGATCACGGACTTCGGCATCTCGCGTGCGAAGGACGACGTGACGGTCACCAAGACCGGCATGATCGCGGGCACCCCGGCCTACCTGGCGCCGGAGGTCGCGATCGGTGGCGACCCGGGCCCGGAGGCGGACGTCTTCTCGCTGGGCTCCACGCTGTACGCCGCGTGCGAGGGCCAGCCGCCGTTCGGTCTGAGCGAGAACACCCTGAGCCTGCTGCACGCGGTCGCCGCGGGGCAGATCAACCCGCCGCGGCAGTCCGGTCCGCTCGCCAGCGTGCTGGCCGTGCTGCTGCACCCGGAGGTCCAGCACCGCCCGACCGCCGCGGAGGCCGAGGAGCTGCTCGCGGCCGTGGCGCGCGGTGAGACGCCGCTGGGCGGTCCGGACGACGAGACGCGGTTCTCGCCCTCCGGCGGAGCGCTCGCCGGTGGCGCGCTCGCGGCTGGAGCGCTGGGCGCGGCGGCCGGAGCCGGCGCCACGCGGGCTTTCCGCGGTGACGAGCTCGGCGCGCACTCCGGCACGCTGGCCGGCGGCGCGAGCGACCAGTTCTACGACGAGTACGACGACTACTCGGACGACCCGTACGCCGCCACCGCCGCGTACCCGACGGACGACTACGACCGCCAGGGCGCGACGCGCGCGGTGCCTGCGGGCTACGACGGCTACGACGACGAGCCCCGGGCCGCCGCGGCGGACGACGAGGACGAGAAGCGGGGCAAGTGGAAGGTGCCCGCCGCGATCGGCGCCGTCGTGGTGGCCGGTCTCGTGGCGCTCGGCATCTGGCTGTTCACGCCGGCGAACAACAACACCACGAACACCACCGAGACCAGCCCGCCGGTGGTGCCGCCGCTGGTGACCAGCTCGTCGGTGGAGACGACGGAGAGCTCGACGCCGACCGCGACGCGCTCGAGCCAGGCCAACGAGCCGACGAAGTCCTCCCCTTCGCGGCGCAGCTCCGCCGAGGAGACTTCGACGCCGCGGACCAGCTCGCCCACCAAGTCCAGCCCGCCGAAGACGAGCTCGTCGGAGCCGTCGACGTCGAACACGGCAACCAACACCTCGACTTCGCCTGCCGGGAACGGCTGAGTCGACTGCCGGAAACGTTCAGGATCGGTCAGTAGGGTGGTGGGTGACTATCCGACAGGCCGGGACGACGAGAGGGTGTAGTGGGTACTGAGGGCGCACTCGTCGGCGGCCGGTACCGATTGGACCAACCGATCGGTCGTGGCCGCGCCGGAATCGTGTGGCTGGCGTACGACACGCAGCTGAACCGCACGGTGGCCGCCAAGAAGATGTCGGTCGCGCCGGGGCACAGCGAGCAGTCCGTCGCCGCCGCGCTGGAAGAGGGCCGCGCCGCGATGCGGATCCAGCACGCCTGCGCGATCGGCGTCTACGACGTGCTCCGCGACGGGCCGGATCCGTGGGTGGTCATGGAGTACGTGCCCTCCCGCAACATGGCGGACTTCCTGAGCGAGTACGGGACGCTCACGCCCGACCAGACCGCGTTCCTGGGCATCCAGCTCGCGTCCGCGCTGGCCGCGGCGCACCGGGCCGGTGTGGTGCACCGCGGGCTGGAGCCGGGCAACGTGCTGCTCGCGGACGACGGTGGCGTCAAGGTCACCGACATCGGGTTCACCGGCGCCGGTTTCAACCCCGCCTACCGGGCCCCGGAACTCTCGCGGGGCGCGACCGCCGCGCCGGCCACCGACGCGTTCTCGCTCGGCGCCACCCTCTACACGGCTGTCGAAGGCGTGCCGCCCTACGGCGACCACGGCGGCGGGCCGCTGCGGCAACCGGAGAAAGCCGGTGTGCTCGCGCCCGCGCTGATGAAGCTCCTGCGCGAGGACCCGCTGAGCCGCCCCACGCTCGGCGACAGCATCACCTCGTTCCAGGCGATCACGCAGGGACGGCAGACCGCGTTCATCCCGCCCACCGCGCCCGCGCTGCCGACCGTGCCCGCGTTCCGGCCGCCGTCGCCGCCGCCTCCGCCGAAGGAGCCGTTGGTGCGGATCTCACCGGTCCGGGCGCGGCAGTTGATCCTCGCGACGATGGCTGTGCTGGTCGCGGCGGCTATTGGGATCGGGGTTACGCAGCTTCTTTTTCTCTGAGCGGGCGCTACGCGGGTTTCTCGAGCGCCGGGCTTCGCTTCGCTACGCCCGGATCTTGGTGCCCTCCCGAACCCGATCTTTCAGTGTTTGGCTGGGGATCGGGTTGCGGGAGGGGGCTGGCTCGTGGGTGGGTGGCTTTCGTTGCCGGGTCGCCGTGGTGTGTGGTGTTATGCGGCGACGTCGTTCTTGATGTCCTTGAGGACCTCCAGCAGGTGGCGGACCGCGGGCTGGTCGCGTGACCGGGTGGCCACGGCAGCGTGGATCGGGCGGATCGGTTCCGGGTTGCGGATCCGGCGGATCACCGCGCCGGGCTGGGGTGCGCCCAGGCCCAGCACCGGCACCAGGCTGATGCCGAGACCGGCCGCGACGAAGCCCTGCGCCGTGGCGTAGTCCTCGCACTCCATCACGAAGTTCGGCACGAAACCGGCGGCCCCGCAGGCGGCCATGAGCACGTCCCGGCAGGGGCCGGGCACGCCCTCGTTGCTGATCCACGGCTCGTCGGCCAGGTCGCCCAGGTCCACGACCCGCTTGCGGGCCAGCGGGTGGCTCTTCGGCAGCGCCACGCGGTACGGGTCGTCGAACAGGTGGCACAGCTCGACACCCGGCTTCGAGTACGAGCCGGAGAACACCACGATCGCCACGTCGGCGTCCCCGTTTTCCACCTGCGGCAGCGCCTCACCAGGCTCCAGCAGCCGCAGGTCCAGCTGCACGCCGGGGTAGTCGCGGCGGATGGCCGCCACCGCGGGCGGCACCAGCGACGCGCCTGCCGTCGCGAAATAGCGGATCGCCAGGCGGCCCGTGCGGCCCGCCTTCAGGTCGGCCAGCTCGGACTCGGCCTTGGACAACTGCGCGAACACGACCTCGGCGTGCTGCGACAACAACGCGCCCGCGGGCGTGGGCCGCACCCCGCGGCCGACCCGCTCCAGCAGCGCCGTGCCGGTCTCACGCTCCAAAGTGGACAACTGCTGGCTGATCGCGGACGGGGTGTAGCCGAGGTTCCGCGCGGCCGCGCTGATCGACCCGCTGGACACCACAGCCCGCAGCACCTGCAACCGGCGGACGTCGAGCATGCCCCGAGAATACAGTTCTGCTAACAGCAGCGTGTAGGGATTTTCGCTTGTCCTTACAGATCACCGGCGCGATCGTGAAGGCCGTGGCCGAAACGAAAACCTTGCTGCGCCTGGCCGCGCTGGCACTCATGTGGGGATCGAGCTTCCTGTGGATCAAGATCGGGCTGCAGGCGTTCACGCCGGTCCAGATCGTGCTCATCCGCACCGTCCTGGGCAGCGCCGTCCTCATCGGGCTCTGCTACGCCGCCCGCGACCGCCTGCCTGCCGGACGGCGGATCTGGAAGCACCTGCTCGTCGCCGCCCTGTTCCACAACGCGCTGCCGTTCCTGCTGTTCGCGATCGGCGAGCAGACGGTCAGCTCGGGCGTCACCGGCGTGCTGAACGCGACCACCCCGCTGTGGACGCTGCTCATGGCCGTGCTGATGGGCGTCGAGCGGCGGCTCGACCCGCCGAAGCTCGCCGGGCTGTTCGCCGGGCTCGCCGGCACCGTGCTGATCTTCGCGCCGTGGCAGGAATCCAGCCTGCTCAGCTGGGGTGCGCTGGCCTGCGTCGCCGCCGCGGTGAGCTACGGGTTCGTCTTCGTCTACGAGGGCAAGCACCTGTCCGGCACCGGCTCGTCGCCGGTTGCGCTGGCGGGCGCGCAGATGACCGCGGCGACCGGGTTCACGCTGCTCGCGATGCCCGCCGGTGGCACCACGCCGGTGCACCTGTCCGCGGGTCCGGTGATCGCCGTGGTGATCCTCGGGGTGTTCTCCACCGGCGTCGCGTTCGCGCTGAGCTATCGCCTACTGGCGACCGAAGGCGCGGTCGCCGCATCCACCGTCGGCTACCTGATGCCCGTCGTGTCACTGGCGCTCGGCGCGGTCTTCCTCGGCGAGGACCTCAACCCGCGGATCCTCGCCGGAGTCGCCGTCGTGCTCGCCGGAGTCGCCCTGACCCGCGTGCGGCGCCGGGTGCTGGTTCAGACCAGCCTGCGGTCCGAGGCCCAGCGCGACAGCTCGTAGCGGTTGGACAGCTGGGTCTTGCGCAGGACGCTGGACACATGGGTCTCGACCGTCTTCACCGAGATGAACAGCTCCGACGCGATCTCCTTGTAGGCATAACCCCGCGCGAGCAGGCGCAGCACGTCCCGCTCGCGCGGGGTCAGCAGGTCCAGCTCGGGGTCGCTGATCGGCGCCGAGCCCGGGCGGTCGGCGAACGCGTCCAGCACGAACCCGGCCAGCCGCGGCGAGAACACCGCGTCGCCCTCGGCGACCCGCGCGATGGCCCGCACCAGCTCCTTGGACGAGATGGTCTTGGTGACGTACCCGCGGGCGCCGGCGCGGATGACGGCGATGACGTCCTCGGCCGCGTCGGACACCGACAGCGCCAGGAACACGACGTCCGGCAGGTCGGTGCGGACCCGGCGGAGCACCTCGGCGCCACCACCGTCCGGCATGTGCACGTCGAGCAGCACGACCTGCGGCTTCGTCCGGGCGATGCCGGCGACCGCCTCGGCGACCGAACCCGCCTCGCCGACCACCCGCACCTCGTCGGTGATCGAGTCCAGTTCCGTGCGCACCCCGGCCCGGAACAACGCGTGGTCATCGACCAGGAACACGCTGATCGGGGCCTTCGGCTGCGGTGTCTCGCTCAACGCGTCCCTCCAGAATCGGCTTTCACCGGCATCTCCAGCTGCACTTCGGTCCCATCCCCCGGCGCCGTGCGCAGCCGTACCGTGCCGCCGTTGCGCTCCATCCTCCCCCGGATCGAGTCGGCGAGGCCATGCCGGTCCTCCGACACGGTCTCCGGGTCGAAGCCCTTGCCCCGGTCCCGCACGAACACGGTGACCGCCGTGGGCTCGACCTCGGCGTAGACGCTCACCTCGTCGACCCCCGCGTGCTTGGCCGCGTTGACCATCGCCTCGCGGGCCGCCAAGACCAGCGCGGTGAGCCGGTCGTCCAGCTGCGCCTCGCCCACCACGACCTGCGACACCGAGATCGCGAAGGTGTCCTCGACCTCGCCGCAAGCGTTTGCGATCGCCTGGGAGAACGCCACCGAGCGGTCCTCGCCCTTCTTCTCCGGCGTCCCGTAACCGGACGGGCCGTAGAGCCAGCCGCGCAGCTCGCGTTCCTGGCTGCGGGCCAGCCGCGCGACCTCCTTGGGCGACTCCGACTGCTTCTGGATCAGCGCCAGGGTCTGCAGCACCGAGTCGTGCAGGTGCGCGGCGATCTCCGCGCGCTCCTCGGTGCGGATGCGGGCCCGGCGCTCCTCCCCCAGGTCGCGGCCCATCCGCAGCCAGAACGGCACGGTCAGCACCGCCACCCCGACCAGCGTCGCGAGCACCGCGAGCAGCGCGAACTGCACCTGGTCGAGCGACCCGCTGCGCAGCACGACGACCCCGATGCCGGTGATCACCAGCGCGACACCGGCGAGGATCCGGATCGCGGCCGACCACCCGCCGCCGCCGAGCACCATGCCCGCGACGCCGGACCGCGCGCCGTCCCGCCAGCGGCGGCGCTGCGACTCGTCGGCCTCCCGCCACACGACCGCGGCGCCGACCAGGGCCAGCGCCAGCGGCACCGCGACCCACCCGTTGATCGCGCCGGTGATCGCCCCGCCCGCGACCAGCAGCCCGACGCCCAGGATGAGCAGACCGATGGCCTGCTGCTTCTCCCGCGGCGTGGCCGGCGTCTCGGTCTCCTCGCGGCGCCGCTGCGGCACGAACACCCACAGCAGCCCGTAGGCCACCAGCCCGGCCCCGCCGAACGCGGCCAGGATGGCGAACGTGGCGCGCACCCACAGCACCTTGATGCCGAGGTGGTCGGCCAGGCCCGAGGCGACACCCGCCACGACCCGGCTCGACCGGCGCCGATACATCTTGGGCCGCTCGTCGACCTCCGCCAGCGCGCTCCCGGCGGCAGGCACGACCGCTCCCTCGCCCGGTGGGCGCGGGAGCGGCATGCCGGTCTCGGTGCGCGGCTTCTCCTGCACGTGATCCATGGTTCTGCCATGGTCACACGGCCGCAACCACGATTCATCGGGGAAAACCCCGGGGATCGCGGCCGTCGCAAACTCAGGGTCGTTCCCCGATGTGCGCGCGGGGCCGCTGCCGCATGCTGGGCACCATGAACGACACGGCAGAGGCTCCGAAACCGCAAGGCCTGGGCGGTTTCGAGGAGACCGTGAAGGACTTCTGGGCCAGCCGGCCGCGCCGTCCCGCCAAGGGCGGCAAGATCGGCGGCGTCGCGGCGGCCATCGGCAACCGGTACGGCATCGACCCGGTGATCGTGCGGGTGGCGTTCGTGACGGCGACCGTGTTCGGCGGCGTCGGCGCTTCGCTGTACCTGCTGTGCTGGCTGCTGTTCCCGGCCGAGGGTGACGAGGTGTCGCCCATCGAGTCGCTGTTCGGGCAGGGCCGCAGCTCGATGTCCAAGCACATGACGATCGTGCTGGCCATCCTGTTCTTCCCGCTGTCCAGCTGGGCGTTCGCCGGCGGCTGGTTCGACGGGGGCGGCATCATCGGCGCGGCGATGATGGTCACCGCGCTGTACCTGCTGCACCGCGGCCGCGGGCACGTCAACCGGCCGGTGCCGGTGACCCGCGTGGCCACCGAGGTCGGACCCGCCGCGTTCTCGATGAGCGCGCCGGGCACCACCGAGCGGGCCGAGTCCGGGTGGGACCCGCTTGGCGCGGACCCGATGGCATGGGACCTGCCGGACCCGGTTCCGCCTCCGGCCCCGGCCCCGCCGCCACCGCCGCGCGCGCCGCGGCGGACGAGCAAGATCGGTGTCGCGACCTTCGGCATCGCGCTGCTGGTCGCCGGGATCGGCGCGGCCATCGGTTCGTCCGGTGAGGCGTGGTTCTCGCCGCAGCACGTCATCGGGCTGGTGCTCGGGGTGCTGGGCGTCGGGATGGTGGCCGGTGCGTTCGCCGGTGGCGGCCGCAAGCTGGCCGTGCTGGCGGTGCCGCTGTCGATCGCGGGCGTCGCGCTCACCACGGTCCCCGTCGCCGACTACTCCGGCGGGCTGGGCGACCTGCGGGCCACGCCGACGAGCGCGGCCGAGGTGCTGCCGAGCTACCAGCGCACGGCCGGGACGATGGACCTGGACCTGACCAGGCTGCCCGCGGACGTGCCGGTGACGACCGAGGTGCACCTCGGCGCGGGCGACACGACGATCCGCGTGCCGGCGACGGCGGACGTCACGTACTCCTGCGAGTCGCAGGCCGGTGACGTGAGCTGCTTCGGCCGCGAGACCAACGGGGTCGGGATCGCCCCGATCACCGGGGTGGACTACGGGATCGACGGTCCGGGCGGGCTGCAGCTGACGCTGAAGGCCGACCAGGGCGTCGGGAGCTTGGAGGTGCGCCGTGGCTGAGAACCCCTACGCCCACGACACGGAGACGCCGGCGCCGCCGGAGCGGCGGCGCGGGGTGGACGTCGTCACGCTGATCCTCGGCATCGCGACGCTGCTGGTGTCGGCCTACGTCCTGTCCGACGGCGCCTCGTGGCTGCCCTCCTTCGACCTGAAGTGGGTGCTCGCAGGCGGCGCGGTGCTCGTCGGGGTGCTGATGCTGGGCGCGTCGATGCGGGGAGGCCGGCGGGACTGACGCCGGGAGTTGCCAGGCCAGAGGGAGCCGCGGAGGTGTCCGCGGCTCCCTTTTTTCAGGCCATGATCCAGAATTCGGTCACGATCAGGGCGAGGCCGACCAGGACCAGCGCGCAGGCGGCGGCTCCGAGCAGGCGGTGGCGACGGCCCCGGCCCGCACGCAGCTCGCCCTCCGGTTTCGCGGCGATGATGAAATCGCTGCCGTCCTCCGGCTTCCCGATGACCAGCGAGCCAGTCACGTCACGCGCTTCACCGAGGACGTAGAGCCAGGTGCCGGGCCGGACGATCCACTCCTCGTAGTGGAAGCCGAGGGTGCCCCGGCCCCGCGGCCACTGGAGGCCGAGGAACTCGACCGTCTCGGCCCGGAAATCGGTCTGGTAGGAATCGACCGGCTTTTCCACGGCCTCCGGCCGGGCGCCGTCCGCGACCAGCTCGATCGGGCGGCGCTGCGGATCGACGAGCACGAAGCTCGACGGCGCCTGCCCTTCGGCAACCGTTTCCCGCCCTCGGGTCGCGGCCGCGGAACCATCCGCCGCATCTGCTCCAGTTGCGCGACCGTGAGGGTGGGCGTGGCGGTCATGGCCCGGATCTGCGCGCCCGCCTTGCGCGCGCGGCGGAACAGGAACACCGCCACGACGATCAACGCGATGCCGGCCAGCGACACGCCGCCCCCAGGTCAGTCCCGGATCACTCCCACTCGATGGTGCCCGGCGGCTTGCTGGTCACGTCCAGCACGACCCGGTTGACCTCGGCGACCTCGTTGGTGATGCGGGTGGAGATGCGCTCCAGCACGTCGTAGGGCAGGCGGGTCCAGTCGGCCGTCATGGCGTCCTCGCTGGACACCGGGCGCAGCACCACGGGGTGGCCGTAGGTGCGGCCGTCGCCCTGGACGCCGACGCTGCGGACGTCCGCGAGCAGCACCACCGGGCACTGCCAGATGTCGCGGTCCAGGCCGGCCGCGGTCAGCTCCTCGCGGGCGATCGCGTCGGCGGCGCGCAGCGTCTCCAGCCGGTCCGCGGTGACCTCGCCGATGATCCGGATGCCGAGGCCGGGGCCGGGGAACGGCTGCCGGTGCACGATCGTCTCCGGCAGGCCGAGTTCCAGCCCGACGCGGCGGACCTCGTCCTTGAACAGCAGCCGCAGCGGCTCGACCAGCTCGAACTGCAGGTCGTCCGGCAGGCCGCCGACGTTGTGGTGGCTCTTGATGTTGGCCGCGCCGGTGCCGCCGCCGGACTCGACGACGTCCGGGTACAGGGTGCCCTGGACGAGGAAGCGGTAGTCGCCCTGCGCCTTGAGGTCGCGCTCGGCCTGCTCGAACACGCGGATGAACTCGCGGCCGATGATCTTGCGCTTCTGCTCCGGGTCGGTGACGCCGGCCAGGGCGCCGAGGAAGCGCTCGCGGGCGTCGACGGTCACCAGGTTCACCCCGGTGGCGGCGACGAAGTCGCGCTCGACCTGGGCGCGTTCGCCGCGGCGCAGCAGGCCGTGGTCGACGAAGACGCAGGTGAGCCGGTCGCCGATGGCGCGCTGGACCAGCGCGGCGGCGACGGCGGAGTCGACCCCGCCGGACAGGCCGCAGATCGCGCGGCCGTCCTCGCCGATCTGCTCGCGGATGCGGGCGATCTGCTCCTCGACGATCGAGGCGGTGGTCCACTGCGGTTTGATGCCCGCGATGTCGTGCAGGAAGCGGCGCAGGACCTCCTGGCCGTGCGGCGAGTGCAGGACCTCGGGGTGGTACTGGACGCCGGCGATGCGGTCGTCGACGTTCTCGTAGGCGGCGACCGGGGCGCCCTCGGAGGTCGCGGTGACCTTCGCGCCGGCCGGCGGCTTGGTGACGCTGTCGCCGTGGCTCATCCACACCTGGTGCCGTTCGGGCAGCTCGCGGTGCAGGATGCCGCCGTCGGCCGGGATGTGCACCTCGGTGCGGCCGTACTCGCGGTTGCCGGTGGCCTCGACGGTGCCGCCGAGCGCCTGGGCGAGGACCTGGAAGCCGTAGCAGATGCCGAAGATCGGGACGCCGGACTTGGCGAGCTCGGGGTCCATGCCCGGCGCGTCCGGCGAGTAGGCGCTGGCGGGGCCGCCGGACAGGACGATCGCCGAGGGGTTCTTCGCGAGGATCTCGTCGCGCGTGGCGGTGTGCGGCACCACCTCGGAGTAGACCTGCGCCTCGCGGACACGGCGGGCGATCAGCTGCGCGTACTGCGCGCCGAAGTCGACGACGAGCACCGGACCGCTCGGATTGGACACCGGACCTCCATCAGGACGACGTGTGTCTTCCATCGTCCCAGGTGGGCTGGGTCACGTGCGCCCGGGGACGTGGTAACGACGAAGGCCCCGGACGCGTGGCCCGGGGCCTGTCTGACGTGTGGGTGGCCGGCACGGCGGTCGCCTCTCGGCGAAAGGTCCGAACAGGGCTCCGGCTCGCACCGGTGTTCCCTGACGGCGATATAGGTGAGGCCCGGGGGACACGGACCGCACCGACCAACTCGTACAACAGGGGTGGTGCGCCGCGTATTCCGTAACGCACCGCTCGCCGCACACGATCGTGGGGCGTGGCCGACCCCGCCGAGAGTGACCTCCGGTCCGTCCTGCGCGGGTGCCTGGGTGGGCTGGCCTGGGGGACGCTGCACATCGCCCTCGGGATCGCCTGGCTCCTGGCGAGCGAACAGGCCGTGGGCTGGTACCTCACCGCCTGCGGCGCCGACCACCTCGAACCCTCAGCGGGGATGGGCCTCCTGATCATCATGGTTCCGAAGCTGATCCTGTTCGCTGGCTACTCCGCCGCGGCCTGCTCGATCCTCGTGTGGGTCACCCGGCGATGGACGTCCCGAAGCCTCGCCCTGGTGGCCGCCCTCGCCGGGGCGGCCGTGCTCACCTGGGGCTTCTGGCTCTGGGAGATCAACTGGGTCGTCCGGCCCAGCCTGGAGAACCCGTCCTGCTGAGATCACCCGATCGGGGCGATGCTCGCGGCGCGCGTGGAACGTGAAACCACCTTTCGTGCGGCGCTCTAAGTTTGTCGGCATGGACACCATCACGCCGGAACCGCGGCCGGCTTGGATCGCCGGCCGGGCGGAGCAGGGGACGGCCACCCTGGACGTGCACCACCCCTTCGACGGCAGCGACGTGGCGACCGTCGCCGTGCCGGGGCCGGATCAGGTCGAGCGTGCGGTGGCCGCCGCGGTCGCCGTCGCGCCTGCGCTTCGCCGGACACCGGCCCACGTCCGGGCCGCCGCCCTCGATCACACCTCCAGGCAACTCGCCGCGCGCGCCGAGGAGCTCGCCGAACTCATCACCGCCGAGAACGGCAAACCCCTGAAGTGGGCGGAAGCCGAAGTGCGCCGCGCGGTCTCGGTCTTCCGCATCGCCGCCGAGGAGGCCCGCCGCTTCTCCGGCGACCTCCAGCGCCTGGACACCGACGCCGCGGGCGAGAACCGCCTCGCCATGGTCCGCCGCGTGCCCCGCGGCCCGGTCCTCGGCATCGCGCCGTTCAACTTCCCGCTCAACCTCGTCGCCCACAAGGTCGCCCCCGCGCTGGCCGTCGGCGCGCCGATCATCGTCAAGCCCGCCCCGCGCACCCCGCTGTCCGCGCTGGTCCTCGGCGAGATCCTGGCCGAGACCGACCTCCCGGAGGGCGCGTTCTCGGTCCTCCCGCTCGGCAACGAGGACACCGCGAAACTGGTCGCCGACCCGCGCCTGCCGGTCGTGTCGTTCACCGGCTCCGGCCCGGTCGGCTGGTCCCTGGCCGACGCCGCGCCACGCAAGCACGTCGTCCTGGAGCTGGGCGGCAACGCGGCCGCGGTCGTGCTCGGCGACTGGACGGACCTGACCGGCGCAGCGCAGCGCATCGCGACCTTCGGCAACTACCAGGCCGGCCAGTCGTGCATCGCGGTGCAGCGCGTCATCGTCGAGCGCTCGGTGGCCGACGAGTTCATCCCCGCGCTCGCCGAAGCCATCGCCGCGCAGCGGACCGGCGATCCGTACGACTCCACCGTGGACGTCGGCCCGGTCGTCGACGAGGCGGCCGCGGAGCGGATCGTCGCCTGGGTCGACGAGGCCGTCGCCGCGGGCGCGAAGCTGCTGGCAGGCGGCTCGCGCCAGGGCGCGACCGTCGAACCGACGCTGCTCACCAGCGTGCCCGCGGAGACGAAGGCGTGGTCCGAGGAGATCTTCGGCCCGGTTCTCGCCGTGTCCGTGGTCGAGAACGCCGACGAGGCCTTCGCCGCGGTCAACGCCTCCGCCTACGGGCTGCAGGCCGGCGTCTTCACCCGCGACGTCCGCCTCGCGTTCCGCGCCTCCGCCGAGCTCGAGGTCGGCGGCGTGATCATCGGCGACGTGCCGTCCTACCGCGCGGACCAGATGCCCTACGGCGGTGTGAAGGGCTCCGGGGTGGGCCGCGAAGGCGTGCTCGCCGCCATGCACGACCTCACCGAGGAGCGGGTCACCGTGTTCGCCGGGATCGACCTGTAGACACCAGCGGCAGTCGGAGGGCGGCCGGCGCGTCGGCCGGGACCGCCGGGTTCTTCGGCGGGACCGGCTTGATCCGCCGGTAGCCCTTCGACTGCTCCGGCCGCTTGTCGGCCTCACCCTTGTTGGGCCAGAACGAAAACGCCCGCTCGGCCTGGGCGGTGATGGTCAGCGACGGGTTCACGCCCAGGTTCGCCGTGATCGCCGTGCCGTCCACGATGGACAGTCCGGGGTAGCCGAACACGCGGTGGTACGGGTCGATCACGCCGTCCTCGGCGCTGGTGCCGATCGGCGCGCCGCCGATGAAGTGCGCGGTGAGCGGGATGTCGAACACCTCGCCCCAGGTGCCGCCCGCGGTGCCGTCGATGTGCTTCGCGGTCAGCTCGTTGGCCTGGTGCCCGGCCGGGATGAACGTCGGGTTCGGCTCGCCGTGCCCCTGCTTGGACGTGTACTTGCGCCGCCCGAACAGGCCCCGCCTGGTGTAGGTGGTGATCGAGTTGTCCAGGCTCTGCATCACCAGCAGGATCACGGTCCGCTCGCTCCACCGGTAGCCGTTGAGCAGCTTCGCGCTCTGCACCGGGTGCTTGACCAGGAACCGCACCGCCTGCAGCCAGCGCGGCGTCGGCACCGACCCGTCGGTCGCGATCGTCTGCAGCAGGCTCATCGCGTTGCTGCCCTTGCCGTAGCGCACCGGCTCGATGTGCGTCGACTCGTCCGGGTGGAACGACGATGTGATCGCCACGCCGCGGCTGAAGTCGCGCTCCGGGTCCACGGTGGGGCGGCCCGCGCCGATGATGGCCTCGGAGTTGGTGCGGGTCAGCTCGCCCAGCCGCGGCGACAGGCGGGGCAGCGTGCCCTGGTCGCGCATCTCGTGCAGCAGCCGTTGCGTGCCCCAGGTGCCCGCGGCGAGCACGACCTGGCCCGCGGTGAGCGTGGTGCGGAACCGCTTCGACCTGGTGCCGGTCTTGCGGACGTCGACCTCGAACGAGCCGTCCCCGCGCGGGCGGACCGCGGTGACCGTGGTGAGCGGGATGACCTGCGCGCCGCCCTGTTCGGCGAGGTAGAGGTAGTTCTTGACCAGCGTGTTCTTCGCGCCGACGCGGCAGCCGGTCATGCACGAGCCGCATTCGGTGCAGCCCGTCCGCTCCGGACCGGCCCCGCCGAAGTACGGGTCCGGCACGCGCTCGCCCGGCTTGTCGAAGAACACCCCGACCGGCGTCGGGTGGTAGCTGTCGGCGACGCCCATGTCGGCGGCGACCTTCTGGATGACCTCGTCCGACGGCGTGACGCTCGGGTTCGTGACCACCCCGAGCATCCGGCTCGCCTGGTCGTAGTACGGCGCGAGCTCGGACTCCCAGTCGGTGATGTGCGCCCACTGCTTGTCCTGGTAGAACGGCTTGAGCGGCCGGTACAGCGTGTTGGCGTACACCAGCGACCCGCCGCCGACACCCGCGCCGGCCAGGATCATCACGTCGCGGAGCAGGTGGATGCGCTGGATGCCGAAGCAGCCGAGCGCGGGCGCCCACAGGTAGCGCTTGAGATCCCAGGACGTCTTGGCGAACTCGTCGTCGGCGAACCGGCGGCCCGCCTCGACGACGGCCACCCGGTAGCCCTTTTCGGTCAGCCGGAGCGCGGCGACGCTGCCGCCGAACCCCGATCCGACCACGATGACGTCATAGTCAGCCGCATTGCTGTTACGCGTGGTCACAGGTAAAGCGTAACCACCACCACAGGGTTCTGACCAGTAGTAAGTTACCGATCAGTTCGGGCAACCTCTTCGCCGCGCGTAACGTATTTCCCCCATCGGAGTGATTATCGTTGTAAATCACATCACACATCTGGGGAGATGACTTGTCGTTGCCGCCTTCACTCGCCCGGGTCCGCCGGCTGATCACCGACGGCTCCTGCGCGGTGCTGTCGCTGGATGTCTTCGACACCATCCTGTGGCGGCGCACGCCCAGGCCCACCGACGTGTTCGCCGTGCTGGGGGCGCGGCTCGTGCGGGACGGCCGGTGCCCGGACTGGGTCACGCCCGCCGCGTTCCGGCGCATGCGGATCGTCGCCGAACAACGGGCGCGCCAGAGCGAGGAGGCACTGGGCACCGAGGTGTCGCTGTTCGACATCTGGCAGCACATGCCGCTGCGGATCTTCGGCGCCGAGCTGCCCGAGCTGGTCCGCGCCGAGGTGACCTGCGAGCGCGACTTCACGGTGCCCGACCTGGACATCGCCGAACTGGTCGAACTGGCCGCGAAGCACCACGTGCCGACCGTGCTGGTGTCGGACACCTACTTCACCGAGGAACACCTCGCCGAGCTGCTCGACCGGCCGGGACTGGGCGCGCTGCGCGAGGCCCGAATCTTCCGCTCGCACCAGCACGGGCTCGACAAGGCGTCCGGGCTGTGGGAGATCGTCCTGGACAACCTCGGCGTGCACCCCGAGCAGGTCGTGCACATCGGGGACAACGCGGTCGCCGACATCGAGGTGCCGCGGGAGCTGGGCGTCCGGACCGTCTACTACGAGCGGCTCGACGAGGAGTTCCTCGCGGTGCTGGAGCGGGAGCGCGAGCCGCTCGGCCTGGAGGACCCGCTCGGCGAGCACCTCGACACCGACCAGGGCGACTACGGCATCACCAGCCTGCGCGCGAAGACGCTCCAGCGGGTGGACCAGGCGGCCCAGACCCCGGTCCGCACGGCCTGGCGGTACGGCGCGTCGGTGCTCGGCCCCGTGCTGACCGGGTTCGCCGAGTGGGTCGCGTTGCGCGCCCACCAGTCCGGGATCCCGGTGCTGTGGTGCCCGATGCGCGAGGGCACCCTGCTCTCGACGCTGATCAACAACGCCGCGCAGGCCCGCGGCTGGAACGTCGAGGCACGGCCGGTCTGGCTGTCCCGGCACGTCACCTCGCTGGCCGCGCTCGACCCGGCCGACCCGGACTCGCTGCGGCAGTTCATCCAGCAGCGCCACGGCCTCACCGTCCGCCAGCTGATGCAGGCCCTGCACCTGCGCCCCGGTGACGTGCCGCCGCTGGCCGAGGCGCTGGACACGGTCCTGGACAACGACCGGGAGATCGACCTGGTCACCGACGTGCTCACCGAAACCGCCCACCTGCGCAACCGGCTGGCCGTCACGGTCACCCGCATCCGCGAGCGCGTGCTGGGCGAGCTGCGCCGGGCCGGGATGCTCGACGTGCCCGAGCCCGCGCTGGTCGACCTGGGCTGGGGCGGGACCATCCAGTACTACCTGGGCAGGCTGCTCGACGTGGCCGGCGCCGGCGTCCGCCCGGCCGGCTTCTACCTCGCCACTGACGACCGGTCGGTGCGCGTGTACCGGGCCGGGCTGCGCATCGAGAGCTACCTCAGCCAGGGCGGGCAGCCGCCCGAGATCGCCCGGACCATCAGCCGCAGCCCGGAGGTGCTGGAGCAGTCAATCAACGACTTCTGCGGCTCGCTGCTGGACTTCGCCGACGACGGCTCCCCCGTGCTCGGCCCGGCCTCCGACGGCGAGGCCCAGCTGGCGCAGCGGCGCGCGGTCCAGGACGGCATCCGCGAGTTCCAGGCCCAGTGGTACCGCTACGCCGACGGCGGCTGGCCGGACCTGACCGGCACCGCGCGGCACCGGCTGGCGAACATCCTGGTGTCCGCGCTGAAGGCGCCGACGGCCGCCGAAGCCGCGGTGTTCGGCAACTGGGCGCACGAGGACAACTTCGGGTCCGCGCTGATCACCCGGGTCGTGCCGGAGGACCTGCTGCCCGCGATCCCCTACCTCTCCCCCGCCGACCTGGCCGATCTGGAGATGCGCGACGCGTTCTGGCCCGCGCTGCTCGCGGCCTCGGACACCCGGCTGGCCGCGGGCGCCCGCGCGCTGGCGGAAAGACAGGTGGACGCGGACCTGTTCGAGCCGTCCGACGATCCGGCCGAGACCCGGCTGAGCTTCCGCACCGGCGACGGCGAATGGCACGACGGCCCGCGCCGCCGGGTGCGGATCAACCACAACGGGCTTTCGTTCGCACGCCTGGACTTCCGCTCCGCCGACGTCACCGACGTGGCTCTCGCGGTGCCGGGGCGGCCCGCGCTGGTGCGGATCGACTGGGTCGAGGTGAAGGCGATCGTGCCCGGCCAGAGCGTGCCGCGGGTCGAGCGCTGGGAACACCCCGCCGACTTCGCCGGGCTGATCCACGCCGCGTGCCGGTGGCTGGGCGGCACCCTGTTCGAGTTCGAGGCGGACGAGGGCGCGGTGTGGTTCCCGGTCGCCGCCCGCTTCGGCGCGCCGGTGACGTCCGGGCAGGTGACGATCGCCTTCGCGGTGCTGCCGAAGTCCCGGACCGGGCTCGGCGCCCACCCGCCGTCAGCGCCCCGGCTGACCCGGATGCGCAGCCGGGTGCGTGAGGAGATCCGCACGCACGGACCGGTCGGCCTGGCCACGTCGGCGGCGCGCATCGCCGTGCGGCAGCTGCGGAGCGGCAAGTGAACGACTACGGCACCCGCACCGACCCGCACGCCCAGGCACGCGCGGCCCGCCAGACGCCCCTGCTGCTGCACTCGCTGTCCTGCTTCCGGGAGGTCTTCGAGGTCGTCTACGCGCACCGCCCGATCTCCACGGTGGTCGAGGTCGGCGTCGAGTCCGGGCAGGTCAGCGGCATCTACACCGAACTCGGCGCCCGCGCGGTGTACTGCGTCGACCCGGCCCCGACCGAGTCGCTGCGCGCGGCGATCGCCGGGAACCCGGCGCTGCACCTGGTCGAGGAGCGCTCGCCGGACGTGCTGCCCGACCTCCCTGTCGCGGACCTCTACGTGCTGGACGGCGACCACAACTACGCGACCGTGCGCGCCGAGCTGGCCTGGGTGCGGGCGAACGCGCCGGACGCGGTCACGGTGCTGCACGACGTGCTGTGGCCGTGCTCGCGGCGGGACCAGTACTACCTGCCGTCCCGGCTGCGCCCCGAGGACCGGCATCCGTCCAGTTCGGAGGGTCCGACCGTGTGGCACGACGAGCTGACCCGAGCCGGTTTCGTCGGCCTCGGGGCGTTCACGTGCGCGCAGGAGGCGGGCGGTGAGCGCAACGGCGTGCTCACCGCGGTCGAGGACGCGCTGACCGAGGGCTGGCAGCTCGCGATCATCCCGGCGATCTTCGGCGTCGGCGTGGTGACCCGGGACGAGGCGCTGCTCGACGCGCTGCGGCCGTACCGCGACTCGCGGCTCCTCTACACCTTGGAGAACAACCGCATCGCCCTCTACACCCGGTTGCTGCAGCTGCAGTTCGACGCGGTGGCGCACGCGGAGAACGCGGACGCGATGGCGGAGACGATCGCCGGCCAGCGGCGTGAGCTCGACCGGCTCGCGACGGAGGCCGCGGACCTGCGTGCCGAGGCCGACGAGCTGCGCAGGCAGAACGAACGGCTGCGGGCGCAGCTCGACGAGCGTCCCGCGACGCTGGCCGACCGCGTCCTGCGACGCCAATGAACCGGACCCGCACCGCGACGGTCGCGGCGAGCGTGGCCTGGGTGCTGGCGGCGACCTGGCTGCAGCTCATGCGGGGGCCCGGGCTGCGTGCCTACGACGTGGTGTGGGCGGAGGACGGCGGTGTCTTCCTGAACCAGGCGATGCGGCATTCCTTGTGGCACAACCTGGTCACGCCGCACGCCGGGTACCTGCAGGTGGTCGCGAAGCTGGTGGTGGAGCCGGTCGCGGCGCTGCCGCTGGCGTGGGCGGCGGTCGCGCTGGCCACGGGAGCGGCGCTGGTGGTCGCGTCGATCTCGCTGCTGGTGTGGTTCCACAGTGGACGGATTCTGCGGTCGGCGTGGGCACGGGTGCTGGTGACGGCGATCGTGCCGCTGCTGCCGCAGGCCGGGTTCGAGGTGAACGCGGCGGTCAACGACCTGCACTGGTACCTGGCCTACGCGGCGTTCTGGGTGCTGCTCGCGCCACCGCGGTCGGTGGCCGGGCAGGTGGGTTCGGCCGCGGTGGTGGCGCTCGCGGCACTGTCCGATCCGCTGACCGCGCTCGTGCTGCCGGCCGCGATCGTCGGGATCGTGCGGGCGCCGCGACGGCTGCTCGCGTGCGTCGCACCCGCGGTGATGCTGGTGGCGCTGGCCGTGCAGGGCTGGGTGCACCTGACCCGCGCGGCCGGGTACCGGGCTAGCGAGACGGTGCTGGGCGAACTGCCGTCGATCTACGGGCTGCGGGTGCTGCTGAGCGCGCTGACCGGGGACCGGTTGCTGGGCCCGGTGTACCAGTGGGCCGGGCTGGTAATGGTCGCTGTCGTCGGTGCGGTGGCGGCGGTGGTGGCGGGTGTGCTGCTGTGCCGCGCCGACCGGGTGGCGCGGCAGGTCGCGGCGGTCGGTCTGGTGTGCTCGGTGGCGTACCTGGTGGTGCCGGTCGGGTTGCGCGGCACGGGCGGGTTCCTGGAGCGCGCGGAGTTCTCGCTGAATGGGTCGCGCTACACGATCGTGCCGCTGCTGCTGTTGTGGGTCGCGGTGGCGGCGCTGCTGGACCGGCTGCGGCCGCGGACGGTGGTCGGCGGGGCGGTCGCGGTGTTCCTCGGCGTGCAGGTGCTGAGCGACTGGGCGGCTCCGAGCGTGCGCACGGGCGGTCCGTCGTGGCGTGCTTCGGTGGCGGAGGCGCGGGCTGCCTGTGCGATGCCCGTCCGTCCCCCGCAGCCGGTGCCGCTGGTGGCCGAGGAGGACGGCCGCTACGCCGTGCCGATCGTCCCCGGCCCCGACGAGGTCACGATCGTCGTCGCGCCGGTGCCGCCGCCCGGCGAGCCGCTGCTGTTCGCGGTGGTGGCGCCGTGCGCGGAGTTGCGGGGCTGACTCACTCGGCGTTGGCGAGCACCGCGTCCACGAGGCCGGGGAACTTCTGCTCCAGCTCGGCGGTGCGCAGCGTGTTCATGCGCTGCCTGCCCTCGTCGTACTGGCGGATCAGGCCGCCCTTGCGCAGGGCCCGGAAGTGGTGGCTGAGCGTCGAAGCCGCGACCGGCAGGCCGAAGGTGCCGCAGGGGCGGTCGCCCTCGGCCTGGAGCAGGCGGATGATCGCCCGCCGGGTGGGGTCGGCGAGCGCGTGCAGCACGTCGTCGACGGTGATCTCGTCGAGCTCCGGGTGCGCGATGCCGGACCAGCGGCCGAGTGGCACGGTCTCGTCCTCCTGAAGGTGCTCTCAGCTCTCTTCGACACTTAACGAAGACTCTACTGCTCCGGAGGACTATTCGAGACACGTCGAAAACAGACAGACTGGGAGGAACCGATCATGCGTGCACGCCTGCTCACCGGACTGGCCGCCGCCGCCCTCGCGTTCACCATCGCGCCGGCCGCCGCTGCCGAAACCCACCCGCACCCCACGCCCTACGGCCCGCAGCGGCCGTACGAGCCTGACGTGGCCGGGCCGGTGAACATCGACGCCGGCACGGTGGTGTACGCCCCGGACGGCGGTTCGCGGTTCGGCGTGACCATCACGTTCGACGCCCAGCGCTCGACGACGACCGGCGTGGAGCCGGCCGCCCCGCGCGAGTTCGTGTTCCTGTTCGACCGGTCGGTGCGCTTCAGCCCGCACCTGTTCCCGACGTGCGACCGGTCGGTGATCGAGACCCAGGGCGCGGCGGCCTGCCCGGACGGCTCCCAGGTCGGCTCCGGGCGGGCGGAGTTCTACCGCGGCGGGGCGGGCGAGGTGCTGGTGTTCAACACGACGTTCGACCACGGCAGGCGTGGCGTGCTGATCCACATCCCGGTCAGCGGGGCCATCCTGGAGAACACGCTGGAGCGCGTGGTGGGCGACTACCGCGACGACTACGGCTGGGGGCTGAACGAGATCGTGCCGCCGAACGACACGCCGCCGCAGGACCGGCCGAGCACGTCGGCGTTCGCCGTGACGTTCGGCGCGGTCCACAACGGACACAGCTTCGTGCAGAGCTACGCGAAGCCGGGGTCCGAAGTGGCGGCGGGCGTGTGGAGCGAGTACGTGACCGGCCAGACGACGCTCGTGGAGGGCACGCTGACGCGACCCTGACCCGCGCCCGGTTCGCCGAGCCTTCCCAGCGGCAGCGGGCAGCGGCACGCGCGGGCCGAACCAGCGGCCGCACCGAGGCACCCGCAAACACCGCGACGCACAGCCTCAGGCGCACCGCGGAGAACCCGCTCCACCCCGCATGCAGTCCGAGGCCCGCGGTGTCTCCTCTGCCGCACCGGGCCGCGGCATGCGGGAGCCGAGCCGCCAGCAGCCGCACCGAGCTCCGGCGCGAAACGCCCGCGACGCGTGGTGCCAGGCCCGCGCCGAGGCGCACCCGCTCCATCCCGCATGCAGCCCCGCGGCCCGCCGAGCCTTCTCAGCCGCAGCGGGGCCGCGGCAGGCGGGCGCCGGACCAGCGAGCGTCAGCCACGCACCAAGAGCCCCACCCGGCTCCACCCCGCATGCAGCCCCGCCGCCCGCCGAGCCTTCTCAGCCGCAGCGGGGCCGCGGCAGGCGGGCGCCGAGCCAGCAGCGTCAGCCGCGGACCGAGAGGCCCACCCGCTGGAACTCCTTGAGGTCCGAGTAGCCCGTCTTGGCCATCGCCCTGCGGAGGGCTCCGAACAGGTTGATCGAACCCTCCGCGTCGGACGACGGGCCGAACAACAGCGTCTTCAGGTCCACCTCGATGTCCGGCCCGGCCGCGACCCGCGAGCGCGGCAGGTTCGGGTGCGCGGCCGCCGCGGTCCAGTACAGGCCGTGGCCGGGCGCCTCGGACGCCGCGGCCAGCGGGGCGCCCACCACCACGGCGTCGGCGCCGCACGCGATCGCCTTCGCGATGTCGCCCGAGCTGGTCATCCCGCCGTCCGCCAGCACGTGCACGTACCGGCCGCCGGTCTCGTCGAGGTAGTCGCGCCGGGCGGCCGCCGCGTCGATGATCGCCGTCGCCATCGGCACGCCGATGCCCAGCACGCGGTCGGTGCTCGTCACACCCGGGGTGTAGCCGTGGCCGACGATCACGCCCGCCGCGCCGGTGCGCATCAGGTGCATCGCGGTGCGGTAGTCGGACACGCCACCGGCGATCACCGGCACGTCCAGGCCACCGATGAAGTCCTTGAGGTCCAGCGGGTCGGCGTCGTCGTGGGCGACGTGCTCCGCGGAGATGATCGTGCCCTGCACGACCAGGATCTCGACCCCGGCCGCGATCAGGTGCGGCGTCAGCTCGGCCGCGCGCTGCGGGCTCACCCGCGCCGCGACCGTCACGCCCGACTCGCGCACCCGGCGGATCGCCTCGGTCAGCAGCTCCGGCTGCACCGGCGCGGAGTGCAGCTCCTGCAGGGTGCGGACCAGCGCGGTGCGGTCCTCGTCCTTCGCGGCGTCCACCACGCGGAGCAGCGCCTGCTCGGCGTTGGCGTGCCGGGCCCACAGGCCCTCGGCGTTCAGCACGCCCAGCCCGCCCAGCTTGCCGATCTCCACGGCCGTGTCCGGCGACACCACCGCGTCCGTCGGGTGGGTGACCAGCGGGATGTCGAACCGGTAGGCGTCGATCTGCCACGCGGTGGACACGATCGCCGACGACCGGGTCCGCCGGGACGGGACGATCTCCACGTCATCGAGGTCGTACGCCCGCCGCGCGGTGCGTCCCATGCCGATCTCGACCAGATCGCGCACGTCAGGTCCCTTCTCGCCGCCAGTAGTTGACGGCCCATTGTCGCTAGGCCATCGGTGTGACCCGCGCGCAGGGGGTCACCGAGAGGTGTAGTTGGGCGCCTCGACCGTCATCGTGACGTCGTGCGGGTGGCTCTCCTTGAGGCCCGCGGCGGTGATCCGCACCAGCTGCGCCTTCTGCAGCTGCTCGATCGTCTCCGCGCCCGCGTAGCCCATGCCCGAGCGCAGCCCGCCGACGAGCTGGTGCACGACGTTGGCCAGCGGCCCGCGGAACGCGATGCGGCCCTCGATGCCCTCCGGCACCAGCTTGTCCTCGCTCAGCACGTCGTCCTGCGAGTAGCGGTCCTTCGAGTACGACTTGCGCCCGTCCCGCGACTGCATCGCGCCCAGCGACCCCATGCCGCGGTAGGTCTTGAACTGCTTGCCGTTGACCAGGATCAGGTCGCCCGGCGACTCGGCGGTGCCTGCCAGCAGGCTGCCCAGCATCACGGTGGACGCGCCGGCCGTGATGGCCTTGGCGATGTCACCCGAGTACTGGATGCCGCCGTCGCCGATCACCGGCACACCGGCCGGGCGGCACGCCTTGTCGGCCTCGTAGATCGCGGAGATCTGCGGCACCCCGACGCCCGCGACGATGCGGGTGGTGCAGATCGACCCGGGGCCGACGCCCACCTTGACCGCGTCCGCGCCCGCGTCGACCAGCGCCTGCGCGCCGGCCCGGGTGGCGACGTTCCCGCCGACGACGTCGACGGTGTCGCCCAGCTCCTTCTTCAGCGTGGCGACCATGTCGATGACCGCGCGCGAGTGGCCGTGCGCGGTGTCGACCATCAGGACGTCCACACCCGCGTCGGCGAGCGCCATCGCGCGCTGGTGACCGGCCGCACCGACGCCGACCGCCGCGCCGACGACCAGGCGGCCGTCCGGGTCCTTGGTGGCGTGCGGGTACTGCTCGGTCTTGACGAAGTCCTTGACCGTGATCAGCCCGCGCAGCTTGCCCGCGCCGTCGACGATCGGCAGCTTCTCGATCTTGTGACGGCGGAGCAGGCCGAGCGCCGCGTCCGCGGTGACGCCGACCTGCGCGGTGATCAGGTTCTCCTTGGTCATCACCTCGCTGACCGGGCGGCTGTGGTCCAGCTCGAACCGCATGTCGCGGTTGGTGATGATGCCCACCAGCGTGCCGGAGGCGTCCGTGACCGGGAGGCCGGAGATGCGGAAGCGGGCGCACAGGGCGTCGACCTCGGCGAGCGTGTCGTCGGGCGAGCAGGTGACCGGGTCGGTGACCATGCCCGCCTCGGACCGCTTGACGACCTCGACCGCCGCGGCCTGCTCCTCGATCGGCAGGTTGCGGTGCAGGACGCCCATGCCGCCCTGGCGGGCCATGCTGATCGCCATGCGGGCCTCGGTGACGGTGTCCATCGCCGCGGAGACCAGCGGGATGCGCAGGGTGATGTTGCGGGACAGCCGGGTCGACGTGTCGACATTGCTGGGCACGACGTCCGACTCGGCCGGCAGCAGCAGCACGTCGTCGAAGGTCAACCCGAGCATCGCGAACTTGTCTTCCGGGGCGAACTCGCTCGTCATGGGGGTGGCTGACCTTCCTGGCAGTGGCGGGTGAACCTTCCGTCGATGGTATCTGGCCCCCGTCCCGGCGACCGCCGGACTGGGGCCAGACGTGACCGGGGAAACTCGCCCCTGTTTGGAGGGACTGAAAGGCCCTGGACAAGCAACCCGGTCGGGCAGGTACGGTGCGACGCGTGCCGCACGAAGTGTTGCCCCCCGACCCGTTCGCCGACGACCCGGACGACCCCGCCCGGGAGCTCGCCGGCATCGGGGACGACGAGCTGGCCGAACCGATGGACGCGCAGGCGCGCGCCGAGTTGCTGGCGGACCTGTCGGACCTCGCGGTCTACCAGGCGCTGCTGGAGCCCCGCGGAGTCCGCGGGATCGTGGTCGATTGCGGTGAGTGCGATCAACCGCACTTCCACGACTGGCACCTGCTGCGCGCGAGCCTCGAGCAGTTGCTCGCGGACGGGCGGATGCGCCCGCACGAGCCGGCCTTCGACCCCAACCCGGCTGACTACGTGAGCTGGGACTACTGCCGCGGTTTCGCGGACGGGATCACGACCACCGAAAGCGCCTACTGACTGTTCCCACGAGAAGGCCCGGCCGCGGGAGGCCGGGCCTTCGTCATGTCCTGGGCAGGATGCGGAAACGAAAGAAGACCCGGCCGCTCCCGCCCGGGTCTTCTCACAAGACGGATCAGTTCGAGCTGGTGCCGGTGTCCACACCGGCAGGCGCCTGGCCTGCTCCCGAGTCCGGCGTGTCGTAGCGCACCGTGTTGCCCGAGGAACCGTCGCCGGGCGGCGTCGTGCTGCTCTCGGTCGTCGGGGGCGGGGACGTCGTGCTGCTCGTCGACGGGGTCGGCGTCGTGGTCTGCTGCGGGCTCGTCGTGGTCGACGAGGACGGCGACTTCGTGGAGCTCGGCGGCGGCAGCGCGGCCGAGGTCGGCAGCGAGGTCGGCGAGTTCGGCGTGGTGGTGGTCGAGTCCGGCAGCATCGAGGCGAGCTGCTGGTGCTCCGCCATCAGCTGGCTGAGGTTCTCCTCCTCGGTGACCTGGCTCAGCTTCGCGGCGGCCTCGGCGAGCGCCTGCTGCGCCTCGGCGATGCGGCCCTGCGAGAGGGCGATGCTGGCCTGCTGCAGGTCGATGCGGGCCGCGGAGGCGGCCTCGACCGACCGCGCGTGGTCGGCGTAGAGCACCTTGGTCAGGCCCCACAGCGTGTCGCCGGGCTGCGCGTCCCGCGCGGCGATGCTGGTGCCGGTGAACCCGATGGCGAGAACGGCCGCGGCCGTGGCGACCGGCACGAGCAGGCGGCGTCGGCGCGCCCGCTGCCCGTGGCGGCGGGCCAGCGCGGCCGTCTTGATCGTGGTGACGGCGGTGTCGGTGTCGATGAGCTCGGCGAGCGGCTCGCTGTCGATGTCCCGTCGCCAGGACAGCAGCAGGGCGTTGAGTTCCTGGTCACCCAGGTCGTCGGCGATGCCGGGGTCGGAACCGCCGAGCGAGTCCAGCAGACCGTCGTCCGCGCGGATCGCGGTGAGGTCCGCCTCGAACTCCGCCCGCGAGGAACTCAGGGTCGACTCGAACTCGAGCTCGTCGAGCTCACGTCTGACGTCTTCGCGATCGGTCACTCAGGCCACCTCCTCGGACGCCAGCGCCTTGCGGAGCCGGGCCAGCGCGCGGTGCTGCGCGACGCGGACTGCGCCTGGCGTCGAGCCGACCGCTTCCGCGGTCTCCTCGGCGGACAGGCCCACGACCACGCGCAGCACGACGATCTCCCGCTGCTTGTCCGGCAGAACCCGGAGCAGCTGTGCCATGCGCTCGTTCAACTCCCCCTGCAAGGCGCGCTGTTCCGGCCCGATGTCGCCCTCGATCTCGTCGGGGATCTCGGCGACAGGCTCGGCCCGGTTGCGCGCGGCGGCCCGATGCGCGTCGGCCACCTTGTGCTGGGCGATGCCGTACACAAAGGCCAGGAACGGGCGCCCTTGATCACGGTACGAAGGCAACGCCGTGAGCACTGCTAGACACACCTCCTGGGCAACGTCGTCTGCCGAGGCGAACGACCGCTCCTGTCGTCCGACCCGGGCACGGCAATACCGCACCACCAGGGGACGGATAGCGGCCAGCAGCCGCTCCACCGCCTGGGGATCCCCCTCGACAGCGGCGGCGACTGGCTCATCCAGCCCGTCCCCCACATTGGCCATCGCAGACAACAGTCCCAGCGTTACGTGTAGGCGTGCAAAATTAACGGCGCGGCAATCCCCACATCGCTCACACCGGTGAGGCCTACGGTACCTGGCGACGCCGGTGTCGCGTATGCGTGGTCGGCTCTACAGCCGCGCCGGCCTCGCCGAACCGAGGCCGCCCAGTATCGCACGGATGTGGTTCGCAGGGGGGCGATCGAGCGAAGCGGCGCGCGGAAACACGAAAATTTCTCGCTGAATCCGCGCGTCCGCGTCAGGAGACCAGACCCCGGCGGAAGCCGTGCGCCACAGCCTGCGCACGGTCCCGCACGCCGAGCTTGCGGAACAGCCGGCGCGCGTGGGTCTTCACGGTGTCCTCGGAGAGGTACAGCTCACGGCCGATCTGGCCGTTGCTCTTGCCCTGGCTCATGCCGCGCAGGACCTGGAGCTCGCGCTCGGTGAGCTGCACGCCGGGGTCGGCGGGCTGGCGCGGCGCCGGCACCGAGGTGCTGGCGAGGGTGTGCGCGAGCGCGGCGACCAGCTCCGGCCGGGACGCGTCCCAGCGCAGGTAGCCGCGGGCCCCGCCGGCGATGGCGGCGGCGATGCTGCCGGCGTCGTCCGGCGCGCCGAAGACGATCACGTTGGCCTGAGGGTTGGCGGACACCAGCCGCCGAGTCGCCTCCACCCCGGCCGGCATCGCGCGCTGGGTGCCGACGAGCACGACGTCGACCGGCTGCCGCGAGTACCGGGCCAGCAACTCGTCACCGTGCGCTACACAGTCGATGCGACTGACACCGGGGACAGCAGACATCACGCGGGTGAGCCCTTCGCGGACACTGCGTCGGTCGTCGCAGATCAAGACCGTCGTCACGGGTGTTCCTTCCTGCAGCCGGGTGACATTCCATATCCCCTATCGGACGCTTGAGGCCGTACCTTGACACGATCCGGTGGCTTTTTTTGGAACTTCTTCGCCCGGATGTCGGTATGGCCGGCGGGAGCCCCGCACCCGGGGTCAGACCGGTACCGACGGTGAACCATGCGCCAGCCGCCTCCCTCCGGGGTCGGAGCTCAGTAACACTGCGTATAACACCGCGGCCGTTCGCGATCGGTGGCGGTCCGCGTCGGCGGGCCACAGATCGGCCGCGATCAGCCCGGCGGGCCAGCTGAGCGAGGACAGTTCGTACTTGTCCGCGTCCGCGAGCGCGCCCGAGACGAGCTCCCCGGCTCTTCGCTTCTGCCCGATGGTGCCCAGCGCCGCGGCGAGCACCAGCTGGGACTTGACGGTGTGCCGGATCGACCCGGCAGCCGTCGCCTCGTCGAGGGCGGCCTCGGCGGGCGCGACCGCGGCCGGCGCGTCACCCGAGGCGAGCGCGAGTTCCGCGGTGACCCAGCCGAGCCGGGTCCGGGTGCGCCAGTTGTCCACCGCGCCCGCGGCCCGGTCCAGGACGCGCCGCGACGCAGAGAGCCGCCCGGTGCCGAGGTGGTCGGCGGCCAGCCCGAGGAGCGCGTCCGCGAGCGCGCCGCGGGCGTCCAGGCCGTCCGGGTCCGGATCCGACACGGCCGTGGCGGCCCGGCGGAGCGCGGCGCCGTCGAGCCCGCGGGCGACGGCGTGGCCGCCGAGCTGCCTGCGGTGCGAGGCGAGGGTGGCCAGCGCCAGCGCGGCGACCACCGGGTCCCGGTCGCGGGCGAGGCCGTCGAGCAGGGTGGTGGCGGCCGCGTACCGGCCCTGGGCGCCGAGCACGATCGCGCCGAGCAGGCGCCGCTTGGGCGGGCCCGCGGCGGCGAGCACGTCCGGCGGCGGCGCCGGCCGGTCGCCGAAGGCCGCTCGTCGGAGTTCGATCTCGTGCACGTTACTTCCCTACCAGGACGTACTCGATGCGGTCAGCCGCCGTCCGCAGTCCGGACAGCCGTTCGACGCGATCCGGCAGCTCCGGGGCGCGCCAGCCCGGGCCGGCGGCGAACAGGCGGCTGCGCAGCCCGCCGCGGGACACCTCTGGGAACAGCTCCGGGTCGGCGTTGCCCGCGCGGTCGGCCCACAGCACCACGGCCGCGGGCGAGCTGCGCCGGACGGCCGCGGACAACGCGGGGCCGGGCAGCGGCAGCCCGAACAGCTGCGAGCCGATGCGCCGCGCGGCCAGGCCCGCGGCCAGCACGTGCAGCGGCAGGCCGTCCTGCTCGTCCGGGACCCGGCTGAGCAGCACCGGGCGCTGGTTGCGCGGGTGGTCGAGCACCGGGGTCGCGCGCACGACGGCGGCCAGCACGCACTCGCTCAGCATGGCCTGCACCTCGACCCCGGCCGGGGTCCCGGGCCAGCCGGCCCCGCAGGCGTCGAGGACCGGGGCGATCACGCCCTCCCACGCGTCGAGGACGCCGGCGCTGCCGATCGCGTCGTCGAGGGTCTGCTGCACCGCGCGGCCGTCGAGCGCGACCGCGGCGGCGCGCAACCGGCGGGCGGCGGCGCCGTTCTGCGCGGCGCTGACCTGCTCGGCCGGCGGCGGCAGCGGCTGGGCGGCGATCTCCGGGGCGGCGCCGAACGACTTCGGCATCTGCTGGAGCGCGTAGCGGGCGGCCTCCGCGGTCGAGGCACCGCGCAGCAGCGCGCGCTGCATCAGTTCGAGGCGGCCGATGTCGGCGGCGCAGTAGCGGCGGTGCTTGCCGCCGGTGTGCCTGCTCGGGCCGAGGCCGTAACGGCGGTCCCAGGTGCGCAGTGTCGAGGGCGCGACCCCGAGCCGCCGGGCGACGGCGGCCACGGGCATCGTCGGCTCGGCCTGACCGGCACCCCTGGGACGGCTCACCCGACCCAATATCCCGGTACCACTCGAACGGGGCAACCTGAATCGGTTTCGTTATTTCCCCTGTTTACGGCCCTGATCTCACGCATCCGGGGGAAACCTAACGGCTGAATCAGCGGGATTCCCTTGAACAACTATTGGCGCGCTTCTAACGTTACCGCCGTTGCGCCATTCGGAGTAATCGCCGGGCGGCTAAGCAGGGGTGGCACGACCGAATCGGAGGGCGGTCACGATGGCAGACACGCGCAGGCTCCCGGGCCCGAACGCCGATATCTGGGATTGGCAGCTGCGGGGGTCGTGCAGGGGGATGGACAGCGGCGCGTTCTTCCACCCGGACGGCGAGCGCGGGCCGGCGCGAGCGCGCCGCGAGGCCCGCGCGAAGGCGATCTGCCAGTCCTGCCCGGTCCTGCAACTGTGCCGGGAGCACGCGCTCGCGGTGCACGAGCCGTACGGGATCTGGGGCGGGCTGTCGGAAGCCGAGCGGGAGACGATCATCCGCACCGGGAAACCGCAGCTGACCCTTTCCGGCCAGTAGCCGGAACGGAAAAAGCGGACGGCACCCGGGTGAACGCCCGTCAGCCGGGTGCCGTCTTTTTTCCCAGAAATCGCGGCCACACGGTCATCGCCGTGTCGATGACCGCTTCCAGGTCCGCGAGTTCGGCGCCATCTCGCGCCTGAATCGACATCCCGTGCAGAATCGTGCCGTAGAACCGGACGATTCCCTCGACGTCGGCGTCTTCGGGCAGGTCCCCTTCCGCTACCGCGCGTCGCAACCGCGCGGCCACGCCGATCAGGTTGTTCCGCCGTTTGGCCGCGAGGAATTCGCGGACCGGCCGGTTCTGCTCCGTGCAGTTGAGCGCGGCCAGCACGACCATGCACCCACGCGGGTGACCCGCCTCGACGTACCCGCGGGCGCTCTCCCGCAACCAGGCCTCGACGGCGTCACGCGCGGTCTCCCCCTCCGGCGGCCGTTGCCCGAACCGCTCCCCGTAGCGCTCGATCGCCTCCCGGAACAACGCCTCCTTCCCGCCGAAGGCCGCGTACAGGCTGGGTGAGCCGATCTTCATGGCGGCGGTCAGGTCGGACAGCGACGTGCCCTCGTAGCCGCGCTCCCAGAAGACGTACATCGCCTCGTCCAGGGCCGCGTCCCGGTCGAAGGTCCTCGGACGCCCGCGTGGTGACATGGTTCGCATTCTATAGCGGTCGGCACAGAAGTCGCTCTAACTTCTGTGCCGATCACTACAGAAATGGAGGACCCATGGGTTCGCTGGACGGCAAGGTCGCACTCGTCACCGGGGGCAGCAGGGGCATCGGGGCGGCGATCGCCCGGAAGCTGGCGGCGGACGGGGCGCACGTCGCGGTCACCTACGAGAAGTCCGCCTCGCGGGCGGCCGAGGTGGTGGCCTCGATCGAGGGCCTCGGCCGGAAGGGGCTGGCGCTGCAGGCCGACAGCGCTGACGCCGAGGCACTGACCGCGGCGGTGGACCAGGCGGCCGAAGCGCTGGGCGGGCTGGACGTGCTGGTCAACAACGCCGGGATCTTCCCGCGCGGGACGGTCGACGAGATGAGCCTCGCCGACTTCGACCGGACGCTGGCCGTCAACGTGCGGGCCGTGTTCGTCGCGACCCAGGCCGCGGTGCGGCACCTGCCGGCCGGTGGCCGGGTCATCACGATCGGCAGCACGCTCGGCGAGCGGGTGCCTGGGCCGGGGATGAGCGCCTACGCGGCGTCGAAGGCCGCGGTGGTGGGGCTGAGCCGGGCGTTCGCGCGGGACCTGGGGCCTCGCGGGATCACGTCGGTGGTGGTTCAGCCGGGGCCGACCGACACGGACATGAACCCGGCGGACGGGCCGCGCGCGGCGAGCTCTCTCGCGCTGTCCACTGTTGGGCGGCACGCGTCACCGGAGGATCTGGCCGCGACTGTTGCGCATGTCGCTGGGGCGGCTGGGGCGTTCATCACCGGGTCGGTGATCACCGTCGATGGTGGGGTCAATGCTTGAGTAGGCGCTACGCGGGTTTCTCAATCGCCGGCTTCGCTTCGCTACGCCCCGGTTGAGCCCTCCCGAACCCGATCTTTCAGTGTTCGGTTGCCGAGACACCGCGTCAAGGCGGGAAAGCGTGCCTTGACCCGGTGGCTCGGCAACCGATTTGGCTGGGGATCGGGTTGCGGGAGAGGGGTGGCTCGGAGGGGTCGGTGCGTGGCGTTGCCGGGTGGCGGGTTGTGGTTGTGGAGCTGGAAAAGAAAAGAAGGGCCCCCGCTTTTGGCGGGGGCCCTTTTGGTGCTTGTTGTTGCTAGTGCGCGTGGCCGTGGCCGTGGCCGGTGTTCTCGGGCTCCTCGACCGGCTTGTCCACCACGGTGCTCTCCGTGGTCAGGACGAGACGGGCGATGGAGGCCGCGTTCGCGACCGCGGAGCGGGTCACCTTCACCGGGTCGACGATGCCGGCCTGCAGCAGGTCGGTGATCTCGCCGGTGGCGGCGTTGAAGCCGTAGCCCCAGCCCTGCTCCTGCACCTTGGACACGATGACCGGGCCCTCGTAGCCGGCGTTCGCGGCGATCCAGTTCAGCGGCGCGGTCAGGGCGTCCCGCACGATGCGGACACCCGTGGCCTCGTCGCCGGTCAGACCGAGGTCGCCCTCGAGCTCCTTGACCGCGTGCACGATCGCCGAACCACCGCCGGGCACGATGCCCTCCTCGACGGCCGCCTTGGTCGAAGCCACGGCGTCCTCGATGCGGTGCTTGCGCTCGTTCAGCTCGGTCTCGGTGGCCGCGCCGACCTTGATCACCGCGATACCGCCGCCGAGCTTCGCCAGCCGCTCCTGCAGCTTCTCGCGGTCCCAGTCGGAGTCGGTGGTCTCGATCTCCTTGCGGATCTGCGCGATGCGGGCCTCGATGTCGGCCTTGGTGCCTGCACCGTCGACGATCGTCGTGTTGTCCTTGGTGATCTCGATGCGCCGGGCGGTGCCCAGCGAGTCGAGGCCGATCTCGGACAGCTTCAGGCCGACCTCCGAGGAGATGACCTGCGCGCCGGTGACGACGGCCAGGTCGTCCAGGAACGCCTTGCGGCGGTCACCGAAGAACGGGGCCTTCACCGCGACCGCGACGAGGGTCTTGCGCAGGGCGTTGACCACCAGGGTGGACAGCGCCTCGCCCTCGACGTCCTCGGCGATGATCAGCAGCGGCTTCTTCGACTCGGCGACCTTCTCCAGGATCGGCAGCAGGTCGGCCAGCGCCGAGATCTTCTCGCGGTGCAGCAGCACGTAGGCGTTCTCGAGGATCGCCCGCTGCTCCTCCGGGTCGGTCGCGAAGTGCGCCGACAGGTAGCCCTTGTCGAACTGCACACCCTCGGTGATCTCGAGTTCGGTGGCCAGCGTGGAGGACTCCTCCACGGTGATCACACCGTCCTCGCCGACCCGCTCCACGGCCTCGCCGAGCAGGGCGCCGATAGTGGCGTCACGCGAGGTGACCGTGCCGACCTGGGCGATGTTGTCGCGGCCCTTGACCGGGGTGGCCTTGGACTTGAGCACCTCGATGACCTTCTCCGCGGCCGCCTCGATGCCCTTGCCGAGGCCGGCCGGGTTGGCGCCGGCGGCCACGTTGCGGAGGCCGACCTTCACCAGAGACTGCGCCAGCACGGTGGCCGTGGTGGTGCCGTCGCCGGCGACGTCGTTGGTCTTGGTGGCCACGTTCTTGGCCAGCTGGGCACCCAGGTTCTCGAACGGGTCCTCCAGCTCGATCTCCCGCGCGACGGTGACGCCGTCGAGGGTGATCGTGGGGCCGCCGAACTTCTTGTCCAGCACGACGTGACGACCGCGCGGGCCGAGGGTGACCTTGACCGCGTCGGCGAGCTTGTTGACGCCGCGCTCGAGGGCTCGACGAGCGTCCTCGTCGAAGTTGATCTGCTTGGGCATGGAAGTCCTCTCAGACAGCAGAACGCCCCGTCCCCGGCTTTCCAGCGGGGCCCGGGGCGTTCACCGCAGCGCCTGTGTCAGTTGACGACAGCCAGCACGTCGCGAGCGGACAGGATCAGGTAGTCCTCACCGTTGTACTTGACCTCGGTGCCGCCGTACTTGGAGTAGATGACGACGTCGCCGACGTTGACGTCGACGGGGATGCGGTTCCCCTTGTCGTCGACGCGGCCCGGGCCAACGGCCAGAACCTTGCCCTCCTGGGGCTTCTCCTTGGCGGTGTCGGGGATGACGAGGCCGGACGCGGTCGTCTCCTCGGCCTCGCTCGTCTGGACAACGATCTTGTCCTCGAGCGGTTTGATGTTCACGCTCACCGGGTTGACCTCCACGGGTCGTCGAAAGCGTTGGCAGGTACTTACTTGGTTTCGGCGCCTACCACCCCCGCCGTCGCGGGTGCCGGGGCGTGTGCGGTGCCTTCGATTAGCACTCTAGCCACGGGAGTGCTAGCCGCGCAAGGAGGGTCCCCCGGTGTGGCTGCCACCCCTTGTCAAGGTGCTTGACCGGGCACTTTGCCGGCCCCGTCGCGGCGGCAGCCGTCGGGCGCGGCACACGTCGTCACGTAGCGATATCGCCATCTCACTCGTTGAGCGGTGTTGACTTCCGACCCCGCTGCCTACCTTGGGAAACGGCCCGGACACGACTGGAAGGAATGGTGTTCCCATGGGTGGTTGCAGCTGTTGCAGCTCGTGCAGTGGCCCCGGATGCGGTTGCTGCGGAGGCTGCTAGCACCGGCCTTGACCTGAACGGCCCCGGGACCCCGATGGCGCGGTCCCGGGGCCGTTCTACGGAACCAGCACGATCTTCCCGCGCACCCGCCCGCTCTCGCTCAGCTCGTGCGCCTTCGCGGCGTCCGCCAGCGGCAGGACCTGCGAGACGTGGACCCGCACGTCCGCGGCCCGCGCCAGCTCCGCGGCCGACGGCTGCACGTGGAACCGCCGGTAGCGCGGGTCGTCCGCCCCGTCGTCGCCCTGGGCGTCGATCAGCACGCCGCCGGGGTTCAGCACCCGCAGCGAGCGCGAGCCGTACTCGCCGCCGACCAGGTCGAACACCACGTCCACATCGGACACGGCCGTGGTGAAGTCGACCGCGGTGTGGTCGATCAGCTCGTCCGCGCCGAGTGCCCGCAGGAACTCGTGGTTGACCGCCCGGGCGGTGCCGATCACGTGCGCGCCCCTGGCCTTCGCCACCTGCACCGCCACGTGCCCGACCCCGCCGGCCGCGGCGTGGATCAGGACGCGCTGACCAGCACGGACATCGGCGAGCGCCTGGGAGGCGGTCAGCACCGCGGTCGGCAGCGCGGCGGCGTCGACGTGGTCCAGGGCCGCCGGCTTCGGGGCCAGCGCGTCGCGGGGCACGGCCACGTACTCGGCGTAGGCGCCCCAGCGCGACATCACCAGCCCGAACACCTCCTCGCCGGTCTCCTCGACCACGCCCGAGAAGTCCAGGCCGAGCCGGAACGGCGGCACGATCCCGAACCCCTCCACCAGCCCCCGCCGCAGCTTCCAGTCGGCCGCGTTCACCCCCACCGCGTGCACCCGCACCAGCACCTCGCCCGGCCCGGGCACCGGCCGCGGCGCGTCGACGAATTCCAGGACCTCGGGGCCACCCAGGGCCCGCACATCAACAGCTTTCACACCGGAGATCGTCGTGCGCGGTGGTATCGGTTGTGAAGAAGGCACCTTCCTGATATCCAGGTACCTCGTGGATACCGTCCAGTCCTACCTCCGCGCCTGCCCCGCCCGCACGGTGCTCGACGCGCTGGCCAACAAGTGGACGCTGCTGGTGCTGAGCTTCCTGCGCCGCAGCGACGGCCCCGTGCGCTTCAACGAGTTGCGCCGCCGGCTGGAGGGCATCACCCAGAAGTCACTCACCCAGACGCTGCGCGCGCTCGAGCGCGACGGCCTGGTCGACCGGGCCGTCTACCCGACCGTGCCGCCGCGCGTCGAGTACTCGCTCACCGCCCTCGGCACCCAGGTCGGCGACATGTTCAACGTGCTGGGCGAGTGGGCAGAGGAGCACGTCGGCGAGATCCTCGCGGCGCGCGAGGCCTTCGACAACCGCCCCGCCCCGGAACCGGTGCGCTGACCGGAACCGCTGTCACCCACAAGGCGTCGTACGCCCCGTGGCGGTGGTGCAGCGGTCCCAGTTGAGGCGTGCCGATGAAGTACCCACCGCAGCCGGGCCAGTCCTACGAGCCGTAGCCCGGCGCCCGGTGGTACCCGCAGCAGCAGGGCCCGTTCCCGCCCGGCGGCGGTCACCCCCAGCCCTTCCCGCGCGGCGGTGGGTACCCGCCGCCATCGATCGCGACGGTTCGCGGCCGGGCTGTCGCCGGTGCGTGAAAGACCTGGAGAGGCGCGCAAGTGATCGGGTAGTTCCCAACCCCCTTGCCACTGTGTAGTTTCCTGGCTACACCAGCCTGGGAGGGCAACATGCCGATCACCCGCCGCAACGCTTTGCGCGCGATCGCCGCCGGCACCGCCGGCGTGGCCGTGGTGGCCGCGCCCGGTGCTGCCGCCGCCACGACTTCCGCCCGTCAGCGGGCGTTCGCCGCCGCGGCGGCGGAGTTCGGGGTCCCAGAACCCGTGCTGCTCGGCGTCTCGTACCTGAAGTCCCGGTGGGACTCGCACGGCGGCGCGCCGAGCACCGGCGCCGGTTTCGGCCCGATGCACCTGACCGACCTGCGCGCGGTCGCCGCCGGGGGCAGCCACCACGACAAGGGCGAGGACCCGCGTGGCGACTCGGCGCGCGGCGAGCTGCGGCCGCACACGTCGGACGCGCTGCAGACCGTGGACCTCGCCGCCGGGCTGACCGGCGTGGACGCCGCGACGCTCCGGACGGACCCGGTGCAGAACATCCGCGGTGGCGCGGCGGTTCTGGCCCACTACCAACGAGAACTCGGCGCCCGCGCCGACGTGCCCGCCGACTGGTACGGCGCGGTCGCCCGCTACTCCGGCGCTTCGGACACCGGGACCGCGACGTTCTTCGCCGACGAGGTGTTCTCGACCATCACCGCAGGCGCGAGCCGGACCACCGACGACGGGCAGGCCGTCGCGCTGCCCGCGACGCCGGTTTCGCCGCGGCGCGAGCAGGTCCGCGCGCTCGGGCTGTCCACGGTCGCGGAGGGCGCGGCCGAAGCCCCGCCCGGGCTGCCCGTCGAGTGGATCCCGGCGCCCTACCAGGACCTCGGCGGCGGCAACTACGGCAACTACGACAAGGCCGAGCGGCCCAACTCCCAGCAGATCACGCACATCGTCATCCACGACACCGAGTGCACCTACGACGCGGCGATCGGGCTCGTGCAGGACCCGTCGTACCTGGCGTGGCACTACACGCTGCGCTCGACGGACGGGCACGTCGCGCAGCACGTGCTGACCAAGGACGTCGGCTGGCACGCGGGGAACTGGTACTTCAACGCGAAATCGATCGGCGTCGAGCACGAGGGGTTCGCGGCGCAGGGCACCTGGTACACCGAGGCGATGTACCGGACCTCGGCGAAGCTGGTGAAGTACCTGGCCGGGAAGTACCGGATCCCGCTGGACCGCGAGCACATCATCGGTCACGACAACGTGCCGGGCGGGACCGCGGACAAGGTCGCCGGCATGCACTGGGACCCGGCGCCGTACTGGGACTGGGCGCACTACTTCGACCTGCTCGGGGCGCCGCTGAACGCGCGGCCGGTGCGGCAGCCGACGGGCCTGGTGATGGTCAAACCGGACTTCGCCACGAACCCGACGGGCTACACGGGCTGCGACACGTCGGCCCCGGGCGCCGCGTGCCCGGCGCGTGGTTCGTCGGCGCTGTTCATGCGCACCGAACCCCGCGACGACGCGCCGTTGCTGGCGGACGTGGGCCTGCACCCAGAGGGCGGGCCCTCCACGGTGGCGATCTCGGACGTCGGCAGCCGGGTCTCGACCGGGCAGCGGTACGCGGTGGCGGAGGTCCGCGGCGACTGGACGGCGGTGTGGTTCCTCGGGCAGAAGGGGTGGCTGCGGTCGTCCGGCGTGGTGCCGGTGCTGGGGCAGGTGGTGACGCCGCGGCCGGGGCTGTCGTCGGTGCCGGTGTACGGGCGGGCGTACCCGGAGGCGGAGGCGTACCCGGAGGGGCTCACGCCGCAGGAGGTCGTGCCGCTGCAGTACACGCTGCCCGCGGGCCAGAAGTACGCGGCAGGCCCGACGCTGACTGCGGAGTACTACTCGGCGACGACCTTCGACGCGGCGCAGCACGTGGTGGTGCGCGGGAAGACGAAGTACGTGCAGGTGCAGTTCGGGCACCGGGTGGGCTTCGTCAAGCTCGACGACGTGGTGGTTTCGCGCACGCGCCCGTGACGTGCGGTGAGTCTGGGGAGGAACTGTGGGGATTCGCATGGCCGCGGGCGTCGCGGTGGTCGCGGCCGGGCTGCTGGCGACGGCATCGCCCGCGTGGGCGGGCGAGGCGGGTGCGCTGGGCGCGTGCGCGGAGCTGACCGACAGCGGCCCCGGCTGGGCCGAGCTGCGCAACGACTGCGGGGTGGCGATCGAGGGCTCGATCGCCCTGAGCACCGGGAAGCGCCCCGCGTGCGTGCCGATCGCGCCGAGGGGGACCGGCACGGTCACCTGGGAGGGCGAAGGCGTGGCTGAGTACGCGGTCGACTGCATCTGACGGGGCCGCCCCGGCTGCCGGATCGGTGGCCGGGGCGGTCCCTCACGGCTTGCCGCAGCACACTGCCGGGCTCGCCGACGCACAGCACGGTCACGCTCGCCCCCTGACCGCGGGCGCGAGCTTCGCGCTCAAGCGCTCGGCAGTCGCTCAGAGCGAGACGATCTCCACCGGCAGCGCGGGGTTCGCGGAGAGGTCCAGCGCCGACGGCTTCTTCTCCGCCGCCACCACGTGCGCGCCCAGCGCGGCGATCATCGCGCCGTTGTCGGTGCACAGGCGCGGCCTCGGGACGCGCAGCTCGATCCCCGCGGCCTCGCACCGCTCGCGCGCCAAGCTGGACAGCCGCGAGTTCGCCGCGACCCCGCCGGAGATCACCAGCGTGCCGATGCCCATCTCCGTCGCCGCGCGCACGGCCTTCGCGGTCAGCACGTCGGCCACCGCCTCCTGGAAGGACGCCGCCACGTCGTTCACCGGGATCTCCTCGCCGCGGCGCTCGGCGTTCTCCACCCACCGCGCCACCGCGGTCTTCAAGCCGGAGAACGAGAAGTCGAACTTCGCGTCCCGCGGGCCGGTCATTCCGCGCGGGAAGTCGATCGCCGTGGGGTCGCCCTCGCGTGCGGCCTTGTCGATCGGCGGGCCGCCCGGGTACGGCAGGCCGAGCACGCGGGCCACCTTGTCGTAGGCCTCGCCGGCGGCGTCGTCCACAGTGGACCCGATCTCGGTGATCTCACCGGCGATGTCGTCCACCCGCAGCAGCTGCGTGTGACCGCCGGACACCAGCATCGCCAGGCACGGCTTCGGCAACGGGCCGTGCTGCAGGGTGTCCACCGCGATGTGCCCGGCCAGGTGGTTGACGCCGTAGAGCGGGACGTCCAGCGCCGCCGCGTAGGCCTTCGCCGCCGAGACGCCCACCAGCAACGCGCCCGCGAGCCCCGGGCCCGCGGTCACCGCGATGGCGTCCACATCGGACAGCCGGAGCCCGGCCGTGGCGAACGCGCGCTCGGCCGTCGGCCGCATGGCCTCCAGGTGAGCGCGGCTGGCGACCTCCGGCACCACTCCGCCGAACCGCGCGTGCTGCTCGACGCTCGACGCGACCTCGTCGGCGAGGAGCTCGACGGCGCCGTCGTCGTGCAGGCGCACGAGGCCGACGCCGGTCTCGTCGCAGGAGCTTTCGATGCCGAGGATGATGCGGGACATCAGCCCACCTCCTGCTTGCTCACGGCGGGGCGCATCATCGTGTACGCGTCGGCGCCGGACGGGTGGTAGTAACGCTTGCGCAGGCCGATCTGCTCGAAACCGTGCCGCCGGTACAGCTCCTGGGCGCGGTCGTTGTCGGTGCGGACCTCCAGGAACACCGGCGCGCGGACCTCGTCGGCGCGGGCGAGCAGTGCGCGCAGCAGCGCGGTGCCGATGCCCTTGCCCTGGTGAGCGGGGTCAACGCCGATGGTGTGGACGCTGGCCTCGTACTCGCCCCGGCCGCCGACGACCGCCAGGCCGGCGTAGCCGATCAGGACGTCCTCGGGGGTGTACGCGCCGAGGTAGTAGGCGCCGGAGTCCAGCTCGCTGAGGAACGCGCGGGCGCTCCACGGGTCGTCACCGGCGAAGAGGACCTTCTCGATCTCGGCGCACCGGTCCACGTCCTTGCGGCGCAGCTTGGCGAGCTTCACGCGGTGGTCACCCGCTTCCGCGCGGCGGGTTCGACGGCGTCCGGGCGGCGCAGGTAGAGCGGCGTCAGCGGGGCGGGCTCGGCTCCCGAGGTCAGCGCCTCGCGGGCCGCGGCCACCAGACCGGCGGTGCTCGGGTAGTACGGCTCGACGACCCGGGCGCCGAGCTGCTCGGCGTAAAGGCGGGCGCCGTCCCCGGCGGCGAGGCTGATCGACAGCTCGGCGGGCGCCTGGACGTGGGGGCCGTCGGTGCGCTGGCCGTCCGCGTCGTAGGCCGCCCAGTACACCTCGCGGCGACGGGCGTCGGTGACGACGTGGAACGGCTCGCCAAGGCCGGCCTGACGGGCGATCGCGTCGAGGCTGCAGACGGGGTGGACCGGGATCCCGAGCGCGTGCCCGAGCGCGGCGGCGGTGGCGAGACCGGCGCGCAGACCGGTGAACGGCCCCGGCCCGGCGCCGACCACGATCGCCGCCAGGTCCTTGAGCGCGACACCCGCTTCGCGCGCCGCGTCGAGGGCGTGCGGGGTGATGAGCTCACCGTGCGCACGCGCGTCGAGCGTCACCCGCTCGGCGAGCACGGTGGCGCTCGTGGTGAGCTCGGCGACCCCGGCGGTCACCGCGGGCGTCGACGTGTCCAGAGCCAGTACCAGCACAGCTCTCCAGGGTACGGCGTGCGCGCCGACCTGCGGTTACCGGGCCGCTTGGGTGCCGACCTCCCCCGCCCTCGATGCCTGATTGTGTTTCAGTCGCCGAGCAGGTCGACGACCAAAGATCGGCTGGGGATCGGGGGCGGGGGAGGTCTGGTCGGGGTAGTCGGTGTCGTTGCGTTGCCGGCTTGCGGTTCGTGGGGCGCAGGAAGAATGCGCAGCCGGAGGCTCGCCGTCACCGGGCGCAACCGGGCGGTGGCCGGGCGCCTTCCGGGTCAGTCCTCCGGGTCCCAGCTCAGCAGGCGCACCTCGGCGACCGTGCGGAGGTGGTTCCGCATCGCTTCGGCCGCAGTCTTCGGGTTGCGGTCTCGGATGGCGTTCGCGATGCGGATGTGCTGGTCCAGCGACCGCGGCGGGCGGCCCGGCTGGCGGAGCGACTCGTTGCGGCTTTCGGTGATCTGGTCGGCGATCGCGCCCATGAACTCGGCCAGCAGAGCGCTGTGCGCGGCCCCGGTGATCGCCGCGTGGAACCTACGGTCACCCTCGACCCCGGCTCCCCCGTCCCTGATCTCGGCCGCCATGAACTCCAGCGCCGACTCCAGCGCGGCCAGGTCCTCGTCGGTCCGGCGCACCGCCGCCAGCTCGGCCAGCTTCGTCTCCAGCGCCTCCCGCGCGTCGAGCACGTCCGGCAGCCGCCGCCTGCGTTCCACCAGTCGCTCGACCGGCTCGGCGTCCAGCGCGTCCCGCACCAGGTACGTCCCGCCGCCGTGCCGGGTCTCGACCAGGCCCTGCACCTCCAGCACAACGATCGCCTGCTTCACCGACGCCCGGCTCACCCCGAGCCGCTGCGCCAGGTCCCGCTCCGCGGGCAACCGGTCGCCCGCACGCAGCCCGGCGTCGGCCGCGTAGGCCCGCAACCGCTCCAGGACCTGCTCGTACAGCCGCGGACGGACCATCGGGCTCAGCGCATCAGACACGTTCCGAAGCCTAGCCCTTGACAGGCTGAGTGGCTGAGCCGCAAAGTGGTTCAGCCACTCAGCCACTTGAATCCCAACGGCGGGAGTTCTACCGATGTCCGCTGAGCTGATCTCGATCCTCGTCCTCGCGGTCGTCTTCGTGATAGCGACGACTCGCTCGATCAACATGGGGGTGCTGTCCTTCGCGGCCGCGTTCGGCGTCGGCACGCTGGCCGCGAACATGGATGCCGACGAGATCTTCGCCGGCTTCCCCGGCGACCTGTTCGTCGTGCTCGTCGGCGTCACGTTCCTGTTCGCCATCGCCCGCGCCAACGGCACCACGGACTGGCTGGTCGACGCCGCCGTCCGGCTGGTCCGCGGCCGCGTCGCGCTGATCCCCTGGGTCACCTTCGCCATCACCGCGGTGCTCACCGCGATCGGCGCGGTCAGCCCGGCCGCGGTCGCCATCGTCGCGCCCGTCGCGCTCGGGTTCGCCGCCCAGTACGGCATCCACCCGCTGCTGATGGGCGCGATGGTCGTGCACGGCGCGCAGGCCGGCGGTTTCTCGCCCATCAGCGTCTACGGCACCATCGTCAACGGCATCGTCGAGCGCGAACGCCTCGGCGGCAGCGAGATCACGCTCTTCCTGGCCAGCTTCGTGGTCAACCTGGTGATCGCGGCCATCGTGTTCGTCCTCCTGCGCAAGCGGCAGACCATCCGCACCACCGACCGGGACCGCGAACTCGTCGCCGCGGGCACCGGCGGCCCGCCCGCCGGCACCGGGTCGGCCGGCGTCGAAACCCGCGAGCGCATCCGCCTCAACGCGCCCCGCATCGCCACGCTCGCGAGCCTGGCCGTGCTGGTCGTCGCCACGCTGGTGTTCGACCTCGACGTCGGCCTTACCGCGATGACGCTGGCCGTGGTGCTCAGCGTGATCTGGCCCGCGACCAGCAAGAAGGCCGTCGGCGAGGTCACCTGGCCCACCGTGCTGCTGATCTGCGGCGTGCTGACCTACGTCGGCGTCCTGCAGGAGATGGGCACGATCGAGTGGGCGGGCGAGGGCGTCGGCGGCATCGGCGCGCCGCTGCTCGCCGCGCTGCTGCTGTGCTACATCGGCGCGATCGTGTCGGCGTTCGCGTCGTCGGTCGGGATCATGGGCGCGCTCATCCCGCTCGCGGTGCCGTTCCTCGCGCTGGGCACGGTCGGCCCGGTCGGCATGATCTGCGCGCTCGCGGTGTCGGCCACAGTCGTCGACGTCAGCCCGTTCTCCACCAACGGCGCGCTGGTGCTGGCCAACGCCCGCGAGGTGGACCGGGACGCCTTCTTCCGGCAGTTGCTCGTCTACGGCGGCATCATGGTCGCCGTGGTACCCGCCGTCGTCTGGCTCGTGTTCATCGTGCCCGGACTCGGCTGATCTGTGAGGAGTTCACGTGCCCGAACGGTTGTTCCCGGCCCTGGCAGAGCCGCCCGAGAAGGAGGCCCTGCGCTTCGGCGAGGTCTCGCTCGACTACGCGGAACTGGCGGCGATCGCCGGTTCACTCGCGAGGGAGATCCGCGCCCAGTCACCCACGCGGGTGGCGGTGTGGGCGACGCCGACCATCCACACGAGCGTCGCCGTGGTCGCGGCGCTGCTCGCGGGTGTCCCGGCGGTCCCGGTCAACCCGAAGATCGGCGAGCGCGAACTCGACCACATCGTGAACGACAGCGCCCCCTCGCTCGTCCTCAGCGAGCCGGGCGCGAAGCTGCCGGAGCGGCTGGCGAACCTGCCGCGCCAGCAGGTCGCGCTGATCGGCAGCCCCGGTGACCTGCCCGAGGAGCCGGGCGACGAGGCGCCCGCGCTGATCGTCTACACCTCGGGCACGACCGGCCCGCCGAAGGGCGTCGTGCTGCCGCGGCGCGCCATCTCCAGCACGCTGGACGCGCTGGAGGACGCCTGGCAGTGGACCGCGGACGACGTGCTCGTGCACGCGCTGCCGCTGTTCCACGTGCACGGCCTGATCCTCGGGATCCTCGGCCCGCTGCGCCGCGGCGGCACCGTGCACCACGCCGGGAAGTTCGCCACCGACGTCATCGCCAGGGAACTGTCGACCGAGGCGACGATGATGTTCGGCGTGCCCACGATGTACCACCGCATCGCGGAGGAGGTGGGCGGCAACGCCGAGCTGGCCAAGGCGCTGAGCGGGGCGCGGCTGCTGGTGTCCGGGTCGGCCGCGCTGCCGGTGCACGACCACGAGCGCATCCGCGCGGCCACCGGGCAGCAGGTCGTGGAGCGCTACGGCATGAGCGAGACGCTGATGAACACCAGCGTCCGGGCCGACGGCGAACGCAAACCCGGCACAGTCGGGGTGCCGCTGCGCGGGGTCGAGGTGCGGCTGGTCGACGAGTCGGGCGCGGTCATCGAGACCAGTGACGGCGAGACGGTCGGCGAGATCCAGGTGCGCGGGCCGAACCTGTTCACCGAGTACCTCAACCGCCCGGACGCGACCGCGGAGGTGTTCGACGCCGGCTGGTTCCGCACCGGCGACATGGCGACCCGGGACGCCGACGGCTACTACCGGATCGTCGGGCGCAAGGCCACCGACCTGATCAAGAGCGGCGGCTACAAGATCGGCGCCGGCGAGATCGAGAACGCGCTGCTGGAGCACCCGGGCGTGGCCGAGGCCGCGGTGACCGGCGAGCCGGACCCGGACCTCGGCGAGCGGATCGTGGCGTGGATCGTGCCCGCCGGAGAGCCGCCCGCGGAGCAGGAGCTGGTCGACCACGTCGCCCGGTTGCTGTCGCCGCACAAGCGGCCGCGGGTGGTCCGGTTCCTGGATGCGTTGCCGCGCAACGACATGGGCAAGGTCATGAAGCGGGCGCTGGATGCGTGAGAGCGCCCGTGCGGTGATCGGCTCGGTGTGCTCCGGGTTCACCGAGCTGCCCGCGCCACCCAGCGCCGAGTCCGGTGTGGACGGTCCGATCGGCTGGCCCGGTTACGACTCCGCGCGTGACAGGGCCGCCGAGCGCACCGGCGAGCGGGAATCGGTGGTGTGCGGGGTCGGCAAGTTCGGCGACACCGAGGCGACCGTCATCGCGTGGGAGTTCGGGTTCCTCGGCGGCTCGCTCGGGCGGCGCACCGGCGACCGGATCGAGGCGGCGTTCGAGCGGGCGCGGGAGCTGCGGACGCCGGTCGTGTCGATGATCGCGACCGGCGGCAGCCGGATGCAGGAGGGCATGGCCGCGCTGACGCAGCTGCAGCGGATCGCCCGGCAGGCGGCGCTGACGCGGGCCGCCGGGTTGCCGCAGGTCGCGGTCGTGCGGGACCCGACGACCGGCGGCGGCTGGGCCACGCTCGGCGCCGGTTCGGACGTGGCGCTGGCCCTGCCCGGGGCGCAGGTCGGGTTCGCCGGGTCGCGGGTGCGGCCGTCCGGTGACGCGTCGGCGTACACCGCGGAGTCGCAGCTGGCGTCCGGGCACGTGGACCAGATCGTCCCCGCGGCGGAGCTGGGCGAGCGGCTGGGCCGGTGGTTGTCGTTGCTGACGGGCGCGGACGGGCGGCCGGCGCCGCCGCCATCGGCTTTGGGCGGCGATGAGCTACCGGCGGACGGCTGGGCAGCGGTGCAAGCGGCACGTGCTCCGTCACGGCCGCGCGCCGAGTCCTATTTGGACGCCTACTTCGAGTGGCGGGAGGACATCAGCGGCGACCGGTGCGGCGGCGTTGATCCCGGGGTGCGGTGCGGGTTCGGAATGCGCGGAGGCGTGACGGTCGCCTACGCCGCGCAATGCGGGATCGCGACGCTGCCGTCGGGTTTCCGCACGGCGGCGCGGCTGATCCGGCTGGCCGACCGGCTGGGGATCCCGGTGCTCACCCTGGTGGACACCCCGGGCGCGGCCAACGACCCGGCGGCCGAACGGGCCGGCGCGGGCGCGGCGATCGCGGAGGTCTTCGCGGCGGTGGCCGGGGCGTCGGTGCCGGTGACGACGCTGGTGATCGGCGAGGGCGGCTCCGGGGGCGCGCTGGCGTTCGCCCACCCCGAGCGGACGTGGGTGACGCCGGACAGCTACTTCTCGGTGACGTCCCCGGAAGCGGCGGCGTCGATCCTGAAGCGCCCGCCCGAGGAGGTCCCGGCGACGGCGAACCAGCTGCGGTTGCGGCCGCAGGACCTGGTGCTGCTCGGTGTGGCGCGGGGGATCGTGGGGCGCTGAGGCCGGACTGGCTGCGGGGCTTGGCGGCAGGAGCGCGCCCGAACACGGAACTCGCGCTCGGAGCGCGGGCCGCGTGCCCGCGGGCGCGAGGCTCTGGCCGGATTCAGAACTCGCGCCCGCGCGGGTAGGGCTCGCGCCGGGCGGAGTCGGGTCAGGGGTGCAGCAGGACCTTGCCGGTGTCGACGGCGGGGTCCTCCAGCAGCCGCAGGGCGCGTTCGGCTTCCTCCAGCGGGAACTCGTGCGTGATCAGCGGCCCGGGGTCCAGCAGACCGGTCGCGAAGGCCCGCACGGCGTGCGTCCACGCGCGGGACGGCGCGCCGAACACCGTGTGCACCGTCACCGCGGCCGTCACCAGGTCCGCGGGCGCGATCGGCTCCGTCTCGTGGCCCGCCAGGCCGGTCAGCACCACCCGGCCGCCGCGGCGGCACATCCGCACCGCCTGCGCGCCCGTGCCCGGCGCGCCCGCCGCCTCCACCACCACGTCGAACCCGCCCGGCGCCGCGCCCGGGCTGTAGAAGCCGGTCGCGCCGCAGAAGCGGGACGCGGGCACCGCGCGGGAGGCCCGCGGGTCCACCACGACCAGCTCGGCCGGGCCGCTCGCCGCCAGCAGCTGCGTCGCCAGCAGGCCGAGCGTGCCGCCGCCGATCACCGCCACCCGTTCGCCCGGCACGACCGCCGCGAGCAGCGTCGCGGCCGCCATGCAGGCCGCCGGTTCCAGCAGCGCCGCGGCGCGCAGGTCGGCGCCGTCGGGCAGCACGTGCAGCAGCCGCGCCGGAATGCGCAGCTCGTCGGCCCACGCGCCGGGCTGGGTGAATCCCGTCTCGTCGTACTCGGCGGTGCACAGGGTCGTGTCGCCGCGCCGGCACGGGGCGCACCGGCCGCAGTTGCGGAACCCTTCGCCAACCACGGGTTTGCCGAGCAGCTCCGGGTCGGTGCCCGGCCCGAGCTCGACGACCGTGCCCGACCACTCGTGCCCGGGCACCACCGGGTACCGCACGAAACCCTCGGCCCGCGTCCCGGCGAGCACCTCGCGGTCCGACCCGCAGATCCCCGCCCACTCGACGCGGACGACGACCTCGCCGTGGCCGGGGTCCTCCGGCTCGGTCCGCACGACGCTCAGCTTGCCGGGGGCCTCGACGACGACCGCGCGCCCCATCAGCCCACCAGCTCGGGTACGCGCTCGACCCACGAGCCGTGCGGCTCCAGGGTCAGTTCCCGCACGTCGTCGGGCCGCCGGTCGATCCGGACCACCAGGTGGTCGGACGACAGCCGCTCCGCGGAACCCTCGCCCCACTCCACGACCACGGCGGCCGATTCGAGGTCGGTGTCCAGGTCCAGGTCGTCGAGCTGCGCCAGGTCACCGCCGAGGCGGTAGGCGTCGACGTGCACCAGCGCGACGCCGCGCTCCCCCGCCGGGTGCACCCGCGCGATCACGAACGTCGGCGAGCTGACCCGCCCGGACACGCCCAGCCCGGCCGCGATCCCGCGCGTCAGCACGGTCTTGCCCGCGCCGAGCGGACCGGCGAGCAGGACGACGTCGCCCGCCCGCAACGTGCGGCCCAGCGACTCGCCGAACGCCACCGTGTCGTCGGCCGTCGGTAACTCGATGCTCATTGGTTCAACCACCGCCACATCCGCCGCGGGCGGGACTCGTCCGTCACTCCCGCGCACCGCTGTACCAGGTCGATGAGGTGGCTGTCGACCACCTCGGGCTGTTCGAGCTGCACCATGTGCCCGGCGCCGCGCACGCGCACCAGCTCGGCGTCGGGCAGCTCCGCCGCGATCCGCTCAGCGTGCGAGTACGGCGTGAACCGGTCGGTGTCGGCGCCGATCACCAGCACGTGCGCGTGCTTCAGACCGGCCAGCGCCGCGTACCGGTTGTGGCTGCCGAGCGTGTCGACGAACCCGACCAGCTCCTTCACCGACGTCACGGCCAGCATCTCGAGCATGAAGTCGACCACGCGCGGGTCGACGTCGCGGGAGCCGAACGCGAGCAGCCGCACGGCCTGCCGGGTCAGCTGCCCGCCCGCGGCCCGCACGAACTCGACCAGCCCCGGCTGCCACCCGGCGAGCTCGCCGACACCGCGGGTCAGCGGGTTGTACTTGGACAGCAGCCCACGCGGCAGCCCCTTGCGGCCCACCTCGCCCGCCGCGGTGGCGATGAACGCGACCCCGCAGATCCGCTCGGCGAACAACTCCGGGTTCTGCTGGGCCAGCTCCATGACCACCATGCCGCCCATGGAGTGCCCCATGAGCACGATCGGCCCCTCGGGCGCGACGGCGCGCAGCACCGCGTCGAGGTCGCGGGCCAGCTGTTCGATGGTGCTGGTCTTCTCGTTGGCCGGGCCGGACGTGCCGTGCCCGCGGTGGTCGTAGTAGACCTGCCGCACGCGCGGCAACGTCAGCGAGGCCAGGTCGCGGCGCTGGAAGTGCCAGCTCAGCTGCGACAACGCGAACCCGTGCACACCCACCACGGTCAGCTCGGGTTTGCCGCCGTCGGCCGGGTCGATCTCGGACACCGACAGCGGCGTGCCGTCGTCCGCGGCGACCGTGGAGGTGCGGTCCGGGTCGAGGGTGCCGAGCCGTTCGCCGGTGAGGTGGTCCCGCTGGCGCTGCTGCTGCGCGGTCACCGCGATGGTGGCCGCCGCGGTGCCGGTGACCAGCGCGACGGCACCGCCGAGCACGGTGAGCATCCGGCGGGACACCATCAGACGTCCTCCCCCAGGTACCGCCGCCGGATCCGCGGCCGGTACATGCCGGTGACGATCTCGTAGTCGATGGTGCCGATCTTGTCGGCCCATTCGCGCGCGGTCGGTTCGCCCCGGGCGCCGTCGCCGAACAGGACCACCTCCGCGCCCAGCGGCGGCTCGTCGTCGCCGCAGTCCACGACCAGCTGGTCCATGCACACGCGACCGGCGACCGGACGGCGCTTGCCGTGCAGCCACACGTCCATCCGGCCGGACAGCGTGCGCGGCACCCCGTCGGCGTATCCGGTGGGCACGAGGGCGAGCGTGGTGTCCCGCCGCGCGGTCCACGTGTGTCCATAGGAGACGGACTCGCCGGCGCGGATCCGTTTGGTGAGCACGACCGACGAGCGGAACGTCATCACCGGGCGCAGGTCCTCGGGTTGCGGGTTGGGGTTGAGGCCGTAGATCGCGATGCCCGGGCGGACGAGGTCGAAGTGCAGGTCCGGCCGGTTCAGCGTGGCGGCCGAGTTCGCCAGGTGCCGCAACGGGTTCAGGCCGGCCTCGCGCGCGATCTCGTACGCCGCGGCGAAGCGCTCGGCTTGCTGGTCGGTCGCCGGGTGGCCAGGCTCGTCGGCGCACGCGAGGTGCGACCAGATGGCGACGACCTCGACGTCCGGCTCCCCGGCGGCCTCCTTGACCAGGGCGGGCCAGTCCGCGGCGGGGCAGCCGTTGCGGGACAGGCCGGTGTCGATCTTCAGGTGGACCCGGGCGCGCTTGCCGGTGCGACGGGCGGCTTCGGCAATGCGCGCGAGTTCGGCCCGGGAGCTGGCCGAGAGGTCGACGTCCGCGGCGATGCCCGGCGCGAAATCGGTGGTCGGCAGGTCGAGCCAGGCCAGGATGGGCGCGGTGATGCCCGCCTCGCGCAGCGCGAGCGCCTCGCCCAGGGAGCAGGCGCCGAGCCAGGTCGCGCCGGCCTGCAGCGCGGCGCGCGCGACGGGGACCGCGCCGTGGCCGTAGCCGTCGGCCTTGACGACCGCCATCGTGGCGGCACCGGAAGCCGCCGCCCTGCTCGCGAGCAGGGCGACGTTGTGCCGCAGGGCAGCCAGGTCGACGACAACCTCGGCGCGGGGGAGATCGGGGCTCATCGGGGTCCATTTTCCCACGTCCGGGCCGCCGGGTGCCCTGCGGGCGGTGTCGACCTCCCCCGCCCCCTCACGTCGAGTGTGTATTGGTCGCCGAGCAGGGGTGTCAAGGCGGGAAAGAGTACCTTGACACCCCTGGTCGGCGACCAAAGATCGGCTGCGGATCGGGGGCGGGGGAGGTCTGGGGCGTTGGTCGTGGCATGCGTTGCCGAGCGGCGGTCAGGCGCCAGTCGCGGTCCGGCTCATGGGTGGGAGCAGCGCCGCGCAGGCCCTTCCCTAGCTCACGCCCCCTGCACCGGCACGTCGTGCACCAGCTGTCGCACCGCCAGGTGCCTGCCGCGGATCTCGTTGCCGACCTCGGGCGACTGCGGCTGCTCCAGCGTCACCTGCGCCTTCGCCTCCCACACCGGCGGCTCCGCGCCTCCCGCCAGCGCCCAGGCCGCCTGGCGCGCGGCGCCCAGCGCGACGTGCTCCGCCGGCTCCGGCACCACCACCGGCACCCCGAACACGATCGGCGCGATCGCCCGCACCGCCTCGGACTGGGCCGCCCCGCCGATCAGCAGCACCCGCCGGGCGGCCAGGCCCTGTGCCGCCACCGCGTCGAGGCCCGCCGACAGGCCGCACAGCATCCCTTCGACCGCGGCGCGCGCCACGTTTTCCGGCGTCATGTTGCCCCGGCGCAAGCCGTGCAGCGAACCGGCCGCCGTGGGCAGGTTCGGGGTGCGCTCGCCGTCCAGGTACGGCAGCAGCGTCAGGCCCTCGGCGCCCGGCTGGGCCGCCAGCGCCAGCCGGTCGAGCCCGGCCAGGTCGGTGCCCAGCATCGCGGCCGTCGCGGTCAGGACGCGCGCCGCGTTGAGCGTGCAGGCCAGCGGCAGGAACCGGCCGGTCGCGTCGGCGAAACCGGCGACCAGTCCGGTGGCGTCCGCGGACGCCGTCTCGCACACGCCGAACACCGTGCCGCTCGTGCCCAGCGACACCACGACGTCGCCCTCGCCGAGACCGAGCGCCAGCGCCGCGGCCATGTTGTCGCCCGTGCCCGCCGACACCAGCACCCCGTCCGGCGTCCGCCCGGCCGCCTCCGCCGGGCCCAGCACCCGCGGCAGCTCCGGGTCCCGGCCGCCGAACGCGTGCTTGAGGATGTCCCGCCGGTACACGCCCTCCGCCGGCGAGAAGTAGCCCGTGCCGGACGCGTCGCCGCGGTCGGTCACCGGCTCGCCGCCGGTCAGCCGCCAGGTCAGCCAGTCGTGCGGCAGCACCACGCGCGCCACCCGGTCGGCCAGCTCCGGCTCGTTCTCCGCGAGCCACCGCAGCTTCGTCACGGTGAAGCTGGCGACCGGCACCGAGCCGACCGCCTCCGTCCACGCCGCCGGGCCGCCAAGCTCCCGCACCAGGTCCTCGGCCGCCTGCCCGGACCGCGTGTCGTTCCACAGCAACGCCGGCCGCACGACCTCGCCGTCCTCGTCGAGCGTCACCATGCCGTGCTGCTGACCGCCGACGCCGAGCGCCTGGACGCCGTCCAGCAACCCGTCGCTGGCCTCGGTGAACGCCCGCCACCACTCGCGCGGGTCCACCTCGGTCGCGTCCGGGTGCGCGGCGCGGCCGGTGCGCACCACCGCGCCCGTCTCCGCGTCGCAGACGACGATCTTGGTCGATTGGGTGGACGAGTCGACCCCGGCCACGAGCTTGTCCGTCATGATCCCTCCGGAACTTCGGCCACGAGCACTTCCACGCCGAGCGCCCGCATCGCGGCGATCTCGTCGGCGGGCGTCATGTCGTCGGTGATCACGACGTCGTAGGCGCCGACGTCACCGTAGTCGTAGGTCGCCGTGCGGCCGAACTTCGAATGGTCGACCACGAGCACGTTCCGGTTCGACGCGGCCAGCGCGGCCGTCTTCAGGTCGGCGTAGTCGCGCACCGGGTGGTAGAGCCGCCCGCCTGCGACCGCCGTCGCGGAGACGAACCCGACGTCGGCGCGCATCCGGCCCAGGGCGGCGACGGTGTCCGGACCGCTGCACGAGTCGAACTCCGTGTAGCGGCCGCCGAGCAGCAGCACCTCGACGCCCTCGGCCTCGCCGAGGATGCGGGCCTCCTCCAGGGAGTTGGTGATCACCACCAGCCGCCCCAGCTCCGGGAACCGGCGGACCAGCGGGAACAACGTCGTCGAGTCGTCGACGAACACCGTCTGCCCGGCCGTCACCTGCTCGAACGCCAGCGCCGACAACGCTTCCTTCAGCGGCAGGTTGAGGTTCTCCCGGAAGCGCTTCGCCGTCTCCATGGTCAGCGCCGGGTACGCCGCCACCTTGCCGCGCAGCTTGCGCAGCAGCCGCCGCTCCGCGAGGTCGTCGAGGTCGCGGTGCATCGTCATCAGGCTGACCCCGAACTGCTCGGTCAGCTGATCGATGCGCACCTCACCGCAGTCGATCACGTGCCGCAGGACCTCCTGGCGGCGCTGCTCGACCTCGGCGTCGGACGGTCTAGGCACGCACCACCGCCTTGATGACCGAGTCGTCCTTCCCGGCGATGGTGAGGGCCTGCTCGACCTCGTCCAGCCCGAACCGGTGGGTGACCAGGCGGTCCAGGTCGACCTCGCCGCCCGCGGCCAGCGCGATCGCCGTCGGCCAGGTGTTCGCGTACCGGAAGGTGCCGGTGACCTCCAGTTCGAAGTTCTGCACGTGCGCCAGCGGCAGCGGGATCTCGTCGCCGCCCATGCCGATCAGCACGACCCGGCCGGCGCGGGCGACCGTGCGGATCGCCTGCCCGGCCGCGGCGGGCACGCCCGAGCACTCGAGCAGCACATCCGGCTCGAACACGGCGTCGGCCAGGCTCTCCCGCGACACGTCGATCGTCGCAGTCGCGCCCAGCTCCTCCGCCACCTGGAGGCGCCGCGGGTTGACGTCGGTGACGACGACCTCGCTCGCGCCGAACGCCCGCGCGGTCTGCGTCGCGACCAGCCCGATCGGCCCCGCGCCGGTGATCAGCACCCGGCTGCCCGGCGCGATGCGCGACTTGCGGCTCGCCCACACACCCACCGACAGCGGTTCGAGCAGCCCGGCCGCGTCGTCGCTGAGCGCGTCCGGCACCGGGTGCGCGAAGTCCTCACGCAGCACCACGTACTCGCAGAACGCGCCGTCGATCGGCGGGGTGCCGAAGAACCGCATGCGCGGGCACAGGTTGTAGCGGCCCGCCTTGCACTCGGCGCACACCGAGCACGGCACGCCCGGTTCGAGGGCCACCCGCGCGCCGATCTCGTGCCGCCGCGCGTCCTTCCCCCTGGCGACGACCACCCCGCTCGGCTCGTGGCCGAGGACCAGCGGCTGCTCGACGACGAAGTCGCCGATGCGGCCGTGCTCGTAGTAGTGCACGTCGGAACCGCAGGTGCCGACGGAGGCGACCCGGATCAGCACCTCGTCCGGCGCAGGCGCCGGCACGGGACGCTCCTCGACGCGGATGTCGTGGATCCCGTACAGCACGGCGACCTTCATCGTCGCGGGCACTTCACTCACCTGTCACGGCTCCCAGCGTCAGGCCGGTGACCAGCCACCGGCGCACGGCGAGACCGGCCACGATCATCGGCAACACCACAATAGTGCCGATGGCCGTGAGCTGGCCCCAGTCGATTCCCGTCTGCGTCACGAGCTGGTCGGCGGCGATCGGCAGGGTCTGCGAGTGCGGACCGCTGAACACCAGCGCGAACGCGTAGTCGTTCCAGGAGAACACCAGGCACAGCACGAAGGTGGTCACCAGGCCCGACTTGGTCAGCGGCAGCACGACGTGCCAGAACGCCTGCCACCGCGTGCAGCCCGCGACCAGCGCCGACTCCTCCACCGACGGCGGCACCTCGGCGAAGAACGCGCTCATCAGCCAGATCGCGAACGGCAGGTTGAACGTCAGGTACGCCAGGATCAGCCCGGGGATGCTGTCGATCAGGTTCGCGCCGCGGAACAGCAGGAACAGCGGCAGCACCACGACGGCGATCGGCGCCATCCGGGTCGAGATGATCCAGAACGCGACGTGCTTCTTGGCCCGCATGCGGGTCCCGGCGAGCCCGTAGCCCGCCAGCGCGCCGATCGCGACGGCGAGCACCGACGAGATCCCGGACGCGAGCACGCTGTGCCAGATGTAGGGGCCGAGGTTGTTGGCCCCGGTGAACAGGCTGCGGTAGTTCTCCAGTGTCGGCTGGAACAGGAACTCCGGCTCCGCGGCCGTGACGTCCACATCGGACTTGAACGAGGACGCCACCATCCACACCAGCGGCACCAGCGTCCACAGCAGACCGACGATCACCACGGCGCGGACGCCCACCCGGGCGCGCAGCGGCGTGCGGTCGATGGCGCTCGTCATCGGGTCAGCCCCTTCCTGTCCAGCACCCGGACGAACGCCCGCGCGATGAGGATCGTCACGACGAGCATGACGAGCCCGATCACCGCGGCGTATCCGAGGTCGAAGAAGCGGAAAGCGGTTTCGTACAGCCGGATCGGCACCGTCTTGGTCGCGTCCGCCGGGCCGCCGTTGGTGGTGACGCTGATGATGTCGAAGTAGCGGATCGCGTCCATCGAGCGGATCAGCAGCGCGACCAGCAGCACCCCGGAGATCGAGGGCAGCAGGACGTGCCGGAAGCTCTGCCAGCCGTTCGCGCCGTCCAGCGCCGCGGCCTCGCGGATGCTCTGCGGCACCGCGGTCAGGCCGGCGAGCACGACCAGCGTGATCAGCGGGGTCCACTCCCAGACGTCCATCGCGACCACCGCGAGGAACGCCGACGTGCCGCCGCCGAGGATGTCGCCGTGGTAGCCGACCAGGCCGAGCAGCCACGTGTAGAGGCCGAACGTGGAGTCGGTGAGGAACCGGCCGAGCAGGCCGACGATCACCGGCGCGACGAACATCGGCAGCAGGAACAGCGTCAGCAGCAGGTTGCGGGCGCGCACCAGCTTCCACAGGCACAGCGCGAATCCCAGGCCCAGCACCATTTCCAGGCCGACGGTCAGCACGAAGAAGGCGATGGTGCGCAGCCACTGCACCCACAGGTCGAGGTCGCCGAACAGCCGCGCCCAGTAGGTCAGGCCGACGTTGTCGAACACGACCCCGCCGAGCAGGTGCACGCGCGAGAAGCTCATCGCGATGATCGTGACCAGCGGGATGACCGACAGCAGCGCGAGCAGGATCATACCCGGCGTCAGCATGAGGCCGTGGAAGCCGATCCGCTTGCGTGGCTTGGTGTTCCGCACCGGCGCCTCGGCCGGCGCGTCGAGTGTCGTGGTCATGCCGCCCACCCCCGTGCCGTGATCCGGTCGATCTTCGTGGCCGCGCCGCGCATGGTGTCCGCGGGCGAGGAATCCCCGGCGAGCATTTTGGACAGTTGCGTGTAGACGGCGGTGTCGCACTCGTTCCACATCGGGATCTTCGGCCGCAGACCGATGTTCTCCGGCTGCCACGCGGTCGCCACGGCGGGCGCGGCGAGGATGTTCGGCATCGCGGAGGGCCGGTGCTCGGCGGCGCGGACCTCGGGCAGGTCGTAGACGGACTGCCGGGTCGGGGTGCCGCCGCCTGCCTCGCTCTTGAGGTTGGCCAGCTGCGTCTGCGTCGAGGTCGCCCAGAGGACGAACAGCCACGCGGCCATGCGCTCGTTGGGCTGGGTGTTGCCGTTGATGCCGATGCCGCAGCCGCCGTAGTGGTTGGCGGAGCGGACCGGACCGCGCGGCAGCGGGGCGTAACCGAAGCGGCCGGGCATGGCCTTCTCGTTGGCCGCCGCGTACTCGTGCCAGTTGACGCACATCGCGATCCGGCCCGAGCTGAGCGCCGGGGCGAGGCCGTTCCAGTCCCAGGTCTTCGACGACGGGTCGGCGATCGACAGGAGCCGCTGGTAGAACTCGGCGGCGGCGATGGCCTGGTCGCTGCCGAGGCGGCACGGGCCGGGGTCGGTGGTGCCGTAGAGGCCGACCTCGGTGCCGTTGTCGAAGTAGTCGCCGCCGTATGACCACAGCACGTTGGAGAAGTCGCACATCAGCGAGTCGTGTTGTTTGGCCTGGTGGCCGGTGCCGTAGGCGACTTCGTCGGCGTTGTCGTTGAACCACCGGGCGATCCGCAGGTACTCGTCCCAGGTGCGGTCGAGGCCGGGGGTCGGGTCGAAGCCGAGGTCGTCGGCCATGCGCGCGCCGTACTTGTCGAACAGGTCGGCGCGGTACTGCCAGATCATCGTCGGGCAGTCGTAGGGGACGGCGAAGATCTTGTCCCGGTCGCCGAACCGGCCGGCGGCGTCGAGCTGGGTCGGGATGAAGTCGTCCCAGCCGTCGAATTCGGGCAGGCCGGGCTGCGCGGCGAGCTCGCGCAGGTCGACCAGGCCCTTCGAGTAGGGCGCGAGCACCTGGTAGGGGTCGGCGTAGATCACGTGGTACTGCGATTCGCCGCCGGCCAGGTCGAGCGCGACCTTCTGGACCAGGGCGGACAGCTCCAGCGTGACGATGTTGACGTTGATGCCGGTCAGGTCCGTGAACGGCTTGAGGTTCGCCGCGATCGCCGCGGTGGGGGCGGTGTTCTCGGAGATCAGGTTGATGGTGGCGCCTGCGAACTGGCGCCAGCGGTCGTCGGTGACGATCCGCGGCGCGTCCTGCCGGGCGCTGCAGGCGCCGAGCAGGCCGCCGGTGGCGAGGGCCGCGCCGCCCGCCAGTGCCCCCCTGAGCACCGACCGCCGCGCGACGCCCCTTGGGGGCGCTCCCGTCATTGGGTTCCTCCGTAGTTGGTGGGGACGCCCACTTATTTACCAGAGGATCTCGCAGTTGTTAACACATAACTCGATAACTTGATGGGTAAGTTCTCCTATGGGAGCTCTGGGTGATCGTTCGTGTTCAGAACGCGGTCGATCTAGGTCTGCGCGGCCTCCGGAATCGCCGCGAGGATCGCGCCCGGGAGCCCCCGCTCCGCGTCAGAGCGCCGCGGCGCGCACGGTCCGCACCGCGTCCGGGATCGCGGCCAGAATCCCCGAAGCCGAGACCGGCACGCCCCGCGCCGCAAGATCCCCCGCCAGCGAATGCACGTACGCCGCGCACCCAGCAGCCAGCCACGGCTCCAACCCACCCGCCAGCAGCGAGCCGATCAACCCGGACAGCACGTCCCCGGAACCGGCCGTCGCCAGCCACGAGCCGCGCGCGACGTTCACCAGCACCCGGCCGTCCGGGGCGGCGACGATCGTCACGTTGCCCTTCAGCAGCACCACGGCGTCGTACTTCGCCGCGGCCTCCCGCACCGACGCCACCCGGTCCTCGCCCGGCGGGCGGCCCATCAGGCGTTCGAACTCGCCCGCGTGCGGGGTCAGCACCAGCGGAGTGCCCGGGTCACGAGCGTCCAGGACGTCCGGGCGGTGCGCCATCAGCGTCGTCGCGTCGGCGTCCGCGCACACCGGGACCCCGGCGCCGAGCACGTGCCCCAGCACCTCACGCCCCTCGCGGCCGGTCCCGATCCCCGGCCCGACCACCCACGCCTGCACCCGCCCGGCGTCGGTCACCGAACCGGTCGCCACGACCTCCGGCCACCGCGACCGCACGACGTCAGCCGCCGGCCCGGCGTAGCGCACCATGCCGGACGTCGCGAGCACCGCCGAACCGGTCGCGAGCACCGCCGCGCCCGGGTAGGTCGCCGAGCCGGCCGCGACGCCCGTCACACCCTGGGTGTACTTGTTGTCCGCCGGCCCCGGCACCGGCCACGCGCGCCCGACGTCGGCCGCGTCCAGCTGCCACAGGTCCGGATCGTCCAGGTCCAGGCCGATGTCGACCAGCTCGACCCGCCCGCAGCGCGACGGGTTGAGCACGTGCACCGGTTTGCGCGCGCCGAACGTCACCGTCCGCATGGCCGTGACCGCGTCGCCCGGCACCGCCCCGGTGTCCGGCTCGAGGCCGCTGGGCAGGTCGACCGCCAGTACCGGCGTGCGAACGTGCTTGACCAGCGCGGCCGCGTCCGGGCGCAGGCCGCCGTGCGCGGACAGGCCGACGATCCCGTCGATCACCAGGTCCGCGGCTTCGAGCACCGCCGGGCCGTCCTCGGCGGACACCACCCGGCCCTTCGCCCGGCGCAGCGCGGCCAGCCCGGCGGCGTGCGCCTTCTCGGGCTTGAGCAGGATCGCGGTGACGCTCACGCCCCGGCGGCGCAGGAACGCACCGGCCCACAACGCGTCGCCGCCGTTGTTGCCCGCGCCGACGAGCAGCGCGACGCGCCGCCCGGACACCTGCCCGGTGTGCTCGGCCAGCATCTCGGCCGCGTGCAGGGCGACCGCGAACGCGGCCTTGTGCATCAGCGCGCCCTCGGGCGTGGCGGCCAACAGCTTCTCTTCAGCCGAACGGATCCGGTCGGTGGTCCAGATTCCCTGCACGCGGCCCTGTTTACTCCACGGTCACGGACTTCGCCAGGTTCCGCGGCTTGTCCACGTCGTAACCACGCGAGCGAGCGATCTCGGCCGACAGCACCTGCAGCGGCACGGTCGACACCAGCGGCTGGAGCAGCGTCGGCACCGCCGGGACCTCGATCAGCTCGTCGGCGAACGGGCGCACCGTGTCGTCGCCCTCCTCGGCGATGACGATCGTGCGCGCGCCGCGGGCCTGGATCTCGCTGATGTTCGACACCAGCTTGGCGTGCAGCACCGCGCGGCCCTTCGGCGACGGCATCACGACGACGACCGGCAGGCCCTCCTCGATCAACGCGATCGGGCCGTGCTTCAGCTCACCGGCGGCGAAGGCCTCGGCGTGCATGTACGCCAGCTCCTTGAGCTTGAGCGCGCCCTCCAGCGCGACCGGGTAGCCGACGTGCCTGCCCAGGAACAGCACGGCCTTCGAGTCGGCGATGTCCCGGCTCAGCTCGCGCACCTGGTCCACAGTGGACAGGACCTTCTGCACGGCGGCCGGCATGGCCTCCAGCTCGGCGAACTCGCGTGCCACCTCGTCCGGGTACTTCGTGCCGCGGGCCTGCGCCAGCGCGAGGCCGACGAGGTAGTTCGCCGCGATCTGCGACAGGAAAGTCTTCGTCGCCGCGACCCCGACCTCCGGCCCGGCGTGCGTGTAGAGCACGGCGTCGGACTCGCGCGGGATCTGCGCGCCGTTGGTGTTGCAGACGGCCAGCACGCGCGCCTTCTGGTCGCGGGCGTGGCGGATCGCTTCGAGCGTGTCCGCGGTCTCCCCGGACTGCGACACGGCGACGACCAGGGTGTCCCGGTCCAGCACCGGGTCGCGGTAGCGGAACTCGCTGGCCAGCTCGACCTCGACGGGCAGGCGGCACCAGTGCTCGATCGCGTACTTGGCGACCAGGCCGGAGTGGTAGGCCGAGCCGCAGGCCACCACGAACACCTTGTCGACCTCGCGCAGGTCCTGGTCGGACAGGCGCTGCTCGTCGAGGATGATGCGGCCGCGGTCGAAGTGGCCGCGCAGCGTGTTCGCCAGCGCCTCCGGCTGCTCCTCGATCTCCTTGAGCATGAAGTACTCGTGGCCGCCCTTCTCGGCGGCCGAAAGGTCCCAGTTGACCGTGAACGGCTTGCCCTGCGCGGGCTCGCCGGCGAAGTCGGAGATGTCGTAGCCGTCCCGGCTGATGACGACGACCTGGTCCTGGCCCAGCTCGACGGCCTCGCGGGTGTGCTCGATGAAGGCCGACACGTCGGAGGCGACGAAGTGCTCGCCCTCGCCGACCCCCACGACCAGCGGCGACGACCGCCGCGCGGCGACGATCATGTCCGGCTGGTCGGCGTGGGTGACGACCAGGGTGAACGCGCCTTCGAGGCGGCGGCACACGGCCCGGACGCTGGCCGGCAGGTCACCCGCGGTGGGGCCGTTGGCGTAGGCGCGGGCCACCAGGTGGGCCGCGGTCTCGGTGTCGGTGTCGCTGGTCATCTCGACACCGTCGGCCTCCAGCTCGGCCCGCAGGGCGGCGAAGTTCTCGATGATGCCGTTGTGCACGACCGCGACGCGCTGCGAGGCGTCCCGGTGCGGGTGCGAGTTGCGGTCGATGGGCGCGCCGTGGGTCGCCCATCGGGTGTGGCCCATGCCCGCGGTGCCCGCGAACCCGTCGAGGCCGTGTTCGGAGAGCGCGCCCTCCAGGTTGGCCAGGCGGCCCGCCTTGCGTTCGACGGTCAGCGCGCCGGCGCCGTCCAGCACGGCCACGCCGGCCGAGTCATACCCGCGGTACTCCATCCGGCGCAGCCCGCCGAGCACGACGTCCAGCGCCTGCCGGTGACCGACATATCCCACGATTCCGCACACACCACCAGCCTAACGAGGGATACGGGTCGCGCTCCCCCGGCTCATCTCCACCTCGGCGAAACCGCGCTTCCGAAGGATGTTGCGCGGCCGTGCCGGGGCGGGCTGCCCTAAGCTCTCGACCATGGTCAGCAAGCCCAAGGAGCTGCTCGAAGAGCTGTCGCACGCGGGACCGCACGACGTGCTGCGGGGCAACCTCGCGCTCGCCGGATTGCCCGGTGTGGTGTTCACCCCACGAAGCGGCCTCGGGCTGCCGGCGGTGGCCTTCGGGCACGGTTGGTTGCAGCCGCCCGGGCGGTACCGCGGGCTGCTGGCGCATCTCGCGAGCTGGGGCATCGTGGCAGCCGCGCCCGCGACGCAGCTCGGTCCGCTGCCGTCGCACCGCCTGCTGGCCGCGGACCTGCGCACGACGCTCGACGTGGTGACCGGGGTGCGGCTCGGCCCGGACGCGATCAGCGTCGACCGGGACCGGCTGGGCCTGGCGGGCCACTCGACCGGCGGCGGATCGGCAGTGCTGGCCGCGGCCTCGGGCGGGGTGCGCGGGGTGGCGACGTTCGCCGCGGCGCAGACGCTGCCGTCGGCGAGCGCGGCCGCGGTGCACGTGACGGCGCCCGGGCTGCACCTCGCCGCGGACGGCGACCTGGTCGCCCCGGCGGGCGGCAACGCCGAGTCGATAGCCAAGGCGTGGGGCGGGCCGGTCCAGTACCGGAAGGTCGACAAGTCGACGCACCTGGCGTTGACCGAGGGCAGCCACTGGAGCCAGCGCCTGCTGCACGGGAAGCCGAACCACCGGACGCAGGTGCTGGTGCGGGCCCTGTTCACGGCGTTCTTCCTGACGCATCTGACCGGGACGGACAAGTACCGGCCGCTGCTGGAGACGGACGTGAAGCGCGCCGAAATCGACTTCTCGCGCGACGCGTTGCCGGTGGCTGCGTAGCTGCACCTCCGTCAGCCGCAGGAGTCCGGCCGCGCGAGTTCGGGGGCAACCGGCGCCCCACCAGCGCCATCCGCACCCGCCCAGCCCAACACCACGCCGCCGCCAGAAGCCCGGCCGCGCGCGTGCGGGGGCGGCCGGCGCCCCACCAGCGCCGCCCACACCCGCCCAGCCCAACACCCCACCCCCCGCAGAAGCCCAGCCGCGCACGTTCCGGGGGCAACCGGCGCCCCACCAGCGCCGGCCGCAGAAGCCGGGCCGCGCGCCGGGCAGCCGCACCACAGCAGCCCGCCAACCACCAGCGCCGCCCTCGGCCACAACACCCCACAGGAGTCGGGTCGCGGGCTTTGGGATCAGCCCAGCCAGTCCTTGTTCGAGTAGTCGTCCTCGGGTTCGTCGGGGCGGGCGTGGCGGCCTCGGCGCGCCGGGGGTTCCGGTGGGGGCGCGTGGCGGTTCGTCGGTTCAGTCGCCATCTCCGGGTCTTCGAAGTCCATGCCCAGTGAGGCATTGGGGTCGGACTTCTCGGGCAGCTCCCACCCGGCGGCGGTCCTCGTGCGGGCGGCCTGCTCGGCGAGGCGCTGCACGCTCGCGGCGGCCTCCCGCGTGAGGTCGCCGGCGCGGGCCTGGCTCTCCGCGAGACTCGTCTCGACGCGGCGGCCGATCAGGTCCTGACGGGCGACGCGCTCGGCGGCGATCGCGTCGAGCTTCGTCTGGAACTCGCTCACCTGCGGGTTTCCTCCTCGTCCAGGGAGCCGCTGATGCGGCCACCCGAGCCGGGGCTGTCGAAGATGTCGCCGTCAACGCGGTAGGCGCGGGAGGACCGCTCGGGATCCTCACCACCCTGGTTCCCGGCGGCGGCTGGCAGGCCGCCGAGCATGCTCATCCCGCTGGGATCGACAGCCGCGCCGACCGGATCAAGCCCCGGCGCGGTGCCGAGGGCGGCCCCGGACGCCGGAGGCGCCGAGGAGTGCCCGATCGAGCCGGGATCGCCGAGGGAGCCGCTCACGGCCCCCTGCTCGGCCGGCCCATCGGAAACCCAACCCAGCGCGGCGGCTGGGCTGGTGTGCTCCTGCCCGCCGAGCGACGGGTAGCCGGTAGCGCCCGGACCGGCAGCGTCCGCGAGGTTCGGACCAGCACCAGCGGCGCCGGACATAGTCGCTTGGGCGCCATCGGGCGCGCCGTCGGCACCCGCGCCTTGAACCTGAGCGTGGCGGGGCCCGGAGGCAGCAGCCGGCTGGGCGAGGTCATCGAACGCGCCAGCCGCCGACCGCTGGGCGGCATCGGCGAGGGAGACGGAGTCTGCGGCGACAGCCGGCTGGTTGAGGCCGCCGAGTGCGCCAGTCGCGCCGAGGCGCTGGGCCGGGTCGGTGGAGAGGCCAGGGGCGGCCCCGACGCTGGCGGGTGTAGCGGGCCCACCGGCGGGCTCCTCATCCAGGGGGTACGTCGTGGGGGTGCCCGTGCCGTCGGCGAGCGGGGCGAAGTCCGCGGCGCCAGCTGACTGGCCGGGGCCGCCGAGTGCGCCGGTCGCGCCGAGGCGCTGGGCTGGGTCGGTGGAGAGGCCGGGGGCGGACCCTGGGCTGCCGGGTGTGGCGGGCCGGGCGGTCGGCTCCTCGCCCAGGGGGTACGTCGTCGGGGCACCGGGGACGGAGCCGGAGCCGCCGGGCGCGGTTGGCTCCTCGCCGAGGGTGTACGTCGTTGGGGTGCCCGTGCCGTCGTCGAGCGTGATCACCGTTGGGCCGGTCTCGCCGGCTGGGCGTTCGGCTGTGATGTGCAGTGGGCCGTCGTCGATGTGGATTTTGCCGTCGGCGGCCGGGGTGTACGCGGGGGTCGCCGGGTCGGGGGTGCCCCACGTGAGCTGGTAGTCCTTCGGCTGGCCGTCGCCGTTGTCGATTTTGATGGCCATTCGGCCGGTCTGGTCGGGCTCGGTCAGTTCGAGCTTGCTGTCGCCCCGCTGGACCGTCAGCGTGTCCTGCTCGTCCGGCACCGGCTCGGCGGCCGGCACGGCGGGCGCCACCGCCGGGGGCACGACCGGAGGGGCGAGTGGTGGTGTCGCACCCGCCGCGCCAGCGCCACCCGCGAAACCCGCGCCGCCCGCCGAGCCACCGCCACCCGCCGAACCCGCGGCGCCACCGCCGGCGCCGCCCGCGCCACCGGCACCGGAGCTCTGCGGCGCGACCGGCGCGGCCTCGCCGACCGCAGCGAACGGGTTGTCCGGCACCTGCTGCAACTCGGTGTTCAACGCCGACCACTGGGCCGCCACCGCGACGCGCGTGTTCTCGCACATCGTCTGGAACTCGCCGACGAAACCGGCGAACCAGCGGCAGAACTCCGCCAGCCAGCTCTTCGCCCACGACTGCACCGCGTCCAGCAGCTCGTCCGACATCCCGAACGACGAGCCCACCAGCAGCTGCCCCGCCAACGGCGAATGCTGCCCCAGCAGGAACGGGATGAAGTGCTTGAAGTCGTCCGCGCTGGCGTTGCGCCCCAGCTCCGCGATCCGCGCGAGGCGCGAGGTGTCCTGCGCCGTCAGGCCCTGCTGCTGCGGCCACGTCTGGAACGCGTACTGCAGCACCCACGAAGCCTTGTCCCGGCACGAGCCGGCGACCGCGGCGATCGTCCGGTTCACCACGTCCGCCGCGTGCTCCAGCGACTGCTCGACGGCCCTGACCCCGTCCCCGAACTTCGTCCAGGACGCCGCCGCCGCGCTCTTCCCGTCGCCCTCCCACGAGCCGAACAACGCCTGCATCGCGGAGTTCTGCGACGGCGCCGCGTCCGCGACCGACTCCCGCACCTGCACGATCTCGGTCACCCCGGCGGCGAACTTGTCGAACGGGATGTCGCGCTGCTCGTCGTAGCGGTCGATCAGCTCCTGCAAGCGGAAATCCGGCAACCCGGGCGCCGCCACCGCGCGCGCCCTGCTGTAGACGGGCAGCCACACCCGGAAACTGTCCAGCCCCGGCACGCCGGCGTCGAGGATCTCGTTCGAGTTCGCCGCCCCCGGGCTGGTGTCCGACCCCTTCAGCGAGTCGAGGCGCGCCTTCCCGTCGTCGACCGCCCGCGCCTGCGCCTCGCGCGCCGCCTGCATGTTCGCGTCGTGCTTGCCCTGCGCCGCGGAGTACGCGTCGTAGGCGAAGGCGCCTTCCTGGAGGTCCCGGTCGGTGAACCCGAACCGGTCCTGATAGGACTCCAGCAGCTCCTTCTTCTCGTTCTCGTTCGCGAAGCCGTAGACGACCGGGTCGACGTCACCGATCGCGTCGAAGTAGCGGACGAGCAGGGTGCGCTTGGTCTCGTCGTCGATCCCCGGGTCGTCGACGAGCTGCCGGACCTCGTCGATCGTGGGCAGCCGCTCTGCCATCAGCTCGCCGCCGTCCGCACGTCGGCCTGGGACCGGTCGTCCGCCGCCGTGTAGGACCCGCTCGCGCGGCCCAGCTTGTCCGCGAACTCACCGGAGGCCCGCACGTAGCTGTCCACACAGGCCACCAGCCGCTGCACACCCGCCTGGTACCCGGCGAAGGACTCGTGGTGCTTGCGGCCGAAGTCCTCGGCCGTGATCCGCACGTCCTTGAGGTTGGGCAGCGTGTATCGCAGCTGCGTCCCCGGCTCGTCCCGCACCGTGCCGGCGGCGGCGCTGAGCTGCTGCGGATCGACCTCGTACCCGGCCACGACCACTCCCCCTCGCTCCGTGTCGTGCACAGAACATACCTACCGGGTACGACAATCCGCAGTCGGTTCAGGAGACGGACGAAACGACTCCGGCGAGGCGGTCCGCGGCGGCCTGGGCGGTTTCCTGTGACGGCGCCTCGACCATCACCCGCACCAGCTGCTCGGTGCCGGACGGGCGCAGCAGGACGCGGCCCTCGTCGCCCAGCTCGGCCTCTACGGCCTCGACGGCTTCGCGCACGACGTCGGACTTCGCGACCGTCGCCTTGTCCGAGACCCGCACGTTGACCAGCACCTGGGGCAGCTTGCGCATCACGCCGGCCAGCTCGGCCAGCGTCTTGCCGGTCGACGCGACCCGGCTCATCACCCGCAGCGCGGTGAGCAGGCCGTCGCCGGTGGTGGCAAGCGCCGGGAACACCACGTGGCCGGACTGCTCGCCGCCCAGCGCGTACCCGCCCGCGCGCAGCTCCTCGAGCACGTACCGGTCGCCGACGGCCGTGGTGCGCAGGTTGACCCGGTGGTCGCGCATGGCCAGGTGCAGGCCGAGGTTGCTCATCACGGTCGCGACGAGGGTGTCGTGGGTCAGCTCCCCGGCCTCGGCCATCGCGAGCGCCAGGATCGCCATGATCTGGTCGCCGTCCACCAGCTCGCCGGAGGCGTCCACGGCGAGGCAGCGGTCGGCGTCGCCGTCGTGGGCGATGCCCAGGTCGGCGCCGTGCTCGACCACCATCGCCTGGAGCTTGTCCGGGTGGGTCGAGCCGCAGCCCTCGTTGATGTTGATGCCGTCCGGCTCCGCGTGGATGGCGATGACCTCGGCCCCGGCCTTGCGGTAGACCTCGGGCGCGGCGAACGAGGCCGCGCCGTTGGCGCAGTCGACGACGATCCGCAGGCCCGTCAGCGGGTGCGGGGTGGCCGCGAGCAGGTGGTTCGTGTAGCGCTCGAGGGCGTCGTCGACGTCGCTGACCCGGCCGATCTCCGCGCCGGTCGGGCGGGGGCCGTCACCGGTCAGGCCCGCCTCGATCTCGTCCTCGATGCCGTCCGGGAGCTTGTGCCCGCCGGAGGCGAAGAGCTTGATGCCGTTGTCCGGCATGGGGTTGTGCGACGCGGAGATCATCACGCCGAGGTCGGCTTCGAGCGCGCCGACCAGATGGGCGACCGCGGGGGTCGGCTGGACACCCACACGGAGGACGTCCGCGCCCGCCGACGCGAGGCCGGCCACGACGGCGGCCTCCAGCATCTCGCCGCTGGCCCGGGGGTCCCGCCCGACGACCGCGACCGGACGGTGCGAGCGGTCGTGCGCGGCGAGCACACGGGCCGCGCTGGCCGCCACGGACAGCGCCAGCTCCGGGGTCAGCTCCCCGTTGGCGAGGCCTCGAACCCCGTCGGTGCCGAAAAGGCGAGCCATCTCATCCTCTCCTCGAGCGTGCAACCCCGACAACCTAGCGTCCCCCGATTCGACGGTAACGCTCCCCCGGAGCATCGTCGCCAGGGTGCGTTCCGCTGGAAGAACGCGGTTTTCGCACGTTACATACCCAGCCTGGGTGTCACCTGCACAGGAACGACGAAGGCGCCCACCCGGAACCGGATGGGCGCCTTCGCGTCGGACTGGCGCAGGTCAGCGCTTGCTGTACTGCGGAGCCTTGCGAGCCTTCTTGAGGCCGTACTTCTTGCGCTCGGTCGCACGCGCGTCGCGGGTCAGGAACCCGGCCTTCTTCAGCGCGGGACGGTCGTCGGCGTCGACCTCGACCAGGGCGCGAGCGATCGCGAGGCGCAGCGCGCCCGCCTGGCCCGAGATGCCGCCACCGGTCAGGTTGCCGAAGATGTCGAACGAGTCCGGCTTCTCCACGGTCACCAGGGGCTCGCGGATGAGCTGCTGGTGCACCTTGTTCGGGAAGTACTCCTCCAGGCTGCGCCCGTTGAGCTTGAACTTGCCGGTGCCGGGGACGAGCCGCACGCGGACGACGGCCTCCTTGCGACGGCCGACGGTCTGGGCGGAGCCACCGGCAGCGCGGGACGGCCGCGGCGCGGCCGGCGTCTCGCTGGTCACGACCGCCTCGGTGGCCTCGGGGGCCTCGGTCTCGGTCTCCGTGCTGGTCACAGACACTTCCTCACTCACTTGGCGACCTGCGCGATCTTGGTGATCTCGAACGGCTGCGGCTGCTGCGCAGCGTGCGGGTGCTGCGGGCCTGCGTAGACCTTCAGCTTCTTCGCCTGGGCGCGGCCGAGCTTGTTCTTCGGCAGCATGCCCTTGACGACCTTCTCCAGCAGCCGGTCGGGCCGGGTGTCGAGCAGCTCGCCGAACGAGCGCTTGCGCAGACCGCCCGGGTAGCCGCTGTGCCGGTACGCGAACTTCTGGTCGCGCTTGTTACCGGTCAGGCGGACCTTCTCGGCGTTGACGATGATGACGAAGTCACCGGTGTCCACGTGTGGTGCATACGTGGGCTTGTGCTTGCCGCGCAGCAGCGTGGCGACCTCGGTCGCGAGCCGGCCGAGCACGACATCCTCGGCATCGATCACATGCCAGGCACGGGTGACATCGCCAGGCTTAGGGCTGTACGTGGGCAAGGGTTTACCTCGTGGTCAACGGTGCGTTTGGGGTCGAGTGCGTACCCAGCGCGAACGCTTGCTGCACGCACAACGACATATAAAGATACCCGCCGGGTTCGGCGACCTTGAAGGCGGGGTGTCCCCGGCCTACATACTAGGGTTGCGCGCAGTCGAGAACACGGTTTTCCGCCTGGAGGGGGCCACCGGCGTGTCCGCGCGAACGAGATCCAGCCTACCGAGGTTCACCGCGGTGCTCGCCACCGTGGCCCTGCTCGCCGGGTGCGGCAGCGCCAAGGCGGGGACGCCCGTGCCCGACGGCGAGGACGCCGCCGCCTACGTGAGCGCGAAGTTCGACGAGACGCTCAACAAGCTGTCCGACCAGTTCAGCGCCAACGAGACCCGGAAGACCCGGCTGGACCAGGTGGTGCGCTTCGACGAGCGGCGCCTGAACGCGACGATCAGCGCCGTGCAGCTGGGGCACCCGCCCGCGCGGCTGAGCCGCAACCACTCGAACCTCGACTCGAACGAGTACCTGGACGTCTACCACCCGGCCAACAGCCCGGTCGAGTACATGCTGCTCGGGCCCGTGTACGCCAGCCTCGCGCCGACGCCGTGGGTGCAGATGCCGTACACGTCGGGCCAGTACAACGAGTGCTACTGGGAGGGCGCGCAGACGGTCTGCAAGATGCTCGGCGCCGTGCAGGACTCGGTGGAGGGCGGCCATGGCGCGAAGAGCGCCAACAGCAAGCCCGACGGCAGCGTCGAGCTGATGGCCGAGGTGACCCTGACCGCGTTCATCGAGAACGACGTGGTGACCTTCCCCGCCGCGATCAGCTCCGAGCTGACGGCCGAGATGAAGGCGCAGACGCTGCAGACGCGCGTCGTGCTGGACCCGCGGGGCAAGCTGACCGAGATCGAGATGACGGGCAAGATCACCGGCAACGGGCACGAACTGGAGATCGACTACCACTACCGGCTCGACGGCACGCCGTCCGAGGTCGACCTGCCGAAGATCCCGGACCCGTCGCAGGTCACGGTGTTGGCGGACAGTGCGGCGGTGTCGGATTTCTACGCCCGGATGGACGACATCCAGGGGCAGGGCAGGTGAGTGGCGTGAACCAGCCGCAACAGCCGGGGTGGCAGCCGGAACAGCAGAATCCCGCCGGCGGACCGGTCCCCCAGCCCTGGGGACAGCAGGGCCCGGCCAGTGGGCCGGTTCCGCAGCAGTGGGGCCAGCAGCCCACTGACCAAGCCGGCGCGGCCGCACCCTGGGGCCAGCCCAGCCAGCAGAATCCCGCCAGCGGGCCGGTGCCCCAGCCGTGGGGGCAACAGCCCGCCGACCAGACCGGCCCGGCGAACGGCCCTGCCGCATCTTGGGGCCAGCCCGGCCAGCACAACCCCACCAGCGGACCGGTCCCCCAACCGTGGGGCCAGCAGTCCGCCGAAACCGGCCGGTACCGCCCGGGCAGAACTGGGGCCAGCAGGGCCCGCCCAGCGGGCCGGTCCCCCAGCCCTGGGGCCAGCAGCCCACTGACCAAGCGGGCGCGGCCGCTCCCTGGGGCCAGCCCGGCCAGCACAACCCCACCAGCGGGCCGGTCCCCCAGCCCTGGAGCCCGCACGAAACCGGCCAGGTGCCGCCCGGCCAGGGGTGGAACCAGCCCGGCCAGGCGCAGCACCAACCCTCCAGCCCCGCGACCGGCCCCCAGCCCCAGCAGGGCGGGCAGTGGCAGCCGAGCTACGGGGGGTTCGGCGCGTTCGGCGAGCAGAAGCCCAAGCGCTCCAAGAAGCCGTTCCTGATCGGCGCCGCGGTGGTCGTTCTGCTCGCCGGGGGTGGCGTCGGCGCGTGGCTGCTCGGCGCGTTCCAGGGGGACACCCTCGACCGGGCCGCGGTCCAGGACGGCGTCGTCAAGATCCTCCGCGAGGACTTCGGCGAGGGAGACGTCAAGAACGCCCAGTGCCCCGAGGACCAGCCGGTCCGCACGGGCACCACCTTCGAATGCACGGTGACCGTTGCGGGACAACCGAAAAAGGTCACCGTCCGCGTCCTCAACGACCAGGCGCAGTACGAAGTCGGAATGCCGCGCTGACCAACGGAAAAAGGCCCCGGCGCACAACGCCGGGGCCCCTTCCGGGAAAAGAACTCAGCCGCCGAACATCTTGGTGATGCCGGTGTCCGTGGACTGGTAGCCGTCCGCGATCTGCGGCAGCGCGGTGGCGATGCGGGCGAGGAGACCCTTCATGTCCTCCAGCGCGCGGTTCCACTCCTCCTGCCGGTCGTGCCACGCCTGCTGCGCGTCACCGGTCCAGCTGTTGGTCAGCGGAGCGAGGTCCGACTTCAACTGGGTGAAGAGGTTCTCCAGCTCGCCGCCGGTCTTGTTGCAGTCCTCGGCCGCCTGGTGGATGGTGGCGTAATCGACCTTCATCGGGCCCGACATGATTGTCCTTTCTGGTCTGGAAGTCAGGTGTGGTGACGGCGCTCAGGCCGCGATCACAGGCCCTCGAGAGCGGCCTGGAGCGAGCTCAGCTGCTGGTTGACTTCCTGGTCCTGCACCTCGTACTGGACACCGGAGGACTTGAGCATCTCGCCGATGTGCTCGAGCGCGTCGTTCAGCTTCGCCGACTTCTGGGCGAACGCGTCCATGACGTCCTGGAACACCTTGGCCGCCGGACCGGTCCAGCCAGCCTGCGTGGCCTCGATGTTGTTGGCCAGCTGCATCAGGTTCTGGTCCATCGCCAGCTTGGCCTCGGACACCTTCAGGTGCGCGGCCGCGAATTCTGCCGGATCCCCTTCAAAGCCGCCTGCCATGAGGAACTACCCCCTTCGTCGTGGTGTTGTCCGTAACGATCCCAACCGCCTACGGACCTACGACGATGACCTTGCCATGGCCGGTTCCGCCTTGTCCCGCCGTTCGCGGAAGTAGTTGCGCGTGTGAATGCCGCGCTCACCCGAACGGGTTTTCACGCGCTGATGTTGAGCGTCCGGATCACCTGCGTGCACGCGGCGTCCACCCGCTGACGCGCGTTTTCGTTCGCATACACGCACCCGACGTTCACCTGGACGTTCCCCTGCGCGAGCGCGTACCAGTCGATCGACGCGTTCTGGCCGGGCAGCACCTGGTGGTAGAAGACCACTTTCCGGCCGGCGTAAGTGGCTTCCGGGTTGAACCCGGAATACTGCGCGGGCGCCGCCTCGATCTGCGACCGCAACTCGCTGACGAGCCGGCCGGGATCCGCCGACGCGTCGTAGGACAGCGGGTGCTCCTGGACCGACACCGAGTCGAACTGCTGCTGCGCGTCGTCCGGTTTGATCAGCGTCTCCCGCAGGTCCGGCGAGCCACCGGTCTGCGTCCAGTCCTGCGGCGCGGTGAACTGGTAGTGGTACTGCGCGACGACCTTCCCCGGCGGCGGTTCCGGCTCCCCGTCCGCGGTCAGCACGACCACCAGCCCGGCCACCGCGGCGACGACGAGCACGGCCGCGCCGCCGATGATCCACGGCAGCTTCGGCTTCTTCCGCGACGGCGGCGCGGGGATCCCGCGCGGCGGCGAACC